>NZ_JAMDGS010000003.1:0-197881 GCF_028657055.1 Pseudomonas aphyarum
CGCCCAGCCCTCTCCCGGAGGGAGAGGGAGACGACCGAGGTGTCTCGCGTCATACATCGACCTGAAAAATCGAGTCGAATATGGACTCACGGCGAATTAGTTCACGTCGGCGTCGAGGTGACTTACGTGGATTCAGGCCTTACAACTCTTGATGGATCAACTCGATATTTCAGGTCGATGTACCTCTAAAGTACAACACGGTCAGTTCCCTCTCCCTCTGGGAGAGGGCTAGGGTGAGGGGTTAGGGATCGCAAGCCGGACATCTCCCTCCCGGCATCAACCATTCATCGCTTGAGCCAACAGCGGCAACAACGCCTCACAAGACGCTTCAATCTTCAAATCCAGCAGCTCATCCGCCCGCGTCTTCCCCAGATTGATCGCAATCAGCGGCTTTCCACGATCCGCAATCACCCGACACAGGCGAAACGCCGAATACGCCATCAACGACGAACCAACCACCAGCATCCCGGCAGCATTTTCCGCCAGCGCCATGGCCCGCGCCGCCGTAGGCTGCGCCACGTTCTCACCGAAAAACACCACGTCCGGTTTCATCCGTTCGCCTGCGCAATACGGGCAGTGTGGCACCTGGAAGCGTGCCTCGAACGCCGGGTCGAGCAGGGTGTCGCCGTCCGGTGCCTGCACGGCATCGACGCCGGCCAGATACGGGTTCTGCTTTTCCATCAATTGCTGGATCGAATCCCGCTCGCTGCGCTGACCGCAATCCAGACACAGCACCCGGTGCAGGCTGCCGTGCAGTTCGACGACATCGCGACTGCCGGCCTGATCGTGCAGGGTGTCGACATTCTGGGTAATCAAACCGCCGATCCGGCCTTGGCTTTGCAGACTGGCCAGCGCCTCATGGGCGGCGTTCGGCCGTGCCTGGCGAACGCGCGGCCAACCGAGCATGGCCCGGGCCCAATAGCGGCGGCGCGACTCCGGGGCAGCGAGGAATTCCTGGTACATCATCGGCTGCCGGCCACGGCGCACACCGTCGGTGTCGCGGTAGTCCGGGATGCCTGACGGCGTGCTGATGCCGGCGCCGGTCAGCACAATGAAGTCGCCGTCGGCCATGACCTGTTGCAGATAGTCGAGCGGGTCGGGGAGGGGACGGTCGAGCATGATCAGCGCTCCGCAGGCTGTAGGTGCCTTGCAGGTTAGCACCGACGGACGCCTCTTTTCAGAGGCGTCCGCTGCACGATGGTTACTTGCGCGCCTCCAGAATCAGGTTGAACGGCGTCTGCGTCGCCCGCCGGAAGTGTTTGAAACCCGCTTCGGTAAACACTTTGCGCAAGCGCGATTCTCCCGCCTGCGCACCGAGGCCGAGTCCCACTTCCTGGGACAGCGAATTTGGCGTGCAGATGAACGTTGACGCGGCATAGAACAAGCGCCCGACCGGCGTGATGTTTTCGTCCAGGGTGTCGTTGGCAAACGGCTCGACCAACAACACCGTGCCGTCGTCCTTCAAGCAATCGTAGGCATGCCGTGCCGCGCCGACCGGATCGCCCATGTCGTGCAGGCAGTCGAAATAGCAGATCAGGTCATAGTCATCGCCCGGATAGCTTTTCGCCGTGCCCTGGAAGAACCGCGCGCGACTGCTGACGCCGCCTTCTTCGGCCCGTTGGGTGGCGACGGTGATCGAAGGCGCGTGATAGTCGAAGCCGACGAACCGCGAGTTGGGATAGGCCTGAGCCATGATCACCGTGGACGCACCGTGACCGCAGCCGATGTCGGCGACCTTGGCGCCTTCTTCGAGTTTGGCCACCACGCCGTCCAGCGCCGGCAGCCACTCGGCAATCAAATGCCCCTTGTAGCCGGGGCGGAAGAAGCGCTCGGTGCCGGTGAACATGCACGGATGGTGATCGCCCCAGGACAAGGCGCCGTTGCCGCGCATGGCTTTGACCAGTTTGTCCTTGTCATGGAAAAACGACGCCACTACGCCGAGGCCGCCGGCCACGTACACCGGCGAATCTTCCTTGGCCAGGGCCAGCGCCTGTTCTTCCGGCAGGCGGAATTTGCCGTCGTGATGTTCCATGTAGCCGGACGCCGCGTGGGCGCTCAGCCATTCGCGCACCAGGCGCGGATTGCAGGTGGTTTTTGCAGCGAGGGATTCGGGGCTGATCGGCTGGCTGTCGGCCATTGCCCGATACAGGCCGAGTTCTTCGCCGACAATGACATTGGCCAGCATCGCCGCGCCGCCCATGTCGTTGACCAGTTTGCCCATGAATTCGTTGAGTCTGGCCTCGTCCATTTCATGTGCTCCTTTGACAGGATCACAGTCCGGTGGCGTTGGGGGTCGAGGCATTCACCACCGGGCGGTGGTCGTGGAAACGGGCAGGGCGACACTGCTGTCCTGCGTCCCCCTCGACTGGGTACTGATTGAGTCTAGCCGTTGTTGGCGCCGGTGGGAGCGGGTTGCGTTGATTTCGAGGCTGTGAATCGTTGTGTATCGCGACGGTGCACTCTTCCACCTTAGCGTGGGCTCCCGAATTTGATTCCGCTAAGAGGCCAAGACAAAGCGCCGGCCCATGTCCGCCTGGAGCAAATGATGGCGAAAAAAAACCGCCTTGCGGGGCGGTTTTTTAGCAAGCCTCAGATTGCGGCTGAGGCTTAGTGCGTCTCACCGGAAGCACTGGCGTAGAAGTCATGTTATTGAGCTTTTCCTATCCTTGCAACGTAATTTTTACCCACAATGAGTGGGTGTATTTGAGATCCTGGAACGTGTTTTCAGCACCTGATGTAGGAGGATAGTGCTGACAGAAATAACGGTTTACAAAATGCGCGCTTCTTTCATTTAAGAATCACTGGGCCGAGACTTACCACCTGCGATTCTGGGTTAATATGCCCGCGCTCACACCCTGGTGCAGCGGTAGGGTTTGGCTGGTGGCCTAACGGTTTCACGCCCTCTGACACGGTTTTGCATCCGTGCCGGAATGATGATTCGGAGGGATTTCAACCGGCCGCCTCACCGGAAGTACTGGCGTGTTCTTCCGAAGGTACGCGTGATCCGGTAAGTGCGCTGGAGGTTTGGCCCCAAACCTTGGAGGCCAAAACGTATGAAGCTTTTGTTGCGTACGTTGAGCCTCGTATGGAGATTGTTGAAAGCGTTTCGCTTTTACGAGTTCCTGCGAGACCACTTTGACGACCTGAAGTAACGGTCGTTGATGTGGGGAAAAGCCCGTGTCAGTTTCGGCTGATGCGGGTTTTTTTTGTTTCATTGATCTGTCAAAAATGATAATTCAATAAGATGGTTCTCGTGCGAAGGTAGGGCATTTCGCCGGCATCTGTAGGTGTCATCCGTAAGCTCTGGATATACAGGGTTGTATGTACAGTTTTTGAGTTGGTTTAAACCGATGAACTCGCCGTTCACGAAGAAGGGCAGCGAGTCTGTATCCCATTGTGTACAGGCCCGCCGCCGATACAAAACCCGCCACTTCCCGCGCATTGTCCACACAGCCGCGATACACCCGCCGGTTTAACTGAGCCTGTCAGTCGCCACGCCCGGCGGCTCCTCAGCAGAGATCTTGCCCATGCAGATTCCCCACCCCACCTTGCAGGCCAGTGTCGGGCTCGGCCTGCGTCGCGGCCTGATGAAAGACCTGCAAGCCGCTCGCACCGGCGATTTCGACTTTCTGGAAGTCGCCCCGGAAAACTGGATCGGCGTCGGCGGTGCCCATGGCGCCGCGTTGCGTGAGCTGGCCGAGCGGTATCCGTTGTCCTGCCACGGATTGTCGTTGTCGCTCGGTGGCTCGGCGCCGCTGGACGTCGGTTTTCTCCGGGAAGTGCGGACCTTTCTCGATCATCACAAGGTGCCGCTGTACAGCGAACACCTGAGCTATTGCAGCGACGACGGTCACCTCTACGACTTGTTGCCGTTGCCATTCACCGAAGAAGCGGTGCACCACGTCGCCGCGCGGATCCGCCAGGCCCAGGACATTCTCGGCCGGCGGCTGGCGGTGGAAAACGTTTCCTATTATGCCGCGCCCCGGCAGGACATGGACGAAGTGACCTTCACCAACGCCGTGCTACGCGAGGCCGATTGCGACCTGCTGCTGGACGTGAACAACGTCTACGTCAATTCGATCAACCACGGTTTCGATCCGCAGACGTTTCTGGCCGCCATCGAGCCGGGCCGGGTGGTCGGCATGCACGTGGCCGGGCACTTTGATGAGTCCGACACGCTGAAAATCGACACCCACGGCGCCTCGGTCAAACCGGTGGTCTGGTCGTTGCTGGCCGACGCTTATGGCCGATTCGGCGCGCAGCCGACCTTGCTGGAGCGAGATTTCAATTTTCCGGCGTTTTCTGAACTGGTGGCCGAACTGCAAACCATCCGCCGTCTGCAAACCGAAGGAGGTCCGCGTGGATAATCTTCTGCTGCAACAACAGGCCCTGACCCGCTACCTGCGCGATCCGGACCACGAATCGCCACCCGCCGACATGAACGCGGCGCGGGTCAATGTCTATCGCGATCTGGTGTTCAACAACGTCTCGCAACTGCTGGGCGGTACGTTTCCGGTGCTGATCCGGATCATCGGCCAGGAACGCTGGCGCACATTGATTCGTGGCTTCCTGCGGGACTACCGCGCGCAGACGCCGAAATTCGGTGAGATCGCCGAGGAGTTTGTCGGTTACCTCGCGTCGGAGCCGGCGGTGTTGAATGACGGAAAATGGCCGACGTTTCTGGTGGAGCTGGCGCACTACGAGTGGGTGGAAATGGTGTTGCAGCAGTCCGACGCCGAACCTTTGCCTGCGAGCGATCCGGCGCAGTTGCTGGAGCAGTCGTTGCAGGTTTCGGCACTGGCCTGGCCCTTGGCGTACACCTGGCCGGTGCAGATGCTGGGGCCGGATCATCAACCGGCCACGCCACCAGCCCAGCCGACGCTTTTGCTGGTGCGGCGAACCACGGACTGGAGTGTGAAGTTTTCCGAGTTGAGCCCGCTGGCGTGGCGGTTGTTGCAGCGGATCGAGGAATTCCCGTTGCTGAGCGGTCGTGAGCAACTGCAAGGGTTGGCGTTGGAGGCGGGGTTGCAGGAAAAAGTGTCATTCATGGACAGCGGTCTGGCGTTGTTGCAGCAACTGCATGAGGACGGGGTGATCGGCATCAACTGATCTCACCGACAACAAAAAGCCCTGTGAGAGCATTGGCTCCCACAGGGCTTTTTGTTGGTTCAGGCCTGTAGCGGCAGTTTCAGCTCCGCACACAACCCGCCACCTTCGCGATTGCTCAGCGTCAGCGAACCGCCCAGCGCCATCGCCAGTTGCTGGGCAATCGCCAGCCCCAGTCCAGTGCCGCCGGTGCTGCGGTTGCGCGAGTTTTCCACGCGGTAGAACGGCTCCATCACCTGGGCCAGTTCCTCTTCGGCGATGCCCGGGCCGCGATCCATGACCTTGATCGAGAGGCCGCTCTTGTCGCGCTGAATCAGCAACTCGGCAGCCCCGGCGAACTTCAGCGCGTTGTCGGTCAGATTGACCAGCACCCGGCGCAACGCGTGGGGGCGGGTGTCGATGACCGCGTCACTCTTGCCGCTCAACTGCACTTCCTTGCCCATGTCCTGATAGTCGAACACCAGGCTGTCGAGGAACGAATCCAGGTTGGTGCGCCGGCTTTCTTCGGTCGAACCATGGATGCTGCGGGCATAGGCCACGCCTTCGCGCACCAGATGTTCCATCTCGCCGAGGTCGTTCCACAGTTTGTCTTTCTCGGCCGAATCGTCCATGAACTCTGCCCGCAGTTTCATGCGGGTGATCGGGGTTTGCAGGTCGTGGGAGATCGCCGCGAGCAGTTGCATGCGCTCTTTCAGGTACGCGGCGATGCGCGCCTGCATCGAGTTGAAGGCGCGGGCGGCGTAGGCCACTTCGTTCGGGCCTTTTTCGTCGAGGTTGATCGGGTGAGCGTTGGGGTCGAGGGTTTCCACCGCGTTGGCGAGGCGGGTGAGGGGGCGGATGGCGATGCGCACCGCCAGCCAGGTGCAGGCGAGCATCAGCGCCAGTTGCCCGAGCAACACCACCGGCAGCCACGGCGACAGCGGCACCATCGACGGACGCACATCGATGGTCACCGGGCTGCCGTCGCTCAGGCGCAGGTGGCCCTGAAAGTGTTTTTTCGGGCCGGGAATGTCGGTGAAGGTCAGCGGGTACGCTTCGCCGATCGCATCGGTGATCGAGGTCACCGCAATCGGCACTTCACCCGGACCAATCGGCGTGCCCGGCTCGCCTTCGCTCAGCAGATAACCGTAGTTGTTACGCGCCAGGCGCTTGAGCCACATCGGGCGCTCTTCGGCGGGCAGGCGATCGAGGATGGCAATCGAGGTCGAGACGTCGGTTTCGAGGTTGCCGAGCATGGTGTTCTTCGCGCTTTCGTAGCGCTCGTAATATTGCGCGCCGAACGACAGCGCCTGAGCGAGGATCAGGCCGATCAGGAAAATCAGCGACAAGCGGGAGGCGAGGGTGCGCGGCCAGCGCAGGGCAACATTCATGCGGGGGCTCCGAGGACTTCGACCGGCAGCGAGAACACATAACCTTCGCTGCGCACGGTCTTGATGTAGGCCGGTTCGCGGGCGTCATCCAGCAGGCGCTGGCGCAGACGGCTGACCAGCAGATCGATGGAGCGGTCGAACAGATCGGCGTCACGGCCCTGGGTCAGATTCAGCAACTGATCGCGGCTCAACACCCGTTGCGGATGGTCGAGGAACACCCGCAGCAAACGGTATTCCGCGCCACTCAGCGCGACCATGGTGCCGTCCTTGTCCAGCAGATGCCGGGCCGACGTATCGAGCTGCCAGCGACCGAACGCCAGCAGCCGGCCGCTTTCGGTGACCACCAGATTCGGCGGCAGCATTCGTGTGCGCCGCAGCACGGCGTTGATCCGCGCCAGCAGTTCGCGAGCGGCGAAGGGTTTGGTCAGGTAGTCGTCGGCACCCATTTCCAGGCCGAGGATGCGGTCGGTTTCATCATTGCGCGCGGTGAGCATCAGAATCGGCGTGGCCTTGTGTTTGCCCGAGCGCAGTTCGCGACACAGCAGCAGGCCATCGTCGCCGGGCATCATGATGTCGAGCACGATCAGGTCGACGGTGTTGGCTTCCAGGAAACTGCGCATCTGCCGGCCATCGGCAACCACCGTGGTGCGCAGGCCGTTCTTCTTCAGGTAATTGCCGACCAGTTCGCGAATCTCGCGGTCGTCGTCGACGATCAGGATGTGATCGACATGTTCCATGGGGCCAAACCTCAATCAAAGGGGATTGCCGGGCAGTCTATCGAGCCTGCGCGAGGCCGCCTGCCTGCCTTTGTATTGCAGTGTATCCAGCGCTGTGACGGATACACGCCGACGCAAAAAGCGGATTTTTACAGGGTTTTGTATCGCTGTGTATCCCGGACGCGCGTGGATACGTAGCGATTTATACACGGCATTTGCCGACACATGCGCGATACCTCGCGAGCTTTAAATGAGCTCCATCGAGGCACACACAGAACGCCTCGGCCCACTCAACGACTCAACCATTGAAGCCCCGAGGAAAACGCCATGAACACCAAGACCAAATCCATCGCTGCCGCCTGCCTGTTTGCCGCTTTGAACATCTGCACCCTGTCGGCCCGCGCCGAAGCCGATGTCACCCCGCAAACCTACTCCTACGGCAGCCACCTGGACATCCAGAAAGTCGTGTCGCTGAAACAGGACAACTCGATGACCTGCGGCATCGTCGACGCCCGCCTGACCTACCTCGACTCGGCCGGCAAGACCCAGGTGCTCGACTACCGCAAATTCGCCGACGGCTGCAACGAAGACAACTGATTACCCACCTCTATAAAAGGAACATCGCCATGAACAACGTAACGCGCTATCTGACCTCTGTTGCCTTCTCCCTCGCCGGCGTCGCGGCCCACGCCAACGCGGCCGTCGAACAGAACAGCTGTGGCAGCAGCACCTGCTTTCAACTGGCCCCGGCGGCCAAGCCGGGCAGCGACGCCCTGATCGCGGCCGACGGCGCCAGCCGCACACCGCAGGGGCAGAGGGTCGCCGCCGACGGTTCCAGCCATACGCCGCAAGGCCAGATGGTGGCTGAAAACGGTGCCAGCCGTACGCCGCAAAGCCAATGGCTGGACAGCCAGACGGCTTGAGGATTGAAGGGGGCTGCCCGTAACGCGCGGCCCCCGATCCACTCAACAGACCACCCCTCATTCAAAAGGTGAACCTCATGTTTCTCATCGCTTTCCTGGGCGGTCTGTTGACTGTCCTCAGTCCGTGCATCCTGCCGGTGGTGCCGTTTCTGTTCGCCGGTGCCGACCGCACCCGTTCTTCGATCCTGCTGACCCTCGGCGGCATGGCCCTGACGTTTGCCCTGATCTCCAGCCTGGCGGTGGTCAGCAGCGAGTGGGTGATCGAGGCCAGTAACACCGGTCGCCACATTGCGCTGGCGGTGATGGTGCTGTTTGCGCTGTCGCTGATTTCCGCGCGCATCGGTGACTGGCTGGCCCGGCCCTTCGTGCTGTTGGGCAACCGCCTCGACCCGGACAGCCGGAAAAAGGCCGGTCCGATGGCGTCGATCATGATTGGTGTCGCCACCGGTCTTTTGTGGGCACCGTGCGCCGGGCCGATCCTCGGCGTGATCCTCACCGGTGCCATGCTGCAAGGCGCCAACGCCCAGACCAGCCTGTTGCTGCTGGCCTACGGTGCAGGCAGTGCGCTGTCGCTGGGGACGCTGATCTTCGCCGGTCGCGGCCTGGTCAACCGGCTGAAACCGTCGATTCCATTCACCGGCTGGTTCCGTCGCGGTGCGGGTGTCGCGGTGCTGGCGACGGCGGCGGTGATCGCCACCGGTGCCGACAACCTGCTGTTGGCCAACACCTCCTCCCAAGGCGTGGCGTCGGTCGAGAAAAGCGTGCTGGAAAACGTGCCGAAGGTGGTGGACTACTTCGTCAGCAAAGTTCGTGCGGACTCGACCGAAGACGAGGCCGGCAAGGGCGCGATGCCGTCGCTGTCCGGCGCGGTGCAGTGGCTGAACTCGCCGGAACTGACGGCTGAGTCCCTGCGCGGCAAAGTGGTGCTGGTGGACTTCTGGACCTACGACTGCATCAACTGCCAGCACACCCTGCCGTACGTGAAGGAGTGGGAGAAAAAGTACGGCAAGGACGGTCTGGTAGTGATCGGCGTGCACACCCCGGAATACGGCTACGAGCGGATCATCGACAACGTCAAGGATCAGGTGAAGAAGCTCGGCATCACTTACCCGGTGGCCATCGACAACAACTACGCGATCTGGCGCAACTTCGATAACCAGTACTGGCCGGCGCATTACCTGGTCGACGCCAAGGGGCAGGTGCGTTACACCCACTTTGGCGAAGGCAGTTATCAGGCGCAGGAGCAGATGATCCAGCAACTGCTCAAAGAGGCCAAGGCGCCGGCTGCGTAAACCGCAAAACTCAATGGCTCACAGGTCGCGCACCATGAGCCATTGTTCGTTACCCCAGGCGTGAAAACGCTCCAGCACCGTCCAGCCGCGTTTGGCGTAATAGTCCTGTTTGCTTTGGGTGTGCAGGTAGAAACGCGGCAGGCCCCGGTGTTTCGCTTCTTCGGCAATCCCCTCGATCAGCCTTTCTGCCAGACCCTGGCCGCGTGATTCAGGGCTGACCAGCACACAGGCCAGCCACGGCCCCAGATCCGGTCGAAGGGCAAGGTCCGCCCGGGCCAGTGCCGCACCGCCCAGCAGTCGATCCCCGTCCAGCGCAATCAGGCAACGCCAGTCGCCATTGGTCTGGCCCTCGGCAAATTCGCGCTGCCATTCGGCCAGGGGCTGCTCGGCATATTCGTAATGAAACTGGCGGTGGATCCACGCCGCGTAAGTGTCGCTGTGCTGCATGTGATCGGCGAGCCATTCGAAGCGCAAGGACATGATCGAATTCCGTTCCGGGGGAGGGCCTGCATGAGAGCCGATCAGCCGGCGCGTTGGCAACCCCCGACAGTGTTTCGAGGCTTTTACATAATCCCGCCATTCATCGGCCAGCGCCCGGTTTTACGGGCTCTCCGGACGATTGGCAGGGACGCCGCACAGCGCCCGCGCGATAGTGGGCGAGCAGGGCCGCCAACGGTTCTGACATCCATAAAAAGAAAGCGAGGTTGCCATGCCGAAGTTCGTGATTGAACGCGAGATTCCAGGAGCCGGAAAGCTATCGGAGCAAGAACTCAAGGCCGTATCGCAAACGTCCTGCAACGTGCTGCGTGAACTCGGGCCAGAGGTGCAGTGGCTGCAGAGTTATGTGACGGCCGACAAGATCTATTGCGTGTATATCGCACCCAACGAGGAACTGGTGCGCGAACACGCCAAGCGTGGGGGATTTCCGGCCAACAGCGTGTCCCGGGTGACGAGCATCATCGACCCGACCACCGCCGATTGACCCCTCTGCCGCGGAGCACCTATTCATGAGTACCCCCATTGATCTCACTGCCCTGAAGGAACGCCAGAAAGTCGCCTGGGCCAGTGGCGACTACGCCGTGATCGGCACCACCTTGCAGATCGTCGGCGAAACCCTCGCCGAAGCCTGCGACCTGCGCTGCGATGAGGAAGTGCTGGATGTGGCCGCCGGCAATGGCAATGCCACGCTGGCGGCCGCGCGCCGTGGTTGTCTGGTGACGTCCACCGACTATGTCGCGGCGCTGCTGGAACGCGGCCAGGACCGGGCGCGCGCCGAGCATCTGGACGTGACCTTTCAGGTCGCCGATGCCGAAGCGCTGCCGTTTGCCGATTCCAGTTTCGACGCGGTGCTGTCGACCTTCGGTGTGATGTTCGCCCCGGATCAGGCGAAAGCGGCCAAGGAGCTGGCGCGGGTCTGTCGTCGTGGCGGCCGGATCGGTCTGGCCAACTGGACACCGGAAGGCTTCGTCGGCCAGATGTTCAAGACCCTCGGCCGGCATCTGCCACCGCCACCCGGTGCGCAACCACCCTCGAATTGGGGCGCGGAAGCCTGGCTGCATTCGCACTTCGACGATCGCCAGTTCCAGGTGCAGGTGACTCGCCGCCACTTCAACTTCCGCTACCGCTCGGCGGCGCATTTCATTGATGTGTTTCGCCACTGGTACGGCCCGGTGCACAAGGCGTTCGCGGCGTTGCCGCCGGAAAGTGGGCAGGCGCTGGAAGGGGATTTGACGCAACTGATCGACGGGCTGAATCGGGCGGGGGCGGAATCGATGGTGCTGCCGAGTGAATATCTGGAGGTGGTGATTACCAAACGCTGAAGCCATTGTGGGAGCGAGCCGGCTCGCTCCCACGGGTTTTTCTATTTCAGATGCGCACTGTCAAACCACTCCAGCGCCGTGCGCCAGATGCAGATGCCGAGAAAATACGCCGACGCCAGCAGCCACAGGCCCATCACCAGCGGGTTGATCACCGGGTGGTTCAGCACCAGCGACAGACTGCACAGCAACCAGATCGCCGTCACCGCAATGTTGATCGGCATGAACCGGCGAACCCGGAACGGGTGCAAAAACTTCATCCGGGTCACGGTCAGCAGCGCCAGGCCAATCACCGTCAGGAAGGTGATCCAAGGCCCCGGATCGATGATGTACAGACACAGCGCAACCACGTTCCACGCAGCAGGGAAGCCGACGAAGTAGTTGTCCTTGCTCTTCATGTTGACGTTGCAGAAGCAGAACAGCGACGACACCAGAATCAGCGACACGGTCAGCAGCAGGGTGTAGTCGGGCAGGGGAATGTAGCGATAGATGAACAGCGCCGGGATGAACACGTAGGTCAGGTAATCGATCACCAGATCGAGGATCGATCCGTCGAAGCTCGGCAGCACCGACTGCACGTTGACCTTGCGCGCCAGCGCCCCGTCGAGGCCATCGACGATCAGCGCCACGCCCAGCCACATCAGGCAATGGGTCGGCTGGTTTTCCAGCAGGGCAAGGGTGGCCAGAAAGGCGGTGACCACGCCGGTCGCGGTGAAACCATGGGCGCCCCAGGCCTTGAGCCTGGCGATGTGGACGGTCGATATCACGAAGGCGTTCTCCAGAAAGTGCAGCAAGCCGCGTAGACCCTTGGGCAGCAAGGGTGGCGACTAACCGGGTCGGGGTTGCAGCTATCGACCGGTCGGGCCGGGTCAAGGTTCACCCATTCTTGAAGATTAGCTGGCCCTGAAAAAAATACCCCGGCGTGGCCGGGGCATTTTTATGTGACATCGGTAACCGTCAGAGCGCGGCTTCCGGACTGCGCCCGAACACCCGGTTGTATTCAGCCTTGGCGGTCTGCTCGGTGAACTCGCCCGACCACTTCGACACCACCACGGTGGCCACGCTGTTGCCGATGGTGTTGCACGTGGCGATGGCCATCGACATGAAGCGGTAGACGCCGAACAGCAGCGCCAGACCTTCCACCGGCAGTACGCCAATCGCCGTGACGGTCGCGGCGAACACCACGAAGCTGCCACCGGATACCGCCGCCGCGCCTTTGGAGGTGACCAGCATGATCGCGATGGTGCCCAGTTGTTGCTCCCAGCTCATCGGCACCCCGTAGGCATTGGCGATGAACAGCACGCACAACGACATATAGATGGACGTACCGTCGAGGTTGAACGCGTAGCCGGTGGGCAACACCAGACCGACGCTCTGTTTCGAGCAACCGAACTTCTCGAGTTTTTGCAGCAGACGCGGCAGGGCGCTTTCCGACGAAGCGGTGCCGAGCACGATGAAAATCTCATCCTTGATGTACTTGAGGAACCGCCACAGGCTGAACCCGGAAATACGGCAGACCGCACCCAGTACGACAAAGATGAAAAACGCCACGCCGACGTAGAACATCAGCACCAGATTGGCCAGTGACATCAGCACCGCCGAGCCGTTGCTGCCGACTGCGTAAGCCACCGAGCCGAAGGCGCCGAGCGGGGCGAATTTCATGATCAGGTTAATGAACTCGAAGAAGCACTCCGAGACCCGGCTAAGACCATCCTCGATCACGCTGCGGCGTTCCGGTTTCAACGCCAGCAGGGCGAAGCCGAACAGCACCGAAATTACCAGCACTTGCAACAATTGCCCGCCGGCAAAGGCGCCGACGAAGTTGTCCGGGAAAATCCCGTAGATGAAGTCCAGGGTCGACGCCGGGGCATGGCCCTTGGCGACGGCGGCACTGGCGGCTGCGGCGGTGGCGCTGCTCGGGTGAGCGTCGTGCATGCCGGAGCCGATGTTCAGCAAATTGCCCCAGAGCAGGCCGATGGCCAGGGCGATGGTCGATACCAATTCGAAGTAAATCAAGGCACGCAGGCCGACTTTGCCCACGCGTTTGATGTCGCCGGCCGAGGCGATGCCGTGGACCACGGTGAAAAACACCAGCGGCGCGACGGCGGTCTTGATCAGCTTGAGGAAGATGTCGCCGAGGATCTTGAAACTGGCCGCCAGTTCCGGCGCCAGGAAGCCGAAGGCAATCCCCAGCACCATGGCGGCGATCACCTGAAAGGTCAGGTCCTTGTACAGCGGTTTTTTGTCGGGGGTGGTCATGTCTGCGGTCTCGTTGTTGTTATTGGCGAGCGATGGGCAGAGGGCTCGCGAGCGGCGAGCCCGGTGAGGATCAGCGTTTGACCGAACCCTCACGCGCCAGGGCGATGTCGACCATCTGCGGCGCAAGGCCCAGGTAGTTGGCCGGATCGGTCAGGCGCTTGAGTTCCTCGACATCCAGTTGCGCGGTGGCCTCACCCTGGGCCAACAGCGCGTCGAGCAGGCTGGTGCCCTGATCGTTGGCCATGCGGCAGGCGGCATAGACCACGTCATGCGCAACCTGACGACCGAGTGCTGGCGCCAGCCCCATCATTACGGCTTCGGCGACGATCAGGCCCTGGGTCATGTCGAGGTTTTTGCGCATGCGCTCGGTGCGCACTTCAAGGCCGGCGAGCATGAACTTCGCCTGACCCAGCGAGGCAGCGCTGAGGGCAAAGGCTTCCGGGATGGCGATCCATTCGGCTTGCCACGGACCGGTGGAGCGCTCGAAGTCCTGAATCATCGCGTCGAGCATCAGACCCGCCTGCTGGCGCACGCCTTTGGCAGCGGCATACATCAGCTCGCAGGAAATCGGATTGCGCTTTTGCGGCATGGTGCTGCTGGCGCCACGGCCCTTGACGAACGGCTCATACACTTCGCCCAGCTCGCTGGTCATCATCATCATGACGTCGAGGGCAATCTTGCCCAGCGAGCCGGTGACCAGACCGAGGAAGTTCAGGGTTTCTGCCAGACCATCGCGGGCGACGTGCCAGGTGGCTTGCGGCACGCCCAGGCCCAGTTCGGCCATCAGCGCTTCCTGCACTTCCAGACCCTTGTCGCCAAGGGAGGCGAGGGTGCCTGCCGCGCCGGCGAACTGACCGATTTCCACCCGTGGACGCAGCTCTACCAGACGTTCGGCATGGCGGTCGAACATGCTCAGCCACACCGCGCACTTGTAGCCGAAGGTGATCGGCAGTGCGTGCTGCAAATGCGTGCGGCCGGCCATCGGCGTGTCGCGATAGCGCTTGGCAAGGTCGGCGAGCAACCCGCGCACCGATTGAATGTCGCGCTCGACGATGGCCAGCGCAGCGCGGACTTGCAGGACGACGGCAGTGTCCATGATGTCCTGGGTGGTCGCGCCCCAGTGCACGTAACGGCCGGCTTCACCGCAGGTTTTCGACAGCTGTTCCACCAGCGGCAGGATCGGGTAACCGACGATTTCGGTCTCGTGCTGCATCAATGCCAGATCGAGCGAGGCATAGGTGGCCAGCTCGGCAATCTGCTCGGCGGCAGCCGCCGGGATCACGCCGCAGCGCGCTTCGGCCCGGGCCAGGGCGACTTCCACTTCAATATAGCGTTCGATCAGGGCTTGGTCGGAAAACACGCTGCGCATCTCGGCGGTGCCGAACATGTCGCGGAACAGGGCGGAGTCGAAGACAGTGCTGGACATGAGGGAATCCTGAATATGTTTGTTATTGATCGGACATATTTATTATGTCCGTACATAATTCTTGCGCCCTCGCTGATACACTGTCAACTCGCTTAACCATCGGGACTGATGAAAGGTATGAACACGCGCTATGCGGTCGTTGCAAAAGACTTGATGGAGGGCATCTCCAGCGGTCGCTATCCGCTCGGATCGCTGCTGCCGACCGAGTTCGAACTGTGCGAGCTGTACGACGTGAGCCGGCACACCGTGCGGGCGGCCATTACGCAGTTGCAGAATCAGGGGCTGGTCTCGCGGCGCAAGCGGGTCGGCACCCGCGTCGAGTCCATCTCGCCCAAGGGCGGGTACTCGCAGTCGCTGGCCTCGGTGTCCGACCTGGTGCACCTGGCGGAAACCCAGATGCGCAGCATTCAGAACGTCACCCGTTTTGTCGCCGACATCGCCCAGGCCCGACGCCTGGGCATGGAGCCGGGCGAACATTATTTTTGCGTGTCGAGCATTCGCGTCGACGAGCAGAACCGGCGGGCGCCGCTGTGCTGGACCGATGTCTACGCGCAGGAAACCTACGCCGAGGTCATCGAACTGGCCGAACAGCATCCGGACGAACTGATCGCCGCCCTGATCGAGCGCCATTTCGGCCGGCACATCGACGTGGTCGACCAACAGGTGCGCGCGGTGTTGCTGAGTCCGGAGATCGCCAAAAGCCTCAACGCCGAAGCCGGGTCGCCGGGGCTGAACATCATTCGCCAGTACCGTGACGAGGACGGCGCCCTGATGGTGGTATCGGAAACCACGCACCCCGAAGACCGTTTCACGCTGGTGACACAGATGCGCCGGGAAAAGAGTCCGGGTTGATGCCCGGCGTCAGCCCAACGGTGCTGGCACATCGCATCAAGAGGACTATCGTTGCCTGACGCAGTCATACCCCTTTGCCTGAGGACGACGTCATGAACACCAGTGATCTGCTCGAACAACTGCTGCGAGGCCAGGCCTCGGCGGGACAACAAGGTGGCGCGTCGGCCGGTGGGGGACTGGGCGGTCTTGGCGGATTGCTCGGTGGTCTGCTGGGCGGTGGCGGCACCAGCGGCGGCGGTTCTCCGGCTGGCGGGCTCGGTGGTCTGGGCGGGCTGCTCGGTGGACTGCTTGGCGGTGGCGGGGCGCTCGGCGGGACGCAGAGTCGTTCCGGCGGGACCAATTACGCAGCACTCGCCTCGCTGGGCATGATGGCGTTCCAGGCGTATCAGGCCTGGCAACGCAGTCAGGCTTCTGCTGCGCCGCAGCAAACCCCGCAAACCGCCGATCTGCTGTCCGGCCCGCAAGTCGAAGAACACAGCCACGCCGTCCTGCGTGCGTTGATCGCGGCAGCCAAGGCTGACGGGCGGATCGACGAGTCGGAAAAACACCTGATCAGCAGTGAAATCGGCAAGCACACCGATGACCCGAACCTGCAGCAATGGCTCGACGACGAAGTCGCCAAACCGCTGGACCCCACCGAAGTCGCCCAGGCGGCGCAGAACGATCCGGCCATGGCCGCCGAAATGTACCTGGCCAGCGTGATGCTGGTGGACGATCAGCAGGACGCCGAGCGCAATTATCTGGATGAACTGGCGGCGGCGTTGCAGATCGACCCCGAGTTGCAGGTTCACCTGGAGCAGCAGGCCAAGGGCACGGCCTGACCGCAAAACCTCGCAGCCTTCGAGCGCTTCTGTTCACGCCAGTGGCGTGCCGAAGGCTCCGTCCGTCCGGGCAAATTTAACGTCGATTGAATTTTCGGCAGGCGCCGCCTCTCTGCTGCATTAGAGGCGAGTGACTCAGCGTCCTGCCAATCGATCGAGAATATTGCCATGACTGTCCTGACACGCCTGCAAGGTGCATCTGCCCAATCGCAACCGCTCGATTTACTGGGTGAGTGGCGGCGCATTCATACAGCGCTTTTATCCGACGAACCTCCGCAGCCGCTGGCGAGCGCCTTTCTGCAACACCATCTCCAGCACGCCGCGCAATTGAAGGAAGAACTGCCGTCGGATCCAGCGCTCTGGCACGCCTGGGTGGCGCAGCACTGCGCCGACGTCGCCCGGCAATATGCCGACTACCTGCAACAACGCAAGGCTGGAGGAGCTCGGCAGTTCTTCAGTTGCAAGGCTCACGCGCTGTATTTCCTGCAAGCGGTGGCGCCCACCAAGCTGGTTGATGGCGCCTGGCTTTACGGTTTGCTGGCCCAATGGCGCGATCCGCGCTTCAGCAGTCTGATCAGCACCTATCTGGAAGAACTGGGCGAGGGCAATCCGGCGCAGAATCACGTGGTGATCTACCGGCAACTGCTCGCCGAACACGGTCTGGAGCCCGGCAGCCCGCTGCCCGACGAGCGCTATCTGCAAGGCGCGCTGCAATTGGCCCTCGGTGCCGGCGGCATGGATTTTCTGCCAGAGGTGATCGGTTACAACCTGGGTTACGAGCAACTGCCGTTGCACCTGCTGATCAGCAGTTACGAACTCAGTGAACTGGGGATCGATCCTTACTATTTCACCCTGCACGTGACCATCGATAACGCCAGCACCGGTCATGCGCAAAAAGCCGTTCAGGCCGTGCTTGATCTGCTGCCTCTGGAGGCTGATCGCAGTGATTTCCTGCGCCGGGTATCGCTGGGCTATCGGCTCAATGACCTGGGGCAGGGCAGCCGCGCAATCATCGAGGGGTTCGACCTGGAGCGCGAATTGTTGGCGATGCTTGAGCGCAAGTGTCCGTTCGCTCAGCACATGCACTCCGACTATTGCCGCTTCGAAGGCAAGACCGTCAATCAATGGCTGGCCGATCCGCAGCAATTGCCCGGGTTTCTGCAAGCCTTGCAAGACAAGGGCTGGATCAAGCGCAACGAAGATCCGCAGGGCAGCCGCTTCTGGCAATTGATCGATGGCGATGGTGCCGCGATGTTCGGCGTGTTCAGCGCCTATGAAAAACAACTGGTTCACGACTGGATTGCCGGCGACTGGGTTTCTGCAGACAACCCCGTCTTGGTCCGCCGCCGCCCTTCAGTCCCTGCGCCGATCGAGGTGCCCGAACAGGACCCCGATGTGCAGCGCCTGAATGCGGCACTTCAGGAGCAGGACGCTCACACCCAAATCGCAACGTTGATCCCGTGGCTCGCACCGGCACGCCATGCCCATCCGGCCGGGCTGCTCGCCACTCGCCGATTCATCCAACTCAAATCCGGCCTGCGTTAAGGAAGTCATCAATGAATCAGGAAGAACAACTGTCCGCCAACGATCTCGTGCTGCTGCAACTGGGGCGGCGCTTGCAGGCCGACGGCTATCGTTTCATCACCCCGACGCCGCTGACTCATCAACGGGTCAACCAGCGCGACGAAGGGCAGGCCGCCGATTGCCTGCGGGATGTGTTCGGATGGTCGCGTCCGTTCGAACCGGGCCTGCTGTCTGCCGATGAACAGCGGCAATTGCAGGAAGCCCAGGTGATCGATGAGTTCGACGGGCGCTTGAAGAGCCGGGTGCGCTGGTCGAGCCTGGACGATCTGCTTTTCGTGCATTCCGGATTTCCCACCGACGCAGCCGATTCGGTGTTCTTCGGCCCGGACACCTATCGCTTTGCTCAACTGATTCACAGCCATTTGCAGCAGAACTTTGCGCCCATCCACCGGGCGGTGGACATTGGTTGTGGCGCCGGAGTCGGTGCGATCCTGATTGGCCGTGCCCGGCGAGAAGCGCAAGTGCTGGCGGTGGATATCAACCCCGCCGCGTTGCGCCTGACCACGATCAACGCGGCGTTGGCCGAAGTGGCCAATGTCGAAGTATGCGCCAGTGATGTACTGCAAGGCGTCGACGGTGAATTCGACCTGATCGTCGCCAACCCGCCCTACATGGCCGATCCGGCCGGTCGAGCTTACCGCCACGGTGGCGGGACGCTGGGGGCGGGTCTGTCGCTGCGGATCGTCGAGCAGGCGCTCAATCGCCTGACAGTGGGCGGCTCGTTGCTGCTGTACACCGGCGTGGCGATGGTCGATGGCCGCGATCCCTTCCTCGATACCGTATTGCCACGGATGGATGAAAAACGCTTCGGCTGGACCTACCGCGAACTCGATCCCGATGTGTTTGGTGAAGAGCTGCTGAATCCAGGCTATCAGCGCGTCGACCGGATCGCCGTGGTCGCACTGACTGTGACTCGAACAGGCTGAAACAAGGCAGGTGCAGGATGAGCAGGAATCTCGACGACTACAACCGGATGCGCGATTTTTCGGCGACCTCTGAACCGGCGGCTGAACGCCGTCGGGGCAAGAAATCCGCCGGCGACCATGCCCTGCAATTCTGCATTCAAAAACACGATGCTTCGCACCTGCATTACGACTTTCGCCTGGAACTCGACGGCGCGCTCAAGAGCTGGGCGGTGCCCAAGGGCCCGTCGCTGGATCCCAAGGTCAAGCGGCTGGCGGTGCACGTCGAGGATCATCCGCTGGACTACGCGACATTCGAGGGCAGCATTCCCGAGGGGCATTACGGCGCTGGCGATGTGATCGTCTGGGATCGCGGTGTGTGGATTCCGCTGGAAGACCCGGAAAAGGCCTACGCCAAGGGCAAGCTCAAATTCGAACTGCAAGGCGAGAAGCTCGCCGGGGTGTGGAATCTGGTGCGCACCCACATGCCGGGCAAGAAAGAGCAGTGGTTTCTGATCAAGCATCAGGACAGCGCCGCGCGCCCGCAAAGCGATTACGACGTGCTGGTCGCCGAGCCCGACAGCGTCCTTAGTGAACGCACGATCGTCGACAAACCCAGCCTCAGTGCGAAGCAGGTCAAGCCGCTGAAAGCCTCGCGGAAAGTACCGCGCAAGCCGGCCTCGGGCAAACTTGCCGGGGCGCACAAGGCCAGGATTCCCGCGCAGCTCAAACCGCAACTGGCCACCCTGGTGGAGAGTGCGCCGGAAGGGGATTGGCAGTACGAAATCAAGTTCGACGGCTATCGGATCATGGCGCGCATCGATCAGGACGATGTGCAGTTGTTCACCCGCAATGGCCATGACTGGACGCACAAATTACCGAAACAGGCGCAAGCCCTCGCGGCGCTGGGTCTGGAATCGGCGTGGCTTGACGGTGAGATGGTCGTCGCCGACGCGGACGGCGTGCCGGATTTTCAAGCCCTGCAAAATGCGTTCGATGCGGGCCGCAGCGAAAACATCCTCTATTACCTGTTCGATCTGCCGTATCTCAACGGTGTCGATCTGCGTGAAGTGCCGGTGCAGGAACGGCGCGCGGCGCTGGCCACGGTGTTGAAAGCTCATGAAGATCCGCTGCTGCGCTTTTCCGAAGCGTTCGACGAAACCCCGCAGGCGTTGCTCAACAGCGCTTGCCAGATGCGCATGGAAGGGCTGATCGGTAAGCGCCTCGGCTCGCCTTACGTGTCGCGCCGCAGCAGCGACTGGATCAAGCTCAAGTGCAAGCATCGCCAGGAATTCGTGATCGTCGGCTACACCGATCCGAAAGGCGCGCGCAGTGCGTTCGGCGCGCTGTTGCTGGGTCTGC
The DNA here is from genome assembly GCF_028657055.1 of Pseudomonas aphyarum. Lineage (NCBI taxonomy): Bacteria > Pseudomonadati > Pseudomonadota > Gammaproteobacteria > Pseudomonadales > Pseudomonadaceae > Pseudomonas > Pseudomonas aphyarum. The sequence goes on from NZ_JAMDGS010000003.1 coordinate 20,431, forward strand.
ATGATCGTGACAGCGGCGAGTTGCGGTATGCCGGCAAGGTCGGCACCGGGTTCAATGAAACCACCCTCAAGAGCATTCTCACGCAGCTCAAACCGTTGCGGGTGAAGAAAGCGGCGGTGGTCAATCCGCCCACGGGATTTGAGGCCAAGGGTGTGCACTGGCTCAAACCGAGTCTGCTGGCGGAAGTGGCGTTTGCCGAAATGACCCAGGACGGCTCGGTGCGCCACGCCGTGTTCCATGGCCTGCGCGAGGACAAACCGGCCAAGGACATCACCGAGGAGCGCGCCAAACCGATGAAGACGTCAAAGGCTCAATCTACCGCGCCGTCCCAATCCGATCTGGCCGACGGCAAGGTGCGGATCACTCACCCCGACCGGGTGATCGATGCCAGCAGTGGCACCACCAAAATGCAGCTGGCCGAGTATTACGCCAGCGTCGCCGAATGGATTCTGCCGCAGCTCAAGGATCGCCCGGTGGCGCTCGTTCGTGCACCGGACGGTATCGCCGGTGATCTGTTCTTCCAGAAGAACGCCGAAAACCTGGCGATCCCCGGCATCCGCACGCTCGACAAGGAGCTGACCGGCCAGCCGGTGATGCTGATCAACAACGCCGAAGCCTTGATCGGCGCGGTGCAGATGAGCACAGTCGAACTGCACACCTGGAACGCCACCACGACGGATCTGGACAAGCCCGACCGCTTTGTACTCGACCTCGACCCGGATCCGGCGCTGCCCTGGAAAAGCATGGTCGAAGCCACGGCGCTGACCCTGACCGTGCTGGACGAGTTGGGCCTCAAGGCGTTCCTCAAGACCAGCGGCGGCAAGGGTATTCATCTGGTGGTGCCGCTGACCCGCAAGCATGGCTGGGACGAGGTCAAGGATTTCAGCCATGCCATCGTCACTCACATGGCGAAGTTGCTGCCGGAGCGTTTTTCTGCGGTGTCCGGGCCGAAAAATCGGGTGGGGCGGATCTTCATCGATTACCTGCGCAACGGTCTGGGCGCCACCACTATCTGCGCCTATGCAGCGCGTACTCGCGAAGGGCTGCCGGTGTCGGTTCCGCTGTTTCGGGAGGAAGTCGGGGAGATCAAGGGCGCCGATCAATGGAACGTGCGCAACGTTCACGAACGGCTGGCGGAAGTGGGCGATGAGCCCTGGGCGGACATCAAGAAAACCCGGCAGAGCATCACGGCCGAGATGCGCAAGCGGGTGGGCATGAAGAAATGATCAGGTGCCGCGCAGCAAATCGTGGGCGTTGAGCAGGTCGAAGGCGACTTGCGGATTTTTCTTCAGCCCCCGGCGAATGGCGGCCGGTATCGACTGTTGAGTCTTGCGGCACAGGCCTGGGAACTCCTGAATCCTGATTTCGATCCCGAGCATGGTTTTCACCACGGTGTCACCCGGTGAAATGTCCACGCGAATGCCCAACTGCTCGAACATCCGGCGTTGAAGACGCTCCAGGTCAGCCAGGCTTTGGAGATTTTCCAATCGATCGAGCAGGCGCTTTTCTTCCTGACGAGTCAGCAGCAGGATGCGTATATCCGCGCCGGGCAGTTCCAGCAACGGCTCGCGCCCGCAAGTGCAGGCTCCGGGCGGGCAGGGGGAACGGATCGGGGCAGAAATCGTCATGGCCTCCATCATAGAGGCCGTTCGACGGTTTTGCCCATGGTCGTTCGCCAGCCGTCCATCGGCAGGGCACAACGGTGGCGAGTCCGTCAGCCACCATCATCGAACGTGCCGTGGTTACTGCGACAGACCTTCGTAGTGAACCAGGATGGCATTGGCCAGCTCTTCATCGCTGGCGTTCAGGCCGGGATTTTCCTGACGTACCTGTTGCAGCACCGATTCCAGATACACGCCACGGATCGTTCCGCCGCTGGCGACGAATGCGGACAAGTCGTCACGGGCCGGAATCACCATTTTGTGATCCTTGAAGGTCGAGTACAGCGAGGCCGAAACCCCCGCCGAAGTGGCGACATCCCCTGCGTCCACGCGGGCAAGGGCCGAGCCGAACGGCAGGCACAGCATGAGAGACGAAACGAGTAATAAACGGCGCATGACGGTGTTCCTCCAGCAGCGTAAAGCGAAAAGGAAGTACCACATAATGTGAGAGGTGCCGGACGGTACGGGAGTTCCATGCGCCGGGCCGGGCGGTAGCGGGCACAGAACGAGAACCGCCGCACAGTCCTCATTTTTACCGGATGTAACGACACACCCTGCGACGCTCTAAAGCGGCGGATTCACCCAAATAGGCTTAACTGAAGCGTTGAAAGGCGCCGTGTGGCGCGACCAGGGAGGAAATCACGGTGTCGATCAAACTGCGTTTGGTGTTGCTGATTGCGACCAGCCTGCTGACGGCGTTGATCGTGAGCCTGGTCAGTTACGTCGGCAATCAGCGGATGGCTTCGGCGGTCGGTGACAACGCGGTCAGCATGAGCGCGCTGCGCAACCACATGGAAGCCGACATGATGCACGACGCCCTGCGTGCCGACGTGTATTCGGCAATGCTGGTGGGGCTGGGCAAAAGCACGAGCACGGCGGATGAGGTACGCAGCTCGGTCGAAGAGCATGCGGCGCATTTTCGCGAGGTGCTGGGTGAAAACCTCAAGCTGCCGGTGAACCCGACGATCAGGTCCGCGCTGGAGCAGATCAAGCCGAGTCTCGACACCTACATCAGTGCCGGCGAGCAGATCGTCGGTCTTGCACTGGAAAACCCGGACAGCGCCCAGCAGCATCTCGGCACCTTCAGCACCGCATTCAGCCAGCTCGAAGAACAGATGGCCGCCCTCAGCGAGCTGATCGAAACCAATACCCGGCAGACCAGCGAAGGCACCGAAGCGGCGATCCACAACGCCAATGTCGCGCTCGGCATCGTTCTGATCGCCAGTCTGTTGCTGCTGTTGGCCCAGGGTCGCTGGGTGATCCTGAGCATCATGGGGCCGCTGAAATCCGCCAGCCGCATCGCCGAAAGCATCGCCCACGGCAACCTCAGCGAACCGATCGCCGAACCGTCCGGCAAGGACGAAGCCAGTGCGCTGATCCGCACGCTGGCCACCATGCAGCGCGACCTGCGGGACATGATCGACGTGGTGCGACGCAATGCCCACGGCGTCAGCGGCATGAGCGAACAACTGAGCCACGGCTGCCATCAGGTGGCCGACAGCAGTCAGCAGCAAAGCACCGCCGCCGGCACCATGGCGGCGGCCGCGAGCCAGATGACCGCGAGCATCGAGGAAATCACCCGTCACGCCGAGCGGGCGCTGAACATGGCCAGCCAGGCCGAGTCACTGGCGAAAAACGGCGGGCAGGTGATCCATCAGGTGGTCAGCGACATGGACGACATCGCCCGTTCCGCCCAGCAATCGGCGCAGGTGATCCGCACCCTCGATCAGGAATCCGAGGGCATCTTCAACATCATCCAGGTGATCAAGAGCATCGCCGACCAGACCAACCTGCTGGCGCTCAACGCGGCCATCGAGGCCGCCCGGGCGGGCGAGCAGGGCAGGGGCTTCGCGGTGGTAGCCGATGAGGTCCGCAGCCTGGCTGCGCGCACCAGCGCCTCGACCCAGGAAATCGCCGCGATGGTCGCGCGCATCCAGAACAGCACCCGCGAAGCTGTCAGCAGCATGGAGGCCGGTGTCGCCCAGGTCGACAAGGGCATGGCGGTCACCGCCGACGTCGAGCGCGCCATCCGCGAAATCCTCGACGCCACCCTCAGCACCACACAACTGGTCAACGACATCACCCGCACCATCGGCGAACAGAGCCAGGCGAGCAACGAAATTGCCCATCAGGTGGAGATGATCGCGGGCATGTCGGAGGGCAACAGCAAGGTGATCGGCCAGACGGCCAATACCACGGATGAACTGTCGAGTCTGGCGGGGAGGCTGGCGCAGTCGGTGGATCGGTTCAGATTGTGAGGGCTGTTGGATCCTGCAGTTGATCGGCGCCGGAACCCTATTTGTAACAAGTGAAAGTCCGGATTCTGGAATGGCATGGCTGCTCAAACGGTTGAAAGGCTTAAGCCAGAGCCGCTGACGGGGGTCATGTTCGGCTACAGGCAGCCGATAAGTCCTTGAACGGATAAAGACTATCGAGTCGGGAACAGACGCGCGGGTTTGCCATGACGTGATATTCTTCGCCCCACTTGGTTTGACCTAATTCAGTCTGGCGCGCTTTTCGGCGAGCCAGACAGAACCCCTGTCGCTCAAGTAGCTGAAGCCAATAATGATAAGAAGTCAGTTCAGAAGGGACATATAACTGAGGTCGACGCAGCCTGTCGGCCTTGTGTGCCCACCCGTCAAAATTGAAGTGTGCCGGAACCCGCGACGCTGGCCTGAGTGTCGCGCAAAAGGGGACCTCATACGTACAACAGCGGCGGGCGGAAGGCGTTTTATCATAGGTGCAACAGATGTTTAAAAAAGTGAACACAGCCTTGCTGGGGCTGGCTTTGGCGATGGGGATGTCTTCCGCCAATGCCGAAGAAGCAAAGAAAGTCGACGTCCTGCTGATCGGCGGCGGCATCATGAGCACCACCCTGGGTGTGTGGATCAATGAGCTGGAACCGACCTGGTCGATGGAAATGGTCGAGCGCCTCGACGGCGTCGCCCTGGAAAGCTCCAACGGCTGGAACAACGCCGGTACCGGTCACTCCGCCCTGGCCGAGCTGAACTACACCCCGGAAGACGACAAGGGCAACGTCACGATCCCGAAAGCGGTCGAGATCAACGAAGCGTTCCAGGTCTCCCGTCAGTTCTGGGCCTGGCAGGTTCGTCAAGGCGTCCTGAAGGACCCTCGTTCGTTCATCAACACCACTCCGCACATGAGCTTCGTGTGGGGCGATGACAACATCAAGTTCCTGAAAAAGCGCTACGAAGCCCTGCAAGCGAGCCCGCTGTTCGCCGGCATGCAGTACTCCGAAGACCCGGCTGTGATCAAGAAGTGGGTTCCGCTGATGATGGAAGGGCGTGACCCGAACCAGAAAATCGCGGCCACCTGGAGCCCGCTGGGTACCGACATGAACTTCGGCGAAATCACCCGCCAGTTCGCCGGTTACCTGCAGACCAAGCCTAACTTCAGCATGAAGCTGTCCAGCGAAGTGCAGGACATCACCAAGAATGCCGATGGCACCTGGCGCGTTAGCTACAAGAACCTGAAAGACGGTACCAAGACTGAAACCGACGCCAAGTTCGTGTTCATCGGCGCCGGCGGCGGTGCACTGCACCTGCTGCAGAAGTCCGGTATCGAAGAAGCCAAGGAATACGCTGGCTTCCCGGTAGGCGGCTCGTTCCTGGTGACCGATAACCCGGCCATCGCCGAGCAGCACCTGGCCAAGGCCTACGGTAAAGCTTCGGTTGGCGCGCCTCCGATGTCCGTTCCGCACCTGGACACCCGTGTCCTGGACGGCAAGCGCGTCATCCTGTTTGGCCCGTTCGCGACTTTCAGCACCAAGTTCCTGAAAGAAGGTTCGTACCTGGACCTCCTGACCAGCACCACCACCCACAACATCTGGCCTATGACCAAGGTCGGCATCAAGGAATACCCGCTGGTCGAGTACCTGGCCGGTCAACTGATGCTGTCGGATGAGGACCGTCTGAACGCGCTGAAGGAATACTTCCCGAACGCCAAAGCCGAAGACTGGCGCCTGTGGCAAGCCGGCCAGCGCGTGCAAATCATCAAGCGTGATGAAGCCGCTGGCGGCGTGCTGAAACTGGGCACCGAAATCGTTGCTTCCAAGGACGGCTCCATCGCCGGTCTGCTGGGCGCATCCCCTGGCGCGTCGACCGCTGCACCGATCATGTTGAGCGTGCTGCAGAAAGTCTTCAAAGACAAAGTCGCCAGCCCAGAGTGGCAAGCCAAGCTGCACCAGATCGTTCCAAGCTATGGCACCCAGCTGAACAACGATCCAGCCAAAGTGGCTGAAGAGTGGGCCTACACCGCCAAGATCCTGCAACTGCCAACCCCTCCGGTGATTGGCCAGGCTGCAGCTCCAGCGGCGGACGCCTCGGCTGAAAAAGCCCCGGCTCCTAAAGAAAGCGCTGCACGTGACATGGCTCTGTAACCGGACGCCTGACACACGAAGCCCACTGAACCGGCGACGGTCAGTGGGCTTTTTTGTGTCCGGGTTTCAGGCCTTGGCGGCCGCCAGATAAGCCCCCAGCCGCCGGCCCATTTCTTCGCCCAACGCCTGCAACCCACTCAACGGCCGCACCATCACCTCGAACTCGACGATCTTGCCCTGTTCATCGAAGCGGATCATGTCGATGCCCTTGAGCTCTTTCGCTCCGACTTTGGCGCTGAATTCCAGCACCACATTCAGGCCATCGGCCGTCGCCAGTTCACGGTGGTATTTGAAGTCTTCAAACACTTCGAACACGGTGTTGAGGATCATCGAGACCACGGGGGCACCCGGGTAAGGCGTGTGTGCCATCGGCGAGCGGAATACCGCTTTGGGATCGAGCAACTCGGGCAGGGCCTTGAGGTTGCCGGTGCGGATCATCTCGTGCCAGCGGTTCAGGGATTCGGCGGCGTTGGGGTGCAGGTTCAGGTCGGACATGGTTTCACTCCTGTATTTTTTGTTGTTCTTTGCGCGGCGCCCATGACTCTAGATCAAAGCGGCGAGATGGAAACCATCTGTACCGATCTGAATATCGACCCATGCGCCAGCCCGATCCATCTGATCCGCTTTTTCCTGTCGAATCTGCATCTGTAACCATCTCAGCCACGGGCCCAAAATACCCCTGCCGTTCGGCCATACGCGACGCGCTTCATTCCGGAGCGCCCGGTGCGCCGGACATTCAGTATTCAGGAGGCCTTCATGGCTAAGATGGCGATTTTCCTCGGCGGCTTTCTTGTGTTGACCATCATGATTGGCGTCCTTGCCACGATTTCTCCGGTCTGAGATCAACTGCAGCGTGATCCCTGTGGGGTGTGATCTAATCGCCGGCCTTTTTTCCAGCAAACGGATTTCACCCCATGGCCGAGCAGCGTATTCGCGCACTTGCACTGTGTGTCTTTCACCACCAGGGCAAGATTCTGGTTAACCGGTTCCACGACCCGGTCGCAGACAAATCCTTCTACCGGCCTATCGGTGGCGGCATAGAGTTTGGCGAAACCAGTCGCGAGGCGATCGTGCGCGAAGTGCAGGAGGAGCTGGGTCTTTCAATGAAGGATCTACGCCTGCTCGGCACGCTTGAAAGCCTGTTCGTCTACAACGGCAAACCGGGGCATGAAATTGTCCAGGTGTATGACGCCCGTTTCGAAGACGCGCAGGTGTACGAGCAATTGCAGATAGACGGCCACGAAAGCGACGGCGCTCCGTTCACCGTGAGCTGGCAGGACAGTTCAAGCTTCACGGAGCAGTCGCCGCTGGTGCCTGTCGGTCTGGCGGCGCTGCTCGAGAGCGTCAAGATGCTGGGCTGACGGCCGGGGTCATTGCGCCCCGAACAGCATCGTCCAGTAAACCCCTTCATCACTGCGCGCCTCACTGGCAAACCCGGCGCCGACCTGGGTGAACATCGGGTTCATCAGGTTGGCGCAGTGTCCGGGGCTGGCCAGCCAGCCGGCCATGGCCTTGCCCGGTGAGCTTTGCCCGGCGGCGATGTTTTCGCCGATCTGCCGGCCACGGTAGCCGGCCGCCCGGGCGCGATCGGCCGGGCCGTCGCCGTCCGGGTCGCGGTGGGCGAAGTAGTTGCCGTAGGCCATCGCCTTGCTGTGGCCCTGGGCGGCGGCGCCGAGTGCCGGGTTCCAGCTCAAGGGCCGGGCGGCGGCGAAGCGCTGGCGACCGCACATACGCGGTCGGGCGCGGGCGGCGTTGACCTCGGCCAGCAAGGCCTTGCCGACGCTGCGGTTGTCGCCGACGCGGCTGTCGAGCACTGGCCGCGCCAGCACCACTTGCCATTCGCTGCGGGCGCGGCTGATGCCGATGTCGGCGTATTGACCGTCGAGCAGCGCGCCGCAGTAATCGCTTTGCAGCAGATCGAACGCCTCTTCGGCGTCCTGCGCACCGACGATCCGGATGCTGCGCACCGCCACGGCCGCGTAGCCGGAATCCTTCAGTCGTTCGCGCAACCCACCGCCGTAGCCATAGCCGACCGGCAACGCCAGGTTCGACTTCAGCGTCAGCGGCGCCAGCCGTTGGGTCGGGCGCCGGTCGCAGCGTTGCGGGTGGGCGCGGTAGTCGTTGATGGCAGCCACCAGTTGCCGCTCGGCGCCGGCGTGGGCAGAGGGAGAAAGCAGGGGAGAAAGGATCAACAGGCACAGCGAAACGAAGCGAGACGAACGAACGGCGTGGCGCATGGGACGCAAAGCTCTGAAAAAGGACAACACAGAAGGGGAGTGAACCGCAGAACGCGGCGCGGGTAGGACTGGCCTTTTTGCACTTGGTTCACGAAGCCGCGCCGGGTTTAAACGGCCCGCCGACGAAGTGCTCAGCGATTCAACACATCCTCGATCCATTGCAGATATTGCGGCCGTTCGGAAATCGAATTGTGTGCCGAGTCCTTCACCACTTTGAGCGTGGCCACACCGTCGGGAAAACTGTGCAGCAAGCGCTCGGTGCTGGCCCGTGGAATCACCTCGTCATCGCTCGCCGCCAGCAGCAGCGTCGGCACGCGGATGTGCGCCGCGTACTGACCTGACCGGAAACGATCCTTGAGCAACCACTGCACCGGCACCCACGGGTATTGGCGGGCGGCGATTTCTTCGAGGCTGTTGTAGGGCGTGACCAGAATCAGCCGCGCCACCGGCCGTTGGCTGGCCAGCCGCACCGCGACCCCGGAACCGAGGCTGCGCCCCAGCAGCGCGACCTGCGGATGACTGGCATACACCTGATCGAACAGCGCCAGCGCATCCTCGGCAATCGTTTCTTCGGAGGGCGAGCCGCCGCTGCCGCCAAAACCCCGGTAATGCAGCAAATACAGCGAATAGTCAGGAAACGCCTCGGAAAACTCGGGCAGATTGCGCGAAACATCTTCGGCATTGCCGCCGAAATAGATCAGCGCCCTGGGCCCGGCGCGCTCGCGCACGGTCACGCGGATCTCGGCGTCGGGCATGGCCAGCGTCAACCGTGACTCTGGCGAATCGAGGCTGGCGGGCTGGGGGAAATAGATCAGCGCCCGCTGAAAAACGAACAGCGCCGCGCACAGGATCAGGTACACGGCGACGATCAATGCGACGAGTGACAACAGGGTTCTGGACATTCGACTAACTTTAACCGGGCGCGCAGGTTGGCTGTCGCAGTGTAGTCCAACGGTTTTGCGGGCTGCGTCAAAACACAAGGTGCAACAGATCCACAGGGCAAGGGCGCCAGCATGAACCACACTGAGGGATATTCCCGCCGCCGGTTGCTGACGCTGGCAGCCGGGGTGTCAGCGGTTTTCACCTTTGACCGGGCGCTGGCCGCCATTACGTCGCCGAACGCCACAGGAGCCCAGACCATGCAGACCCGCGCCATCCCTTCGAGCTCCGAGCCACTGCCGCTGGTGGGGTTGGGCACTTATCGCGGTTTCGATGTCGCCCCCGGCGATCCGGTCTACAAACAATTGCCGGCGGTGCTCGGCGAGCTGTTCAAAAAGGGCGGCACGGTGATCGACAGCTCGCCCATGTATGGCCGCGCGGAAGAAACCACCGGTGAATTGCTGTCGATCCACGAACCGCGCTCGCCGGCATTCCTGGCGACCAAGGTCTGGACCCGTGGCCGCGAGGAGGGTATCGCGCAGATGGAGCAGTCGTTCAGCCTGCTGCGCACCGAGCGCATCGACCTGATGCAGATCCACAACCTGCTCGACTGGCAAACCCACCTGCCGACCCTGCGCGAATGGAAAGAGCAGGGCCGCATCCGCTACATCGGCATCACCCACTACACGCCGTCGGCCTATGAGGAGGTGGAAGCGGTGCTGAAGGCCGAGCCGCTGGATTTCCTGCAAATCAACTACGCCCTGGATGATCGCGGGGTCGAGAAGCGCATCCTGCCGCTGTGCCGCGAACGCGGGGTGGCAGTGATCTGCAACCGGCCGTTCGGCGGCGGCGACCTGCTCGCACGGCTCAAGGGCAAGCCGCTGCCGGGCTGGGCGGCGCAAGTCGGGGCCAAGAGCTGGCCGCAACTGGCGCTGAAATTCCTGCTGGCGCACCCGGCGGTGACCTGCGTGATTCCTGGTACCAGCAATCCGCTGTACATGGCCGACAACGCCGGCGCCGGGTTCGGGCTGATGCTGACCGATGCGCAGCGTCAACAGTTGATTGCGCTGGTGAGCTAGCCATCTCCCGGGAGCGCAACTGGTTTCAGATCATCGGTGGCAATGCATCGAGAATCTTGTCCAGGGTAATCGGGTACTCCCGCACCCGCGCGCCCGTGGCGTTGTAGATCGCATTCGCCACCGCCGCACTCACGCCGCAGATCCCCAGCTCACCGACCCCCTTGGCTTTCATCGGCGAGGAAACCGGGTCGGTTTCATCGAGGAAAATCACCTCCTGATGCGGGATGTCGGCATGCACCGGCACTTCGTAGCCCGCCAGGTCATGGTTGACGAAAAAGCCATGCCGTTTGTCCACCGCGAGTTTTTCCATCAACGCCGCGCCGACGCCCATGGTCATCGCGCCGATCACCTGGCTGCGGGCCGATTTCGGATTGAGAATCCGCCCGGCGGCGCAGACCGCGAGCATGCGCCGCACGCGGACTTCGCCGGTGGCGGCATCGACCGCGACTTCGACGAAGTGCGCGCCGAAGGTCGACTGCTGGTACTGCTTGGCGAGGTCGGCGAATTCGATGCTGTCCTCGACTTCGATTGCGGCGTGTTGCGCGGCCTCACGTAACGGCACGTTCTTGCTGCCCAGCCGCACGTGGCCGTCGGCAAACTGCGCTTCACCCGCGCTCATGCCGAGTTTGGCCGTGACCGCCTCGCGCAGTTTCATGCACGCCGCGTAGACCCCGGCAGTCGAGCAGTTGGCGCCGAACTGGCCGCCGGAGCCGGACGACACCGGAAAATTCGAATCACCCAAATGCACAACCACATCGTCGAGACGCACGCCCATCACTTCGGCGGCGGTCTGGGCAATGATCGTGTAGCTGCCGGTGCCGATGTCTGTCATGTCGGTTTCGACGGTGATCTTGCCGTCGCGCTCCAGCCGCACTCGCGCGCCGGACTTTACCAGCAGGTTGTTGCGAATCGCCGCCGCGACGCCCATGCCGATCAGCCAGCGACCTTCGCGACGGCTGCCGGGCGTTGCATTGCGCTTATCCCAGCCGAAGCGTTCGGCGCCGGTTTGCAGGCATTCGATCAGCCGCCGCTGGGAGAACGGGCGCTCGGTTTTCACCGGATCTACCTGCGTGTCATTGAGGATGCGGAACTGGATCGGATCGAGTTTGAGCTGTTCCGCCATCTCGTCCATGGCGATCTCCAGCGCCATCAACCCCGGCGTTTCACCGGGCGCGCGCATGGCGTTGCCTTCCGGCAGATCCAGTGGCGCCAGACGCATGCTCACCAGGCGATTTTCTGCGGCGTAGAGCAACTGGCTCGGCTGGGCCGCGACTTCGACCTTGCCGTCGGCGAGGTTGCCCGACCAGCCTTCATGGGCGATGGCTGTGAGTTTGCCGTCCGCCGTGGCGCCCATTCGGATGCGCTGGACGGTGGCGGGGCGGTGGGTGGTGTTGTTGGCGATCTGCGGGCGGGCGAGGGCAACTTTCACTGGCCGGTTCGCCAGACGTGCGCCGAGGGCGGCGAGGATCGCGTCGGCGCGAATGAACAGCTTGCCGCCGAAACCGCCACCAATGTACGGCGAGATCAACCGCACGTTTTCCTTGGGCAGGCCGAGGGTGGTGGCGATGTCGCCGACGCTCCAGGCGATCATCTGGTTGGAGGTCCAGAGCGTCACGTGATCGCCTTTCCAGGCGGCGAGTGTCGCGTGGGGCTCCATCATCGCGTGGGACTGATCCGGCGTGGTGTAGGTCTGATCGAACTGCACGGGCGCGGCGGCAAAAGCGCTGGCGAAATCGCCGTGTGTGACGTCCGGCAGTTCGTCTTTCGGCTCCACGCCCTGATCGCGCACGCTGGCCAGATCAAACTGACCTTTGTCGGCCGCGTATTCGACGTTGACCAATTGCGCGGCGGCCCGCGCCTGTTCGAATGTTTCGGCGACCACCAGCGCCACGGCCTGGTGATAGTGCTGCACTTGCGGCCCGGCCAGCAGGTGCGCGGCGTTGTATTTGCCTTTGCCGAGCTTGCCGGCGTTGGCGGCGGTGACAATGGTCAGCACCCCCGGCGCGGCGCGGGCGGCATCCAGATCAATGTGGGTGATGCGACCCTTGGCAATGGCCGAACCGACCATGACGCCGTAAGCCTGATTCTTGACGGCTTCATGTTGCTCGTAGGCGTAAGGCGCCTGGCCGCTGGTCTTCAGCGGGCCTTCGATGCGGTCGGTGGGTTTGCCGATGACGTTCAGCTGATCAATCGGGTTGGTCGTGGCGGGCGTGTCGAATTTCATGCTTCGTCCCTCGCTTGGGCCAGCACCGAGGCGATCGTGCGCTCGACCAGCGTCACTTTGAACTGGTTGTCCGGGGTCGGCGTGGCGCCGTCGAGCAGGCGCGCGCTGACAGCTTTCGCGCCTTGCGGCAACAGCGCTTCCGCCGCTTCGACCCGCCAGGGTTTCGGCGCGATGCCGCCGACGGCGATGCGACCGCCGCCATCCTTCTGCAGGATCAGACCGACGGAAACCAGGGCGAAGGCGTACGACGAGCGGTCGCGCACCTTGTGATAGACATGGGTGCCGCCCACCGGTGCGGGCAGGGTGACGCCGGTGATCAGCTCGCCGGGTGTCAGGCTGGTTTCGACATTCGGCGTGGTGCCGGGCAATTGATGGAAATCCGCCATGGCAATGCTCCGGGTGCTGCCATCGGCCTTGAGCGTTTCAATCTGGGCATCCAGCGCACGCATCGCAATCGCCATGTCACTCGGATGAGTCGCAATGCAGGCGTCGCTGACGCCGATGATCCCGAGTTGTCGACTGACACCACCAATCGCCGCGCAGCCACTGCCGGGTTTGCGTTTATTGCAGGCCTTATTGGTGTCGTAGAAATACGGGCAGCGCGTGCGCTGGAGCAGATTGCCGGCGGTGGTCGCCATGTTGCGCAACTGGCCCGATGCGCCGGCAAGCAAGGCGCGAGCGAGCAGCGCGTAGTCTTTCCGGACTCGGCTGTCGGCGGCCAGATCGGTGTTGCGCACCAGTGCGCCGATGCGCAAGCCGCCGTCGTCGGTGGCTTCGATCTGGTCGAGGCCAAGGTGGTTGACGTCAATCAGTTGCTGGGGCGTTTCGATGTCGAGTTTCATCAAGTCCAGCAGATTGGTGCCGCCGGCGATGAAACGTGCACCTTCGATTTGCGCGGCTTGGGCGGCGGCTGCGGCAGGAGAGTCGGCGCGGCTGTAATTGAACGCTCTCATGCTGGCACCTCCGCGACTTCGCTGATGGCTTCGATGATGTTCGAGTAGGCGCCGCAACGGCAGATGTTGCCGCTCATGCGTTCCTGCAATTCACTGGCGATCAGTTGCGGCGGTTCGGTGAGGCTGGCGCTGGCGTGGCTGGGGATGCCGTCGCGGATTTCCTGAAGCACCGCCACCGCCGAACAGATCTGCCCCGGCGTGCAGTAGCCGCACTGGTAACCGTCATACTTGATGAACGCCGCCTGCATCGGATGCAGATGGTCGGGCATGCCAAGGCCTTCGATGGTGGTGACGTTGGCGCCGTCCTGCATCACCGCCAGGGTCAGGCAGGAATTGATTCGCCGGCCATCGACGATCACCGTGCAGGCGCCGCACTGGCCGTGGTCGCAGCCCTTTTTGCTGCCGGTCAGGTGCAGGTGTTCGCGCAGCGCATCGAGCAGTGTGGTGCGGGTGTCGATCTCCAGCGTCTGCGGCTTGCCGTTGACTTCAAGGGTCACTTTGGCCATGGCCGGTTGCTCCAGAGTGGCCGCGTAGGCCTTGAGGCTGATGAAGGGCGGCATCGCGAACGCAGTCGCGGTCACGGCCCCGAGAATCAGGAAACGGCGTCGGGAAATCGCCAACGGCGGATGGTCGTTCATGGCTGGGCTTCCTCTGATCAGGGCGGCAGGTTGCAAATGACCCGCCAGGGCACGCCGGCGTGGTAGCCAGTCTTGGTCTGTTCTAGGAGTGACCGCAGGGGGGAGGAAAAGGTTTTGTCGGATTTCGCCCCAGTCAAAGCCATCAAACAGCCACCGGATGGACGGGAAGGACGCGGCAAGCAGGGCGATGAACGGTCGTTGATGGCCACTGAATCAAAGCCTTTTTCCCCGGTCGTATCTGCGGCAGCGCGCACCGCGCCTTATCGACGTGGGCAGCGCTGACAGTTTCCGTCGTCAAGACCTTGGTTTTAGGGAAAATCTGAATGATGCGTGCAACAAGCCTGCTGCTGACTGTTTCCGCCGCCGTATTGCTGGGCGGCTGTGTGGCGGATTTCGATGATGACCATCGCCATGGCCGGCATTACGACCGCGATCATGGCCGTTACTACGATCACGACCGACGCTGGGACGACCGCGACGACGACCGCCGCGACGGGCGTCGTTATCACCGCGACCGGGATGATGACTGATTGAAACGAAGAGGGCGTTCCCCGACGGGAACGCCCTCTGGCATTAAAAATGAGCGCTCGCCCGGACGCTGGATCGCGCAGGCACGGAGGCCTCGATGTCCAGCAAATGGGTGGCGAGAATGTCGCTCAGAAAACGGAACTGATCGTTGAGGCCGACCACTTCATTGCTGAAATGATTGCTGGCGGCGGGCATCAACAGATCTTCGAAGGCTTCGTCGAACACCAGCGCCTGAGTCTTGCGCGACACGGCGTGCTGATCGTAGTAGTTGCTGCCGAAGACCGGGAAACTCACGGCGAGGGTGACGGTACTGATCATGATGTGAACTCCTCGTGCTGTGTGTTTCGGATGGGTTAATCGTGCCTTTGGCGAGCGGTCGGCGGAAGGCAATCGTCGCAATGGTGAATATCGACGCCATTGATGATTGGACGGATGCAGCCCTGACCAGCGGATAAACGGCGCACCGCACGCACCTATACTCATTTCATCTCTCCCGGATTCTTCGGGCCTCCTGCCCGAAGAACAGATAAGGACCGCCACCGTGAACCTGCGTGCGCTGCTCGTCGCCGCACTGGTGTTGCTGGCCGGCTGCGCTACCACGGCGCGGGCCCCGGTGAGCGCGCCGGCGGTGGTGGTCTCGCCGGCCACCTGGCAGCAGATCGACCGGGAAATCGTCAGCGCCTCGAAGCAGGCCACCGAGCAGGTCAAGCTGTTCGCCCGTGGCTCGATGGAACATTGGCGCATTCGGGTCTATGAGCAAACTGAAGAAAATTTCATCCCGTGGTTCAGCAGTTACTGGACCCAGGAATGGCTGTCGATGAAGGTCAGTTGGTACACGATCAGTGCCAGCGGCGAGCAGGATGCCTCGGCCAAGCGTCTGGCGGCCTATCTGCTGGAGCAATATCAGGAACGGGTGCTGGCGCCGGTGGCGGTGGAGATCGACCCGGACGCGATCCTCGGCCAGTCCACCGCGTTCTACGCTCAGCTGATGGCGCAGCAGATGCCGGTCATCGCCCAGCGCCACGGCGTGCCCATCGCCCAGCTCAACGGGCGGTTGCAGAAAATCCCCGCCATCGCCCTTGGCCCGCCGCCGGCTCGCGATGCTTCGCTGTATCAGGTTGTCAGCACTGAACCGTTGAACACGCTGCCGGCCTACGCCGCGTTGATCGACAAGATCCACACCGACGGCGGCTCGAAAGGCGTGGCCTCGACCGATACGGCGATGGCGCCGGTGGCCAAGCGCGCCAGCCAGCGCATGGAGGCGGAAATGGCCCCGCGCGGTGCTGCCAGTGCGGTGGCGGCAGCGGCAGGCAAACTGGCCGGGGCGCTGATTTCGGTCGGGGTGGCGGGCATCCGCGCGATCATTCAGGCCAACGACCGCCCCGACAGCGAGGCCTTGATCCGCAGCAGTCTGGGCAACACCTTCGACAAGGCCTGGGTGAAACTGGTGCAGAACCCGACCACCGGCGTGATGGCCGGCACACTGCACATGGCGGCGCAGGTCGAGGGCAATCTGGGCGGGCGGGACGAGCCGTCGGTCGGGTTGGGCGTCAAGCCTGTCGAATGGCGGCCACCCGAGTCGACTACTCAGCAGATCGAACCCACCCTGCAAGGAGAATGATCATGGCTTACATCGATGTGTTCGTGGCGCCCGTGCCGAATGCCAACCGCGAACAGTACAAGAAGCACTGCGAAATCGCCGCCAGGCTGTTCAAGGAATACGGCGCTCTGGAGGTGATTCAGGGCTGGGGCGATGACGTGCCGGACGGCAAGGTCACCTCATTCCCGATGGCGGTGAAACTCAAGGAAGGCGAAACCGTATCGGCGGGCTGGCTGGTCTGGCCGGACAAGGCCACCCGCGACGCCGGCATGGCGAAAATGATGGAAGACCCGCGCATGCAACCGGACGTCAATCCGATGCCGTTCGATGGGCAGCGGATGATCTTCGGTGGCTTCAAGGACATTCTCGAGCCTTGATGCCTCGTTGCCGGGTCAGTCCGCCGACGGGGTGATCCGGCAGCCTTTGCGGTTGCGAATCTGCTCGTCCGTCGGCCGCTCGCGGACGAATTCGAAACGCGGCTCACCTTCGCTGTAATGCACCAGCCAGCCCCATTCCAGTTCGCTTTCATCCTGTCCGGGATTCGGCGGTCGGGCCCACCAGGGTTCTTTGCTGAGGATCTCGCGCATGACGTCCTCCGGTTGATGGCAATCGTTGAACTATAAACCCCGTGCCGAGAGTCGCCAGAAACGGGCGTGTAGAATCCACGGATCTCGACGAACGAAGGAGCGTGGCTATGACGGACGAAACGCGCGGGGATCAACCGTTCAAGCGGCTGTTTTTCGCCCTGGACTGCCCGCCGGCGCAGCGCAAGGCGATTGCCCAGTGGCGCGGCGAACTGGGTTTGCGTACCGGCAAACCGGTGCCGGCGGACAACTTTCACCTGACGCTGCTGTTTCTCGGTGTGGTGCCGTTGGCGCAGATTGGCGAAGTCTGCGAGGCGGCGGCGAAAGTGCGTACGCCGGGGGAGGCGTTGAGGATTTCGCTGGATCGGTTGCAGGTCTGGCGGCGTGCCGGGGTGTTGTCGCTGGCGCCTGAGCAGGCACCGCAGGGATTGCTGCGGCTGGTGTATGCGCTGGAGCAGGCGATGTTGCCGTTCGGTTTTGAAGAGGCGACGCGCGAGTATCGTCCGCACCTGACACTGGCCCGGGACTATCGGGCGCCGGAACCGGAATCCGCCACGCCGCCGGAGTTCTTCCTGCGGGCTGAACGCTTTGCGTTGTTTGAATCCCACAAGGGCCGCTACCGCTCGCTGGCCGACTGGCCACTGATCTGAGCCCACAAAAAAAGGCGCCCGAGGGCGCCTGAATTCACCTGAACCGAGGAAGCCAGGTGACGCCGTTCAGAGCAGGGGGCAGCGGTGGTAAGGCGCTGCATGAACGGAAATCGATACTGACTGATCGTTCCCACGCGGACGGTTCGACGCCTCGACGTGGGAACGATCGTGGTGCCATTACTTGCCGAGTTTCACCCGGGTCCAGCCCCGGGTCATGATCCGTTGCGTGGCAATCGGTTGATCCGGCACCGCATACAACGTGGCCATCACCGCTTGTGGCGGGTACGAACCCGGATCGTTGCGGATCGCTTCATCCACCAGCGGCGTCGCGGCTTCGTTGGCGTTGCTGTAGCCGATGCTGTTGGTGACTTCGGCGATGATGTCCGGGCGCATCAGGAAGTTCATGAACAGGTAGGCGTTTTCGACGTTGGCGGCATCGCGCGGGATGGCGACCATGTCATAGAAACTGCCGGCGCCTTCCTTGGGAATGCTGTAGTCGATCTCGACCTTGTTGCCCGATTCCACCGCGCGGGCCTTGGCCTGCAGCACGTCACCCGAGTAACCGACCGCGACGCAGATGTTGCCGTTGGCCAGATCGGAGATGTACTTGGACGAATGGAAGTACGCCACCGACGGCCGGATCTTCATGAACAACGCTTCGGCTTCGGCGATGTGCTTCACGTCCTTGTCGTTCACCGGATAGCCCAGGTAGTGCAGGGCGGCCGGGAGCATTTCGGTCGGCGAGTCGAGGAAGCTGATACCGCAGGCCTTCAGCTTCTCGGCGTTTTCCGGTTTGAACAGCAGGTCCCAGGAATTGGTCGGTGCATTCTTGCCGAGCACTTCCTTGACCTTGTCCGGGTTGAAGCCGATGCCGATCGAGCCCCACATGTACGGGAACGCGTGGGCGTTGTCCGGATCACTGGCGGAGGCGTTTTTCAGCAGCACCGGGTTGAGGTTTTTCCAGTTTGGCAGCTTCGATTTGTCCAGGGTCTGATAGACCCCGGCCTTGATCTGCTTGGCCAGGAAACTGTTGGACGGCACCACGATGTCGTAGCCGGATTTACCCGCGAGCAGACGTGCCTCTAGGGTTTCATTGCTGTCGAACACATCGTAGGTCACGCGGATGCCGGTCTCGTCCTCGAACTTCTTGACGGTGTCCGGGGCGATGTAATCCGACCAGTTGTAAACGCGCAGCACCTTGTCGTTGGCCTGGGCGCCCGTGGCGATTGCGCCCAATAAGGACAGTGTCAGCAGAGTCCTGCCAAACATTTTCATCGGTGAAACTCCATTCTTTTTATTCAAAAGCTTTTAAGCAAAAGCGCAAAGCCGTAAAACGCGACGGCCCTAGGCCGTCGCTGCCACTCGTTGAGGTTGCGGTTGCTGCCACGATTCGTTGGCGGTCTGATCCATCGCTTCCTGAATCGCACGCTTGCGGTTGGCTTCTGCCTTGCGGCCGAAGTACCAGACCAGGAAGGTCACCAGCGACACCGCCAGCAGAATCAGGCTGGCCACGGCGTTGATCTCGGGCTTCACGCCCAGACGCACGGCCGAGAACACTTCCATCGGCAGGGTGGTGGAACCCGGGCCGGACACAAAGCTAGCCAACACCAGATCGTCCAGCGACAGGGCGAACGACATCATGCCGCCCGCCGCCAGCGACGGCGCGATCATCGGGATGGTGATCAGGAAAAACACCTTGAACGGTTTCGCGCCCAGATCCATCGCCGCTTCTTCGATCGACAGGTCCAGCTCGCGCAAGCGGGCGGAGACTACCACCGCCACATAAGCGGCACAAAACGTGGTGTGGGCGATCCAGATCGTGACGATGCCACGCTCCTGCGGCCAGCCGATCAGTTGCGCCATCGCCACGAACAGCAGCAACAGCGACAGACCGGTAATCACCTCAGGCATCACCAGCGGCGCGGTGACCAGACCACCGAACAGCGTGCGACCTTTGAAGCGTGTAACGCGGGTCAGCACGAAAGCGGCGAGGGTGCCCAACGCCACGGCAGCAATCGCGGTGTAGCAGGCGATTTCCAGCGAGCGCACCACCGAGCCCATCAGTTGGGTGTTGTCGAGCAGGCCGGCGTACCACTTCACCGACCACCCGCCCCACACCGTCACCAGTTTCGAGGCGTTGAACGAGTAGATCACCAGAATCAGCATCGGCAGATAAATGAACGTCAGGCCGAAGATCAGCATGAACTTTGAAAATCCGAAGCGTTTCATCCCCGTGCCTCCATCTCTTTGGCCTGGCTGCGGTTGAACAGCAGAATCGGCACAATCAGGATCAACAGCATCACCACCGCCAGGGCAGACGCCACCGGCCAGTCGCGGTTATTGAAGAACTCTTGCCACAGCACGCGACCGATCATCAGGGTCTCCGGGCCGCCCAGCAGTTCCGGAATCACGAACTCGCCCACCACCGGAATGAACACCAGCATGCATCCGGCGATGATCCCGTTCTTGGCCAGCGGCACGGTGATTTTCCAGAAGTTGTTGAAGTTGCTCGAACCTAGATCCTGCGCGGCTTCCAGCAGGCTGCCGTCGTGCTTCACCAGGTTGGCGTAGAGCGGCAGCACCATGAACGGCAGGTAGGCGTAGACCACGCCGATATACACCGCTGTGTTGGTGTTGAGGATCTCGATCGGGTGATCGGTGAGCCCGGTCCACATCAGGAACGCGTTGAGCAGACCGTTGTTGCTAAGGATGCCCATCCATGCATAGACGCGGATCAGGATCGCGGTCCAGGTCGGCATCATGATCAACAGCAGCAGGACGTTTTGCGTTTCCTTGCCGGTCTTGGTGATCGCGTAGGCCATCGGGAAACCGATCACCAGACACATCAGCGTACTGAGCAGCGCCACCTTCAGCGAACCGAGATACGCCGACAGGTACAGCTCGTCTTCGCCGAGCATGGTGTAGTTGCCGATGTTCAGGAACAGCTGGAATTTCTGTTCGGCGTAGGTGTAGATCTCCGAGTACGGCGGGATCGACAGCGCGGCTTCCGAGAAGCTGATCTTCATCACCAGAAAGAACGGCAGCATGAAGAACAGAAACAGCCAGATGAACGGGATGCCGATGACGAACTTTCGCCCGCTGGGCACCAGGCGCAGGAATTGCTGATTGAAGGTTCTCATGAGCGCAGTACCACGCCGCTGTCGTCTTCCCACCAGACGTAGACCTTGTCGTCCCAGGTCGGCCGCGCGCCACGGCGTTCGGCGTTGGCCATGAACGACTGGACGATCTTGCCGCTCGGCAATTCGACGTAGAACACCGAGTGGCCGCCGAGGTAGGCGATGTCATGCACCTTGCCTTCGGACCAGTTGTAGCGGGTCTCCGGCTTGATCGTGCTGACGAGCATTTTTTCCGGGCGGATCGCGTAGGTGATCGACTTGTCCTGCACCGAAGTGCTGACGCCATGACCGACGTAGATCTTTTGCTGCAAGTCCGGGCTGTGAATGATCGCGTGGCCTTCGAGGTCCTCGACTACGGTGCCGTCGAAGGCGTTCACGTTACCGATGAATTCGCAGACCATGCGGCTGACCGGCGCTTCATAGATGTCGACCGGGCTGCCGATCTGGGCGATCCAGCCCAGGTGCATGATCGCGATGCGCTCGGCCATGGTCATGGCCTCTTCCTGGTCGTGGGTCACCATCACGCAGGTCACGCCGACGCGTTCGATGATCTCAACCAGCTCAAGCTGCATTTGCGAGCGCAGCTTTTTATCCAGCGCGCCCATCGGTTCGTCGAGCAGCAACAGCTTCGGACGCTTGGCCAGGGAGCGGGCGAGGGCCACGCGCTGACGCTGACCGCCGGACAGTTGATGCGGGCGACGCTTGGCGTATTGGGTCATGTGGACGAGGCGCAGCATTTCTTCGACGCGGGCGTCGATTTCGCTGGCCGGCAAACGGTCCTGCTTGAGGCCGAAGGCGATGTTCTGCGCGACAGTCATGTGCGGGAACAGGGCGTAGGACTGGAACATCATGTTGATCGGCCGCTCGTACGGCGGCATGTCGGTGATGTCCA
This sequence comes from Pseudomonas aphyarum, assembly GCF_028657055.1. Classification (NCBI taxonomy): domain Bacteria; kingdom Pseudomonadati; phylum Pseudomonadota; class Gammaproteobacteria; order Pseudomonadales; family Pseudomonadaceae; genus Pseudomonas; species Pseudomonas aphyarum. The sequence goes on from NZ_JAMDGS010000003.1 coordinate 41,892, forward strand.
CACCGTCGAGCAGAATGCGTCCTTCAGTCGGCCGTTCGAAACCGGCGAGCATGCGCAACAGGGTCGATTTGCCCGAGCCGGAGCCGCCGAGCAGGGCAAAGATTTCGCCCTGATGGATCTCCAGGGACACATCGTCCACCGCAGTGGTTTCGTCGAACTTCTTGGTGACTCGATCGACCTTCACCAGAACCTTTTTCGGTTGCTGATGACCTTCAAGAGCCTTCCTGTAAGTGCTGGAGGCGTTTGCCATGTGAAACTCCCAACAGGTTTCAGTCGCCGGGCCAACGCGGCCTGGCTTAAGAGTGGATTGCAGACCCGCACCGTGCGGGTTGTTCGGCGCCGCCGTCCTGGCTGCCGGGTGGTGCTTTTTGTTTTCGCGGTGTGTTGCTGATCGCGGATGACGGATGCGCAAACGCGCAGCCGCCGACCCCGCGGGGGCAGTAAATGTTTTTGCAATCGTTGGGTGGCGTCAGCGCTGGTTGCGTCGCGCCGCACGCTGGCGGCAAGCCTCGCCGAATGCCTGGAAAATCCGCAGGTAGTTCGGGTTGTCCAGCACTTGCCATTCCGGGTGCCATTGCACGCCGAGGGCGAAGGTCGGGCTGTGCTCCACCGAGACCGCCTCGATCAGGCCGTCCGGCGCCACGGCTTCGGCGCGCAGGCCGGGAGCGAGGCGGTCGATGCCTTGACTGTGAATCGAATTGACCTGGAATTCGCCCGGCAGCTCCAGCGCTTCGAACACGCCGCCGGCCAGCACCGTCACGGCATGGGCCGGGGCGTACTGCACGGCGACATCCGGGCTGTCGGCTTCGCGGTGATCGAGCATGCCCGGCAGCTCATGCACTTTCTGATGCAGGCTGCCGCCGAACGCCACGTTCATTTCCTGGAAGCCCCGGCAGATGCCGAGTACCGGAACGCCCGCCGCGATGGCTGCACGCAATAGAGGAAGGGTAGTGGCATCCCGCGCCGGATCGTGATCCGTGCCGGGAGCGCTGTCCGGGCCCTGATAGTGGAAAGGTTCCACGTTGGACGGCGAGCCGGTCAGCAACAGACCGTCGAGCTGACCCAGCAGGTCTTCGATTTCAGTCAGTTTGCCAAGGGAAGGAATGACGACGGGCAACCCCAGCGCCGCAACGCTGACAGCGCGAACGTACTTGTCGCCGCTGATGTGATAGGGGTGCAGGCCAATCTGTTTGACGCACGCAGTAACGCCGATCAATGGCTTGAATGCCATTTTTATTCACCTCGAAGTTTGACACTTGAACGAGCTTTTCCGGAGCTTAGCCTCGTTGATTTTAATTAACAACTCCCATGTAAAAAATTCTAAACGCCGTTCATCAAATCTTCATCAAGACCGGGGCTCTGGCGCCTGCTTTGGCACGAGAGTGTTAAAAAAAGCCCGAAAAATAAACGCTGAGCGGCCCTATGTTCGCTATTGACTTCACTTTGCCGTTCGGGTTGACTGGCTCGGCGAAACAGCAGTGAACATAATAATTAACAGCTAAATAGGTGCATCATGTCGGTCCCTCTGCGTGCCGTTCAACTCAACGAAGCAAACGCATTCCTTAAGAAACATCCTGAGGTTTTGTACGTCGACCTTCTGATTGCAGACATGAACGGTGTGGTGCGCGGCAAGCGCATCGAGCGCACCAGTCTTCATAAGGTTTACGAGAAAGGCATCAATCTGCCGGCCTCGCTCTTTGCCCTCGACATCAATGGCTCCACGGTGGAAAGCACCGGTCTGGGCCTGGACATCGGCGACTCCGACCGTATCTGCTACCCGATCCCTGGCACCCTGAGCATCGAGCCCTGGCAGAAGCGCCCGACCGCACAACTGCTGATGACCATGCACGAACTGGAAGGCGAGCCGTTCTTCGCCGACCCGCGTGAAGTGCTGGCCAACGTGGTGCGCAAGTTCGACGAAATGGGCCTGACCATCTGCGCCGCGTTCGAACTCGAGTTCTACCTGATCGACCAGGACAACGTGAACGGCCGTCCGCAATCGCCGCGTTCGCCGGTGTCGGGCAAGCGTCCGGTATCGACCCAGGTTTACCTGATCGACGACCTCGACGAGTACGTCGACTGCCTGCAAGACATCCTCGAAGGCGCGAAAGAGCAGGGCATTCCTGCCGACGCCATCGTCAAGGAAAGCGCCCCGGCGCAGTTCGAAGTCAACCTGCACCACGTGTCCGATCCGATCAAGGCGTGCGACTACGCCGTCCTGCTCAAGCGTCTGGTGAAGAACATCGCCTACGACCACGAGATGGACACCACCTTCATGGCCAAGCCGTATCCGGGCCAGGCGGGCAACGGTCTGCACGTGCACATTTCGATTCTGGATAAAGAAGGCAACAACATCTTCGCCAGCGAGGATCCCGAGCAGAACGCCGCGCTACGCCACGCGATCGGCGGTGTGCTGGAGACCCTGCCTGCGCAAATGGCCTTCCTGTGCCCGAACGTCAACTCGTACCGCCGTTTCGGCGCACAGTTCTACGTGCCGAACTCGCCGAGCTGGGGCATCGACAACCGCACCGTGGCTGTCCGTGTGCCGACCGGTTCGCCGGACGCCGTGCGCATCGAGCACCGCGTAGCCGGTGCCGACGCCAACCCGTACCTGCTGATGGCTTCCGTGCTGGCCGGTATTCACCACGGCCTGACCAACGAAATCGAACCGGGCGCCCCGGTCGAAGGCAACAGCTACGAGCAGAACGAACAGAGCCTGCCGAACAACCTGCGCGACGCCCTGCGTGAGCTGGACGACAGCGAAGTCATGGCCCGCTACATCGACCCGATGTACATCGACGTGTTCGTCGCGTGCAAGGAAAGCGAGCTGGCCGAGTTCGAAAACTCGATCTCTGACCTTGAGTACAACTGGTATCTGCATACGGTGTGAGGCCTTCAAAAGCCCCTCACCCTAACCCTCTCCCAGGGGGAGAGGGGACTGACCGAGTTGTCTCGGGATATCCGGCGACCTGACCGATCCAGTCGATTATGGATTCGGAAGAGATGTTTCAGGTCGGAGGAGCTCTCCAGCATCCCCCGGTCGGTCCCCTCTACCTCCGGGAGAGGGCTAGGGTGAGGGCAGCCATCTCAAGCCGAACACACACACACCAGACACCCCCAAATTCCCCCGCGTCGAGCCACCACCATGACAACGACCCGCAACGACTGGGAACAACGCTTCCAGTCCCTGACCCTCGAATCCCGTGCCTTCATCAACGGCGAATACCGCCCGGCCATCAGCGGCGAAACCTTCGAATGCCTGAGCCCCGTCGACGGCCGTTTTCTGGCCTCCGTCGCCAGCACCGATGAAGCCGACGCCAACCTCGCCGTCGAAGCCGCGCGCCAATCCTTCAACTCCGGCGTGTGGGCGAACAAGGCCCCGGCCGAGCGCAAGCGCATCCTGATCCGCTTCGCCGATCTGATCCTGCAACATCAGGAAGAACTGGCGCTGCTCGAAACCCTCGACATGGGCAAACCGATCAGCGACTCGATGAGCATCGACATCCCGGCGACCGCCAACGCGATCCGCTGGAGCGCCGAAGCCATCGACAAGATCTACGACGAAGTCGCCGCCACCCCGCACGATCAACTCGGTCTGGTAACCCGCGAGCCGTCCGGCGTTGTTGCTGCGATCGTGCCGTGGAACTTCCCGCTGATCATGGCCAGCTGGAAATTTGCCCCGGCATTGGCGGCGGGTAACTCGTTCATCCTCAAACCTTCGGAAAAATCCCCGCTGACCGCGATCCGTATCGCGCAACTGGCGCTGGACGCGGGCATTCCGAAAGGCGTGTTCAACGTCCTGCCAGGCTTCGGCCACACCGTTGGCAAGGCGCTGGCGTTGCACATGGACGTCGATGTTCTGGCCTTCACCGGTTCCACCGCGATTGCCAAGCAACTGATGATTTATGCCGGCCAAAGCAACATGAAACGCGTCTGGCTCGAAGCAGGGGGCAAGAGCCCGAACGTGGTGTTTGCCGACGCACCGGACTTGCGCGCGGCAGCACAAGCGGCGGCCGGCGCCATTGCGTTCAACCAGGGCGAAGTCTGCACCGCCGGCTCGCGCCTGCTGGTGGAGCGTTCGATCCGCGAGCAATTCATCCCGCTGCTGGTGGAAGCGCTGCAAGCGTGGAAACCGGGTCACGCACTGGATCCGGCGACCACCGTCGGCGCCGTGGTCGATCAGCGTCAACTGGACAACGTGCTGCGCTACATCAGCATCGGCCGGGAGCAGGGCGCCGAGCTGATCGCCGGCGGCCGACGTACTCTCGAAGAAACCGGCGGCACCTACATTGAGCCGACGATTTTCGACGGCGTGACCAACGCGATGACCATCGCCAAGGAAGAAATCTTCGGCCCGGTGCTGTCGCTGATCACCTTCGACACCGTTGAGGAAGCGCTGCACATCGCCAACGACAGCATCTTCGGCCTCGCCGCCGGGGTCTGGACCAGCAACCTGAGCAAGGCCCACACCTTCGCCCGTGGCCTGCGCGCCGGCAGCGTGTGGGTCAACCAGTACGACGGCGGCGACATGACCGCGCCGTTCGGTGGCTTCAAACAGTCGGGCAACGGTCGCGACAAATCGCTGCACGCGTTCGACAAGTACACCGAGCTGAAAGCGACCTGGATCAAGCTCTGACTCTTTTACAGCGGTGGTCGCCTGCAACCGGCGACCCTCGGAGAATAAAAAAATGAAACAACAACACGTGAACAGCTACTACGCCGCCACCCGCAACGAAGTGATCGATTTCCCGATCCTCGAAGAATCGGTGGAGTGCGATGTCTGCATCATCGGCGCCGGCTACACCGGCCTGTCCTCGGCGCTGTTCCTGAGCGAAGCCGGCTACAAGGTGACGGTGCTGGAAGCGGCGAAAGTCGGCTACGGCGCCAGCGGTCGCAATGGCGGCCAACTGGTCAACTCCTACAGCCGCGACGTCGACGTGATCGAAGAGCGCTACGGCGACAAGACCGCCGAAATCCTCGGCAGCATGATCTTCGAAGGCGCCGACATCATCCGTTCGCGCATCAAGGAATACGACATCAAGTGCGACTACCGCCCGGGCGGAATTTTCGCGGCGATGAACAAGAAACAATTGAACGGCCTGGCCGAACAAAAACGTAGCTGGGAACGTTACGGAAATAAAAACCTGAAGATGCTCGACGCTGCGGACATCCGCCGCGAAGTCGGTTCCGACGCCTACGTCGGTGGTCTGCTGGACATGCAGGGCGGCCACATCCACCCGCTGAACCTGGCCCTCGGTGAAGCCGCGGCCATCGTGCGTCTGGGCGGCAAGATCTACGAGCAATCCGCTGCCGTGGAAATCAAGTACGGCGAGCCCAACGTCGTGTGCACCGCCAAAGGCCAGGTCCGCGCCAAGTACCTGCTGATCGCCGGCAACGCCTACCTGCCGCAAGGCCTCGACAACCGCGTGACCGCCAAGAGCATGCCGTGCGGCTCGCAGATCTGCGTCACCGAACCGTTGACCGAAAAGCAGGCCCGCAGCCTGATCACCAACAACTACTGCGTCGAAGACTGCAACTACCTGCTCGACTACTACCGCCTCACCGCCGACAACCGTCTGCTCTACGGCGGCGGCGTGGTCTACGGCGCCCGTGAACCGGACGACATCGAAACCCTGATCCGCCCGAAGATCCTCAAGACCTTCCCGCAGCTCAAGGACGTAAAAATCGACTACCGCTGGACCGGCAATTTCCTGCTGACCATGTCACGCATGCCGCAATTCGGCCGCATCGAGAAAAACGCCTACTACATGCAGGGCTACAGCGGCCACGGCGTCACCTGCTCGCACCTGGCTGGCAAACTGATCTCGGAAATGATCCGTGGCGACGCCGAACGCTTCGACGCCTTCGCCTCCTTGCCGCACATGCCAATGCTCGGCGGCCGGACCTTCTCCGCGCCACTGACCGCCCTCGGCGCCGTGTACTACTCGTTGCGCGACCGTTTCGGCATCTGATTAACCTCGCCGGCGGCGCCCCCAAAAAGGGCGTCGCCGGCTTTTTCATGTGCCGTCCATCGAACCTGCTGAGCAACACCGACAAACGTGATTTAATAGCCGCCTTTCACGGTTCCGGGACACGGGAGCAACGTGATCCGCGCGACCTGCGCGGCACCCGCCACCCACCCCCATTACCCTTAAGTCGTTCTCACATAAGGCTGTCATGGATACGGGTTCTCGACTCAAACTAGTACGCGAAAGCTACAAACTCTCCCAGCGCGAGCTGGCCCGGCGTAGCGGCGTGACCAATGCCACCATCTCCCTGATCGAACAGAATCGTGTCAGTCCTTCCGTCAGCTCACTGAAAAAGCTGCTCGAAGGCATCCCGATGTCCCTGGCCGACTTCTTCACCTTCGACCAGCCACCTCGCGAACACCAATACGTCTTCCGCGCCAACGAACAACCCGACCTCGGCCGCCACGGCCTGCGCCTGCTCCTGATCGGCGCCTCTGTCCCCAGCCGCCAGATGCGCTTGCTGCGCGAGCAATACGCACCGGGCGCGAGTTCGGGGGAAGAGCCGATTGTTCACGCGGAAGGTGAGGAGTGTGGGTTGGTGACCCGTGGCACCGTGGAGTTGACGGTGGATGGGCAGGTGAGCGTGTTGAGTGCGGGGGATGGGTATTACTTCCCGACGACGCTGCCGCACAAGTTCCGGAATATTGGAGCGGATGAGGCGGAGATTATTAGTGCGAATACGCCGGCGAATTTTTGATACGGGTGAGTGGCCAAGTTCTGTTGAGAGACTGACACTTGAGCCAGGAATGGCCGCTTGGGTGTCAGCTGTTGTTTTTGCGAGAGCTAGCAAGGACTGCTTGGTTTGCTGCCAGACATCCCGCGCAGATCCGGGTATGTCCCTACGAATTTAGTTCAGATTCGATCACGCAGTCTGCAATCAATAGTTTTTCTTCGGTTGATGTGCTTAGTTGGACATGTTGTGCCAAACGTTCCTTGCTGGGAGACAGGACATAGTTCAGAGCTTTGTCGAAAATTATTCTGTTCAGTTTTTTGAGATCTATCCGTTTGGCTCTGCGTTTTGTCGAGATAACAAACAGGTTTTTCGAAATGGGAAACAGAAACTCTTCGAACTTGAACAGTAGCGCCTCAGTGTCATATGAGACAGGTCTGTCCGAGGTGAAAATCGTTTTGTTTTCGTCCTTGATATAACAAAATTGAATTTCACCAAGTGTGACGCTGTGATCGAAAGCCAGGATGGGCAACAGCAAGTGTTGCGCAACTTTCAGTGGTTGTGCTTTTCTGGACTTTTTTTGAATGGTTTTTATAAAGCGTCTGTCTTGTTTTAGCAGTTTTTGAGTTTCTGGATTGGCGTTGTCGTACAAGTGTAACAGTCTTGCCGACAAGATCTTCGCTGCGGGTGTCTGACAGGGTGTTCTCCAGAACTGAAAGGCAACGATGAACTTCAGTACATTAAGAAAGTTCTCGTTGTCTTTAAGTTCGTTAATAAGCTCGGGTTTTCCTACGTTTTCCTGAATAAAATTAAGATACTTGGCAAACTGATCCTCGATCTGCGAATAGAACCGCTCAATCATTACGGTGGTATTTCGACGAATCGATACGGTGTGCAGGTCTTTTTCATACAATATGGAGCTTGGATATTTTTCTTTGAAATCATTGTATTTTTTGAAATATCGCCAGGTTTTCCCGTTTTCCTGACAGAAACCTTTCTGGTACAGCTCCGGAACGTAATGGTGGTTTTTTGGTGGGTTTTGTTTAGTTTGCATAGTGATTGATTTTTTAATTTTTTGCTTGGTGGAAAGTTGAAGGCGGGGCGTTCCGGGGGGCATTGGCTAGGCTGTGGACTTTGAATTCATTTTTTTGAAGCGCCTGCAGGCAGCGCATAATGTTCGTACAATTTCCTTTCCTTCTTTTGCAAGTGTCATGGCGTCATCGTCGATCTCAAAAATTGTTCTGGATTCATCTGCCATGGCGTGCATCAGGCTGTTTCGTTTGTTTTTCCATTGTTCAACGTCGATCAGCATGTTCCCGAAAAACGCTTTCCGCATATTCAAGTTACTGGCTGTTCGAGTGTTGATCTCCTTGAGTTTTGGTCCCATCATTCTTATTTTTTCGTGCCCCCCACCTGACTCCTTGAGAATCGATGTCAATCGGTCTTCAAGTATTGAATAAGCAATCCAGCATGCTTCCAGATAGAACTCTTCCTCTACGGCTGATTCCATTCTGGATATTAATTCACCATATTTATAAGATTTCATCTGATTGTCCTGGTACTGGTTGGTCAAGGAGGCGTTCTGTTGAAAGTACAGCGCGTCAGCGAAATGCCGATTTGTATGAGTTGCGCAGGGTTGGGGGCTTCTTGAGCTCTTGCGTAGATGTCAGAGTGCCAGTAAGTTTTTGTCAGGGGAAGGGGGCGAGACCAAAGTCGAAGAGAGCAAAGGAGTGCCTGTTGCTGAACCGTCCTTTTTAGGAGGTTCACTGCCAAAGGTTCCCCCCATCAGCACCACGTCGTAGACTGCGAAACAAGTTGTAATGCCTCTCCCACGGACGGACCCGCGCATGATTCAGATCGGCAGCCGCAACAACGCCCCCACGCCGCAGCACCAAACCCAAGACATCTACATCTTCAGCATCGACCTGTCGCGCCCGGCAACCCCATTCTGCTTTGAGCAATCGATTGGCGGCGGGCATGTCGCGCAGGGTGGTGCGCGGTGGTTGGCGCTGGATGAGCTGGATGGCTGGCCCGGCGAGTGGCGTGAGCATTTGAAGAAGGCCGGATGCGCCTGGGTGGCCGAGTTGATGGACGCGCATTCGGGGGAGAGCCAGGCTGATCTGGTCTCGCTGATCCTTCAGCGCTACGCCGAGCCGGCGCAGCCACACGGGCGTTTGCTGGCGATTGGGCGCTGGTTCAAGCGCCACTTCTATATTGGCGGCCGGTACGGCGTCTGACCTGAGGAAATCCCCATGACCCAGACTCTGGAACGCGCCATCGCGATTGCCGCCACGGCCCACGCGGGGCAGGTGGACAAGGGCGGTGCGCCGTACATCTTGCATCCGCTGAAGGTCATGTTGCGCATGAGCAGCCTGGAAGAACGCATCGTCGCGGTGCTGCACGATGTGGTCGAGGATTGCGGCATCAGCCTGGAGGATTTGCGCAAGGAAGGTTTCAGCGAAGCCGTTTTGTCCGCCATCGAATCGGTGACCAAAGTGCCGGGCGAATCCTACGAGGACTTCGTCGAGCGCGCGGCGCAGAACCCGATCGGGCGGGTGGTGAAGCTGGCCGATCTGGAAGAGAACAGCGACCTGTCGCGGATTGCCTCGCCGAGTTGGGAGGATCTGGAGCGGATCGAAAAATATCGGCGGGCGATTGGACGGTTGCGCGCCTGATTTAACTGAAAAGCACCTTGAATAGCCAGGAAGGCGACCATGAAATCCATTCTGTGTTTGTTGATTGCTGCCGGATTCGGCGCGCTGTTGCAGTTCGAAGGCGTGCCCCACGGTTTGCTGTTGGGCTCGATTCTTGTGACGGCACTGGTCGTCACCAAATTCAAATTCGCGCCAGCGACGCCCTATGGCCTTGGCTACATCCAGGTCACGCTGGGCATTGCCACCGGGTTGATGTTTGAAGCCTGGGACAGCGCGACGGTCTCGACGATGTTGCCGAGCCTCGGCGTATTGCTGCTGTGCCTGGCAGTGCAAGTGGCGCTGGCCGCGTGGTGGCTGTCGCGCGGGGCGGGGTGGAATCGCACGGATGCCTTGCTGGCCGTGTATCCCGGGGCGTTGGCAGCGGTGTTCGATTTGCTGGAGTCGCATCAGGCGTCGAGCAAGGTGATCATCGTGCACTTGATGCGGTTGCTGCTGATCACGGTGCTGGTGAGTTTGCTGATTCCGGGAACGGCACCGGTTGCGGCGGCCGAGGTCGAGCCGCTGTCGACGGGCATGGCGCTGACCGTGCTGTCGGTGATCGGTTTGAGCGTGGTGCTCGGGCGATTGCTGCTGGCCGTTGGCGTGCCCGCGCCGTTCATGTTGACGGCAATCATCATCACCGCCGTGTTCGTGAAATCGGGATGGCTGCAGGGTTTTCACATGCCGGACTGGAGTTTGAATCTGGCGGCGCTGATTCTCGGTGTGCGAATCGGCTCACGATTCCAGGGATTGGGCCTCGCGGAACTGGGACGTCATGGCCGCACGGCATTGGTGTCGGTGGGTTTGATGATTCTGGTCGCGGCGGTTTTTGCATTGGCGGCGGCACGGTTGCTGGGCAGCGATGCGTTGTCGCTGTGGCTCGCCTACATGCCTGGGGCCATCGAAACCATCGCGATTGTGGCGTTCGCCGGCGGGCTGAATGTGGTGTTTATCCTCACTCACCATCTGGCACGAATGGTGGTGCTGCACTTCGCGCCGGCGTTGCTGGTGCAGGTTCGGCGGGTGCGGGAGGACGCTTGAACACAGGCATTGCGCCCCGTGAACTACACTCCCTGATTACCCCGCCCCACAGGCAACCCCGCCGCGTCGGAGGTCATCATGTTCCGTCATTCACTGTTCATCGCAGCGTGCCTGTGCGCCACACAGGCCAGCGCTGAATCCGTCGTCCCGCTCAAGGGCCAGACTTCCCAGCAAACCCAGATCGACATCAACGACTGCCATTCCATCGCGTCCACCTCAACCACGTCGACACCCCAGGCCGGCGGTCGGTTGAAGGGCGCCGCAGTGGGTGCCGCTGCCGGTGCCACCGCCGCTGAAGTACGCGGTCGTCAGCACGACGAGTTTTACGAAGCCGTGGACGATGATCGCAAGCAGGATTACCGCCAGAACCGAGCCAAAGAGACGGCTGCGGCCGGTGCGGTGGTTGGCGGGGCGCGGCAGCGGCAGGATCGGCGCGAGCAGCGGCGGACCGATGCTTCAGCCAGTTCAAGCGCCTACACAGGATGCCTGCAAGGGCGGGGTTATCAGGTCACGCCCTGACGGCTTTCCCGGTGCGCGACGAGCAGATGCATCATCACGCCGCTGTAGAGCGTCACCAGAATGAACAGCCCCATCCGCACCGCAAACGCGGTGTAAACGTCCTTGCCCGCCGCGCTGTCCTCAACGGATTGGCCAAGCAGGATGATCATGGTGATCAGGGTGTTGAGCCAGAACCCCGGCGTCAGTTGCGTCGGGTGCAGTCGATAGAGTTTGCGCGCCACCAACAGCCCGAACAGCAGCATCCACAGGAAGAACATCCACAGGTGCACGAACAGGCTCAACGCGCACCAGAACAACACCGCCAGCAGCCCGCCCAATAAGGTCGAGCCGAGCAATTCGCGCCCGGCGTGATGGGTGCGGGTGGTGGTGCTTTGCTGGCCGAGGCTGACGGCTTTGAGGATGATCGGCAGGTAGCTGGCCGGGTCGATCAGCACCAGCAGGAAGGTCGGTAGCACGATCAGCGTTGCGCGCATCGCCACGCGGGGCACGTCTTCGGCGGGCAGGGCGGGAGCGGGCAGGGCGGGAGCGGGTTGTGGCGCGGGGCTGTTGGCCGGTTCCGGAAACAGGACGTGGCTCAGGCCGACGATGACGACGGCCAGCAACAGGCCTTTGACCAGCGCGCCGATCACCGCCATCGCCAGCTCGAATGAGGCAAAACCGGCGGCGGAGATCATGGTCATGCCGATCACCAGAAACGTCATGATCAGCACGTTGCCGCCGCGCAAGCCGTAGGTGAATACCAGAAACAGCCCAACACCGATCAGCAGCACGCCGCACACCGGGTAATACCGCAGCAACGGCACCAGCAACAGCCCGAGACTGGTTGTGAATGCGGCGACCAACGTCAGCACCAGCGCCATTTTCACCGGCAACGGTCGAGGCATGCTGGCCAGCAGCAACACCGCGAGCACCGGCGACAAAAACGACAGCGGCAAGGCGAGGCCGTAACTGGCAGCAGTGCACAACGCAGTGCCGCAGGCCAGGCGCAAGGCCCGTTGCGCCGGGACGCTGCGCCCAATAGGCCGCTCAGTAGGCATAGCTCAGCCAGCTCATCAGCCAGACAAACACCCGCCCCAGCGGATTGAGCAGATTGCCTTCGCTGGGAAACGCCATGACTTCCGCCTGCCCGCCTGCGCGAATCGAACGACTCTCGAACAGGCGCTTTTTCGCCTCCTCGCTGAACTCGATGATCACCGGAAAACGCTGCGCCGGACGCAGCCAGTCGCGGCTGTTCTGGATCGTCGGCAGTGTGCCGGGCGGAGGTGTCTGGCCGACACTGACGCCATAACCGACGCTGCGCACCCGGCCGTCGAGCACTTCGCCGGGCAGGGCGTCGAGGATGATCGAAACCGGTGTGCCGGGCTTGATCCGGCCGAGGTTGTTTTCGGTGAGGTCGGCGCTGACCCACACGTCCTGGATCGTGATCAGCGTCATCACCGGACTGCCGGCAGCGGCGAACTGGCCGACATCGGTACGCAGGTCGGTGATCAGGCCCGCCGAACGCGCGCCGATGCGGGTGTTGGCCAGATCCAGTTCGGCCTTCGCCAGTGTGGCGGCGGCGCTGAGCAGTTTGGCGTTGGTGTCGGTGTTGCCGCCTTCCTGCTCCTGCGCGCGCAGCACTTCGGCCTTGGCGGCGGAGACCTTGCTGACCGCCGCTTCGTGGTTGGCCCGGGAGACTTCCAGAAGCCGCACGGACACCGTGCCCGGATCTTCTTTATACAAGCCTTCCAGCCGTCGATTGTCCTGGCGCGCCTTGAGTTCGTTGGCTTGGGCCGCACGTAATGACGCCTGGGCCGAAGCGATGCCGGCGGTGCTGGCGCCGACCGTGCGCCGGGTGTTTTCCAGATCGGCGCGGGCCCGGTCGACGGCGATCTGCAGCGGCTGCGGATCGAGCTCGAAGAGGATGTCGCCGGCCTGCACGTCCTGATTGTTGCGCACGTTGACCTTTATCACCCGGCCCGCGACTTCCGCCGCCACCGGGATCACGAACGCGCCGACCCGCGCCTGCTGGGTGTAGGGCGTAAAACGGTCGGCCAGCAGATACCAGACCAGGCTCAGCACAATCACCAACAGCACCCAGCGGATGCCTTTTTTCGCCGGATCCGGCGGCGCTTCATCACTCATGGCGGTCTACCTGCGAGGGAATCGGATAGGTCGGTTGGGGCGGCGGGGCGGTCATCAGATCGCCCCAATCGGTGCGTTGCTGCATCTGCTGCCGGGTCGCTGAATCAATTTGCGGCCCGGCGCTTTGCCAGCCGCCGCCCACGGCGCGGTACAGGGCGATCAGGTTGCTCACGGCGTTGCTGCGGCTGACCAGATAGTTGTCCTGTAGCTCCAGCAACGCGCGCTGGGCGTCGAGCACCCGCTGAAAATCCGAATAGCCTTCGCGATATTGAGTGTTGGCCAGCACCAGCGAACGTCGCGCCGCACCTTCGGCCTCGCCGAGAATGCGCTCGCGTTCCAGCGCTTTGGTCAGGCCGCTGGCGGCGTCGTCGGCTTCGCGGGCGGCCTGGCGGACTTTGTCGCGATAGGCCTCGATCAGTTGCTGCAAGCGCGCGTCCTGCACGCGAATGTTGTTGTGGATGCGGCCGTAATCGAACAGGTTCCAGCGCAGGCTCGGGCCGCCGATCAGGTCGAGGCTGCGCGGGGTGGCGCCGAGGGTGTCGCTGGACCAGACGATGCTGCCGAGCAAGGTCAGCGAGGGGTACAGATCGGTTTCAGCCACGCCGACCAGCGCCGATTGCGCTGCAACGTTCAGCTCCGCCGCGCGCACATCGGGACGGCGCAGCAGCAGGTTGGCCGGGACGTCCTGCAACACGGCGCGATCCACCAGCGGAATCAGCCCCGGTTGCTCCGCCAGAAACGCCGCACCACCGGGTGGCTGGCCGACCAGCACCGCCAGCGCATTGCGGGTGCGCAGCAATTGATCTTCGAACGCCGGAATGCTGCTCAGGGTACCGAGGTATTGGGTTCTGGCCTGTTGCAGGTCGAGTTCGGCGGTCTGGCCGCTGCGAAAGAGTTTTTCAGTGATCTCGAAATTGCGTTTTTGCTGGGCGGCGTTTTCCCGGGCGACCCGTAGCCGGGCTTCGGTGGTGCGCAGGGCAAAGTAGGTGTCAGCCACTTGAGCGCGCAGCAGCACGAGGGCGTCTTCGTAGTTGGCCTGGGCGGCGAAGTAGCTGGCATCGGCGGACTCGATGGCGCGGCTGAAACGACCCCAGAAATCCAGCTCCCAGCCGACATCGAACGCGGCGCTGTGCTGCCAGAAGTGCAAGTCCTGCGGGTTGCCGCCGCCGGACTGGTGGCGGTCGATGTACAGGCTGTCGGCGCTGGCCTGTTGCAGCTGCGGGTAGCGACCGCTGTCGGCGATGCCCAGTTGCGCGCGGGCTTCGAGGACCCGCAGGCCGGCGATCTTCAGGCTGCTGTTGCGGGCTTCGGCGTCGCTGATCAAGCGGTCGAGGATCGGGTCGGCAAACACCTGCCACCATTGGCGCAGGTCCGGCAGCGTGCCGCGTTCGCTGGCCTGTTCCAGCGCCGGACTTTGCCATTGCTTGCTCCAGTCCTCGGCCGGCGGCTGGAAATCCGGGCCCAGCCGCAGGCAGCCGCCAAGGCTCAGCACACCGAGCAGCAGCAGGTGGCCGGGACGGGTCAACAGGACTGGCGTTGCGGGCATACCGGACGGCCCCAGCGGGAAATGTCACTGGAGCATAGACCGCAGATTGCGGGTTGATCGAAGCAATCAGCTGCTACGCTTTTTCAGGCGAACTCCCCTGAACCGCCCCGACGAAAAGGTAGGAAGCCATGGACACTGCTCAAGAACCACTTGCCCCCACCAGCGCCAGCTGGCGTTTCAAGGTCGGCGTGGCAATCATCTGCCTGATGCTCGGTTCGTGGCTGATGGTGCCGATTGCCGCCGCCCTCGACGTGCCGGGCTCGAAAGTCGCGGCGCTGACCGGGGTGTTGTTCATCAGCAATAAAGTGCTGTTGCTGCTGGTGATCGCGGTGATGGGCAAGGCCGGGTTCGCCGAACTCAAACGCACGATCGGCCACTATATTTCCGGCGTGATTCCGACCCCGGTGGCCGAAGTCAGCCCGATGCGCCACAAGATCGGCGTGGTGATGTTCTGCCTGCCGCTGCTGTCGTCCTTCCTGGAGCCGTATTTCGACAACTTCTTCCCGGGCGTACGGCCCAACCTCTGGCAGATGCAGGCGCTGGGCGACTTGATGTTCATCGGCAGCTTTTTCGTGCTGGGCGGCAATTTCTGGGACAAGGTGCATGCGCTGTTCGTGCGCAAGGCGCGGGTGGTGACGGAATAAAGGTGCGTTTTTCAGCAACGGCCTTCGATCAGGCATGCCCGAGCGCAATGGCAAACGATACGACGACCATGCAGGCGAAAGCGAAATTGAGGTTCATGGGGTGTTCATCCTGGTCCTTTTGAAAGTGGGGCCATTCTGCCGGGGGCGGGTCAAAAGAAAAAATTCGGCTTCGTGATTCCAATGATCGAAGCCATTGATACCGGCGTTGTGTTTGCAGGTTTGCTTGGCTAAGCTCGGGCAAACCTGCAATTAAAAGCACAAACAGGCAAAACCATGCACGATCATTCCGCTTCCGAGCTTCCTTCCCTGCGCCGGCAGAAAATCCTTCTGATCCTCGAACGTGACGGCAAGGTCATGGCGTCCGAGTTGAGCCAGCATTTTGCGGTGTCCGAAGACACCATCCGCCGGGATCTCGCCGAGCTGGACAACGCCGGGCTGGTGCAGCGGGTGCACGGCGGCGCACTGCCGAGGCCCAAGGACACCGGCAAAGATTACTTCACCCGGCTGGACGAGATCGACGAAGTGAAGATTCGTCTGGCGCAATTGGCAGCGCAGCAGGTGCGGAACGGGCAGACGGTGATGTTCGATTCCGGTTCCACTTCGTTACAGGTGGCGCGCTCGTTGCCCAGGGATATCAGCCTCACGGCGGTCACGGCGTCACCGATGACGGCAATTGCGTTGTCCGAATATCCGGGCATCAAGGTGATTCTGGCGGGCGGGCAGTTGAATCCGAAAACCATGTCCTCGGGTGGTCATGAGGCGCTGCGGCTGCTGTCGGGGATCAAGGCTGATCTGGCGATCACCGGGGTCTGCGCGATTCATCCGGAGGTGGGCATCACCTCGCTGCATTTCGATGAGGTGCCGGTCAAACAGGCGCTGCTCGACTGTGCGGCGCGGGTGATTGCCGTGACCACGGCGGACAAGCTCGGCGCGGTGGAACCTTTTGTGGTGGCGCCGTGCGAGCGCTTGCACACGCTGATCACCGAGCGGCATGTGGCGTCGGGGAGTGTCGAGGATTATCGGCGGTTGGGGATTGAGGTGGAGCAGTTGCCTGACTGAGGTTTTGCGGCAAAAAAAGGGCCCCATCACTGGAGATGGGGCCTGTTCGATCAGCGCAGTTTTTCGAGCATCTGGTAGTACCACATGCCCGCCGCCAGCATCGGATTCCCCAGCAGATCGCCCATCGGCACGCGAATGTGCGAGCACGCGGCAAACGTGTCGAACTGCTGCATCTGCCCGGTGATCGCCCGGCTCATGATTTCACCCATGATGTGGGTCGTGGCGATGCCGTGGCCCGAGTAGCCCTGGCAATACCAGACGTTGTCCGAGAGCTTGCCCAGTTGCGGGATGCGGTTGATGACGATGCCCATCGCGCAGCTCCACTGGTAATCGATCTTCACCCCTTTGAGCGCCGGGAAAGTCTGTTCGATGCACGGGCGCAATTCGCCGGCGATGTCCCGTGAATCCTTGCCGCTGTAGTTGGCGCCGCCGCCGAACAGCAGGCGGCCGTCGGCGGTGAGGCGGTAGTAATCGAGGACGAAGCGGCAGTCGTAAACGGCGAGGTCCTCAGGGTTGATCTGCTTTGCCAGATCGCCCAATGGTTCGGTGGTGACGATGCCACCCATGGCCGGGAAGATCTTGCCCTTGAGCTGGCCCGGTTCGAGCTTGTGGTAGACGTCGCCAGCCAGCAGCACCTGATTGGCGTCGACCCGGCCGTGGGCGGTGCGCACGCCCGGGTTGTCGCCATGAATGATCTCCAGCACTTCGCTGTTTTCGAAGATCAGCGCGCCGAGGCTTTCCGCCGCCCGCGCTTCGCCGATGCACAGGTTGAGTGGGTGCAAATGCATGTTGCGGGTGTTCTTGACTGCGCCGTGATACAGCTCGCTTTGCAGCAGGTCGCGCACCTGGCTGCGGTCGAGCAGGCTGACCTCATCACCCATGCCGCGACGCACGGCTTCGTCGTAGTCGCTGCGCAACCCGGCCATGTGGCTCGGTTTGTACGCGGCGTGCAAGTGGCCGTGCTTGAGGTCGCAGTCGATCGCGTATTTCTCGACCCGCTGCTTGATGATTTCGTGGCCGCGCCAGCGCAGGTGCCAGATGAAATCATCGACCTCATCGCCCAATGTATTGCGCATCTGTTTGCGCATCGCGCCGTCGCCGGACAGGCTGCCGGTGACCTGACCGCCATTGCGCCCGGTGGCGCCCCAGCCGATCTTGTGGCTTTCGACGATGGCGACTTTCAGGCCTTTTTCGGCCAGTTCCACGGCGGTGGCGACGCCGGTGAAACCGCCGCCGATGATCACCACATCGACCTTGTGCCGGCCTTGCAGGGTCGGGTAATCGGTGTCGCGGTTGAGGGTTGCGGTGTAGTAGGAATTGCTGCGTTCAGTCATTTCAGTGTCCAGATTCGGGAGTCGGTGCACGAACCCTGTGGGAGCGGGCTTGCTCGCGAAAGCGATGGGTCACTCACCTGAAGTGTTGAATGTGACGACGCCTTCGCGGGCAAGCTCGCTCCCACAAGGGGGCGGAGTGATTAATCAGGCTTCTGTGAGGTACCAGCGCCAGTCCTGCTCACCCACTTCGGCCATGAACTGCCGGTATTCCGCACGTTTCACCGCCAGATACACCCCGAGAAATTCCTGCCCCAGCGCATCCCGCGCCCACACCGAGTTTTCCAACGCGGTCAGCGAAGTCAGCCAGTCAGTCGGCAGCAATTCTTTCGCCTGCGCATAACCGTTGCCTTCCACCGGCTCGCCCGGATCAATCTCTTCTTTTATCCCGCGATGAATACCGGCAAGGATCGCCGCCGCTGCCAGATACGGGTTGGCATCGGCGCCGCAGATGCGGTGTTCGATGTGCCGGGTGTTGGCCGGGCCGCCCGGCACGCGCAGGCTGACGGTGCGGTTGTCAACGCCCCAGGTCGGCGCCAGCGGCGCGTAGCTGTTGGCCTGGAAACGACGGTAGGAGTTGGCGTTGGGGCAGAACAGCAGCAGCGAATCGAGCAACGAGGCGAGCATCCCGCCAATCGCCGTGCGCAGCAGCGGGGTACCGGCCGGATCTTCGGAGGCAAACAGATTGCGTCCCTCGGCATCGGCGAGGCTGACGTGCATGTGCATGCCGGTGCCGGCCAGATGATCGAACGGCTTGGCCATGAAGGTCGCCTGCATGCCGTGCTTGTGCGCTACGGCTTTGACCAGCCGTTTGTAGCGCACGGCCTGGTCCATCGCCTCCAGCGCATCGCCGTGTTCGAGGGTGATTTCCACCTGGCCCGGCGCGTATTCCGAGATCGCCGTGCGTGCCGGAATGCCGTGCAGTTTGCAGGCGCTATAAAGATCGGCGAGGAACGGTTCGATCTGCTCCAGCTCACGCAAACCGTAGACCTGCGTGTGCCTCGGTCGACCACCGTCGGCATCCAGCGCCGGTTGCGGGCGACCGTTGTGATCGCGTTTGGCATCGAGCAGATAGAACTCCAGTTCGCAGGCCATCACCGGGTGGTAACCCTCGGTTTTCAAGCGGTCGATCACCTTGATCAACAGATGACGCGGATCGGCGATGCTCGCCGGCATGCCTTGTTCCGGGTGCATGCTGACCTGCACCGCTGCGGTCGGAATCTGCCGCCACGGCAGGCGCACCAGACTGCCTTCCAGCGGATAGGCGCGGCAGTCGATATCGCCGACGTCCCAGACCAGACCGGAGTTCTCCACGTCCTCGCCATGCACGGTCAGGCCGAGGATGGTGCTCGGCAGCGGGCGTCCGCTTTCGTACACGGCGAGCAGTTCTTCGCGGTGCAACAGCTTGCCGCGCGGCACGCCGTTGGCGTCGAGGATGAACAGCTCGATCATGTCGATGTCGGGGTTCTGCTCAAGAAAGGTACGGGCGTCTTCAATGGCTGCGAATTTCATAATCAATCACTCACGATGGCGCCGCACAGGCGCGCAGATTCGGGCCGGACGCAGCTCGGCAAAAGGCGCGGGCGTCCTGGCAGGGATATCGAAAAAAGAGGGGGGAGCTGTCGCGATTTTTACCGGCGCGATCAGACGGGCAGGCAGATATCCGGCGGGCGTGCGGAGTGACGCAGCTTGGAGCGGCTCAGGGCCATGGGGAGATTGACGATGCGATTCATGCGCGGCCCCTGTGAAGGAGGGCGCACGGTGCAGAGACGTTCAACGATTCTGATTGTTGTAGTGACGTGCTCATGACGCGTGTTTCCGTTGGCGGAAAACGTCGGCGGCGGGAGAGTCCCGCCATGCCGGTGTGGCTGGATAGTAAGGGGGAATCCCCGGATAAGTAAACGCCTGATTCCGCGAGCGGTGGCGTGCCCCCCGGTTCAACGCAGCAGGTAAAACCCCAGCCCGACGAGGGCGCAAACGATCAACACCTCGATCACGCCGCGCTTGAAAAAGAACAGGGCGAGGGCGGCCACCAACGCCAGCAGGATCGAGAAAACATCGGGCTGACCGGCAAAACCGTTGGGCCAGAACACGTGGTAAGCAAAGAAACACGCCAGATTGAGGATCACCCCGACCACCGCTGCGGTGATCGCGGTCAGTGGCGCAGTGAATTTCAGTTCGTTGTGCGTCGACTCCACCAACGGCCCGCCGGCGAGGATGAACAGGAACGAGGGCAGAAAGGTGAACCAGGTCACCAGCGTTGCGGCCAGCGCGCCAGCGGCAAACGCATGTTCCGGGCCGAACGTCGGTTGCACGTAAGCGCCGACAAACCCGACAAACGCCACCACCATGATCAACGGCCCCGGCGTGGTTTCGCCCAGGGCCAGGCCGTCGATCATCTGCGTCGGCGCCAGCCAGCCGTAATGTCCGACCGCGCCTTGATACACGTAAGGCAGCACAGCGTAAGCGCCGCCGAAGGTGAGCAGCGCCGCTTTGGTGAAGAACCAGCCCATCTGCGTGAAGGTGCCGTCCCAGCCGAACAGCGCCGTCAGCAGCGCCATCGGCAGACTCCACAGCAACGCGCCGATCAGCAGCAGACGCAGCAGCCTCGGCAGGCTGAACCGTGCATGTTCGGGCGGCGGTGTGTCGTCATCGATCAGCGCCGGGCCGAAGGACTTTTCGCTGCCGCGATGACCGCCGTTGCTAAACCGATGCGGCGCCCAGCGTCCGCCGAAATAGCCGATCAATGCCGCGCCGAGCACGATCAGCGGGAACGGCACGTTGAAGGCAAAAATCGCCACGAACGCGGCCCCGGCAATTGCCCACAGCCAGTTGTTTTTCAAGGCTCGCGAACCGATGCGATGGGCCGCGTGCAGCACAATCGCGGTCACCGCCGGTTTGATCCCGTAAAACACCCCGGCTACCGCCGGCACGTCGCCGAACGCGATGTACACCCAGGACAAAGCGATCAGGATCAGCAGCGAAGGCAATACAAACAGCGCCCCGGCCAGCACGCCGCCACGGGTGCGATGCAGCAGCCAGCCGATGTAGGTCGCCAGCTGCTGGGCCTCGGGGCCGGGGAGCAACATGCAGTAGTTGAGCGCATGCAGGAAGCGCCGCTCGGAGATCCAGCGCCGGCGCTCCACCAGTTCCTGGTGCATGATCGCGATCTGTCCGGCGGGGCCGCCGAAGCCGATGCAGCCGAGTTTGAGCCAGAAGGGCCAGGCCTGGCGCAGGGGGATGGGATCTGGTTTGGGCAAGTCGTTGGGCGTAGTGCTCAAACGAGGCTCCAGGGTTGGTTTTGTCGGAGATGCTATCTAATCAGGCTTTTGTGAATTTGTGGCGTCTGCCTTGCCCTCACCCCAGCCCTCCCGAAACGTCGGACCGCCCGTAGGGAGAGGGGGCCGACCGAGGTGTCTTGCGTCATACATCGACCTGAAGAATCGAGTCGATTATGGATTTGGCACACCGCCTTCAGGCATTCGGATTCAACCTTATGAGTTCAGGCTAGGATTCAGTGCTACGCATTCAAACCGGCATCCGGATTCAGCGCTGTACGTTCAGGTCGGCGTATTTCTGAAATATCCCCCAATCGGTTCCCTCTCCCTCCGGGAGAGGGCTAGGGTGAGGGCCTTCGGTCTTCAGGCATGCGCCAGACTCCAGCGAAACGCCGCATTCTGATCACTCTCCCGCGCCTCGACCCAATGCGAACCCTCAGGCGTAGTCTCACGCTTCCAGAACGGCGCACGTGTTTTCAGCACATCCATGATGAACGCACAAGCCTCAAACGCCGCATGCCGATGCTTGCTGCTCACGCCAACAAACACGATCGGCTCGCTCACCGACAGCGCACCGACCCGATGCACAATCTCCACCGCCATCAGCGGCCAACGCTCGCGAGCCTGCTCGGCAATCTGCTCCAGAGCCTTCTCGGTCATGCCCGGATAGTGCTCCAGAAACAGCTCGTTCACCGACTGCCCGACATTCAAATCCCGCACATAACCAATGAAATTCACCACCGCGCCCACCCGTGGATTGCGCGCATGCAGGTGGGCAATCAACTGACCGGCATCGAAGCCTTTACGCTGGACTCGAACACCCATGCCTCAACCTCCCGTAACCGGCGGGAAAAACGCGATCTCGTCGAAATCCTCGATCGCCTGATCCGGCTGACACAGCTCCTGATTCACCGCGCACATCAGGTTGCCGGCGCCGAGCACTTCACGCCAGACATCGCCGCGCTGCATCAGCATCTGCCGCACGTCCTCGACACAAGCGAGGGTGTCGCTGGCCGGGATCTTTTCACCCCCCAGATTGAGCCGGTCACGGTAGCTGGCGAAGTAGTTGATCAGAATCATTGCGGGTTCTCCCATTGAAAGTGGCCCGAGCGGCCGCCCTGTTTACTGAGCAGGCGGATGTCGCCGATGACCATCGCCCGGTCCACCGCTTTGCACATGTCATAGATCGTCAAAGCGGCGACGCTGGCGGCGGTCAGGGCTTCGAGTTCGACACCGGTCTGGCCGGTGAGGCGGCAGGTGCTGGTGATCTGCACGCGGTCCGGTTCGCAGGCCTTGAGCTCGACGTGGATCGAACTGAGCAGCAGCGCATGACACAGCGGAATCAACTCGTGGGTGCGCTTGGCCGCCTGAATCCCGGCGATCCGCGCCACGGAGAACACATCGCCCTTGGGGTGGCCGTTGGACTGGATCATTTGCAGGGTTTCCGGGCGCATCTGCACCCAGGCTTGCGCAGTGGCTTCGCGGCGGGTCGCGGCTTTGTCGCTGACGTCGACCATGTTGGCGCGGCCCTGATCGTCGAGGTGGGTGAGGGTGTTGCTCATGCGGTGGGCTCCTGGATCGGGCTATAGATTCGGGGGGCGTTGCGGTGCGGGACGTGGATCAGGTTCAAGCGGTGCTTGAGCGCCCAGCGCACGGTCAGCGCGGTGGGGGCGGACAGGCTGACGAGGGTGCCGAGGCGGGCGCGCACGGCTTTGTGGATCAGTTCGAGGCTGCAACGGCTGGTGACCACGACGAAGCCCTGACGCGCATCGAGGCCTTCGAACTGCAGGGCGCCGATCAGCTTGTCGAGGGCGTTGTGGCGGCCGATGTCTTCACGGCACAGCAGCGCTTCGCCGTCGGCGTCGAAGTACAACGCCGCGTGCAGGGCACCGCTGCTGCGGGCCAGTTGCTGGGCCTGTTCGATGCGTTGGCGGATGCCGTCGAAATGCGCGGCCGGTGGCAGCGGTGTCGGGGTCAGAATTTCCAGTTGCGGCAGCGCCTGCTCAAGGGCTTCCACACCGCAGAGGCCGCAACCGCTGGTGCCTGCCATCTGCCGGCGATGATCCTTCAGGGCCCAGAACGCACGGCTGGAAATCTGCACGTCGGCCTGGCAGGCCTGGTCGAAATGGGTCAGGCGGATGTCGTGGATATCGTCGAGGCGGTCGACGATGGCGTTGCTCAGGCTGAAGCCGCGAATGAAATCCTCGATATTGCCTGGCGAGACCATCATCACGGCTTGATTCAGGCCGTTGTAGCTGATGGCCAAAGCGATTTCGGCTGCCAACGCCGCGTGGGACACCGGCGCGTCGTCGAGGTATTCGCGGTAGGCCACTTGCGCCGGTTGTGGCGCGGGGGCGTTGGCGTCGCCCGGTTCAATGAGTTGTTCAACTTGGCACAGCATCTTGAAAGTCCCCGAAGCGCTGAAGTGAGTTCAGGCTACGGGGCAGGGAAAAGTGCGTCCAATCGCTTGTTCCGATGCAGTGATTGGATTGGTCGATCACCGCAGACGAACCTGAAGACGCTGCACCCAAGTGCAGCGTTTCAGGCTACTTGGGGAGGGTTAAACGGCAGGCGCCTCGATCCCGAACATCTTGCGCGCCTCGGCAAAACACTTCTCGGCAATCGCCGAACGCGGTTCGGTCTTGCGCATCACCAGCCCCAGCGGCGCGAGCACGCTGGCATCCGGCAGATTGATGAAAGCCAGGTGTTCGATCGGCTCCTCCAGCCCGCTGTCCAGCGGCATGATCGAGCAGCAGAAGCCTTGGTGAATCGCCTGGAGCAGTTGATAGGTCGAGTCGCTTTCCATGATCGGCTGTGGATTCAACCCGCGACTGCGGAAACTCAGGTCGATGGATTTTCGGTAGTGCATGCCGGTGGTGATCATTCCCAGCGGCAGTTCGGCGGCGTCTTCCCAGCTCATTTCCGGGCCTTCGAAATGGAAGTGACGGGTGTCGTAGAGCAGGCCGACGCGGGTTTCGCCAATCTCGAAGAACTCGAAATAGTTCGGGTTGACGTGGTCCAGATAACACACGCCCAGATCCAGCTGATTGTTGCCCAGGCCTTCGATGATCTCGTCCGAACTCAGCGACGACAGGCTGTATTTCAGCTCCGGATAAATCCCCGACAATCCCTGAATGTAATTCACCGGATTGAAGTTGCTCAGCGGCACCAGCCCCAGGCGCAGGCTACCGACCAGTTGTCCCCGGCAAGCCGCAGCTTCGGCAAACAATCCGTCGTGGGCCGCCAGCAGGGTCCGGGCCCAGGCCAGTACGCGTTCGCCGGCCTGGGTGAAACCTTCGAAGCGCTGGCCGCGATTGACCAGCACCAGATCCAGCTCGTCTTCCAGATTGCGCAGGCGCATCGACAGGGTCGGCTGGGTGATGTGGCAGCGTGCGGCGGCCTGGCCGAAGTGGCGGGTTTCGTCCAGCGCGATCAGGAACTTGAGTTGTTTGATGTCCACGACGGCACCTGCTCGATAAGGAATTTTGATTGAGTATTGACGCAGATGCGTACGGCGCACGGAAAGCGCAGGCAGCGACGATCCCATTGAGGGCTTTTTTCGTCCAATCGGCAGTGTTTAAGAGCCTATCGAGGGTTTCGATGACGCCCGGTTTCATTGGCCCGGACAGCGGTCGAGGGGTTGAAAAAAATCACCGATAGAGCAGGTCGATAGTGTGGTTGGCCAGAGTGATTAGACAGTCCTCGCAAGCGGCACTTAGGCTCGTCATCCATTGAATTGACGACGGCCGGAGAGTGCCATGAGTGTTAAATCGGATGCCTTGTTCGTTCCCCTGAATATTGCCGTGCTGACGGTCAGCGATACCCGCGATTACGCCAGCGACACCTCCGGCCAGTTGCTGGTCAGCCGTCTGCTGGAGGCCGGCCACACCTTGAGTGAACGCAACCTGCTCAAGGACGATCTGTACAAGATCCGCGCCCAGGTTGCGCACTGGATCGCCGACGACAACATTCAAGTGGTGCTGATCACCGGCGGCACCGGTTTCACCGGGCGTGACAGCACTCCGGAAGCTGTGGCCTGCCTGCTGGACAAGCAGATCGACGGTTTCGGCGAGCTGTTTCGCGCCATCTCGATTCTCGACATCGGCACCTCGACCGTACAAAGCCGTGCGCTGGCCGGCCTGTCCAACGGCACGCTGGTGTGCTGCCTGCCGGGTTCCACCGGCGCCTGCCGCACCGCGTGGGAAGGCATCCTCGCCGAACAACTGGATAACCGCCATCGCCCGTGCAACTTCGTTCCGCACCTCAAACCGGTGCAAGCCTGCGGGCCACGCGGATGACCGAGCCTGCATTGATGCCGGTCGAGGACGCCCTCGACCAACTGTTGGCGATGGCCGATGAACAACGTCTGCCGGACAGTGAATCGGTGCCACTCAATGAAGCGCGGGGGCGAGTGCTGGCCAGCGATCTGGTCGCCACCCTCGATCTGCCGCCGTGGCCGAACAGCGCCATGGACGGTTACGCCTTGAACCTTGCCGACCTGCATCGCCAACCGTTGGGCGTGTCGCAACGGGTCTACGCCGGGTTGGCGCCGGACGCCTTGCTGCCCGGCACTTGCGCGCGGATTTTCACCGGGGCGCCGTTGCCCAATGGCGCCAATTGCGTGGAGATGCAGGAAAACGTCGAGGTGCTCGAAGACGGCCGCGTCCGTTTCCTGCAACCGCTGAAAGTCGGCCAGAACATCCGCGCCCAGGGCCAGGAGAACCGCGTCGGCGACACCTTGCTGCGCGCCGGCAAACGCCTCGGCCCGTTCGAGATGGCGGTCGCTGCGGGGCAGGGCATGACCCATTTTCCGGTGGTGCGTCGTCCGCGCGTGGCATTGCTGTCGACCGGTGATGAGCTGGTGGAACCGGGCCAACCGCTGCGTCCCGGCAGCATCTACAACAGCAACCGCACTTTGCTCGACCACTGGTTGCGCGAGCTGGGTTGCGAAGTGATCGACGCCGGGATTCTGCCCGATCGCCCGGCGCAGACCCGGCTCAAACTTGAGCAACTGCAGGTCGCGGCCGACTTGATTCTGACCACCGGCGGCGTGTCTGCCGGTGACGCCGATTGCCTCGGCCAGGTGCTGCGCGACAACGGCAAACCGCTGCTGTGGAAACTCGCGATCAAACCCGGCAAGCCGCTGACCGTTGGCCATTTCGGCACGGTGCCGGTGATCGGTCTGCCGGGTAATCCGACCTCGGCACTGGTGACCTTCGGCCTGCTGGCGCGCCCGTACCTGCTGCGCATCCAAGGCGTGGAAGAGGTGATGCCGCTGAGCTTCACGGTCAACGCCGGCTTCGACTGGCCGAAACCCGGCAGCCGTCGCGAATACCTGCGGGTGCGTCTGGAGGGCGGGCAGGCGGCGCTGTATCCGAACCAGAGTTCCGGGGTTCTGCTCGGCGCGACCTGGGCCGACGGGCTGGTGGAAATCCCCGAGAACAGCACCTTGCAGAGGGGCGATCCGCTGCGTTTTATCCCGTTCAGCGAGCTGTTCTGAGTGCGATCAAAAGGTGTAGACCACTTGCCCGGCGAGTGAGGTCTGCAACCGGCGCTCGACTATCGGGCTGTCGGCCGCTTCGTGGCTCAGGTACTGCACCGCCAGAACGGTCGACACGCTCCATTGTTCATCCAGCGGCAACGACCAGGTCAGATCCGCACCACGACTGACCAACCCGGCCCGGGCCGTGTACGCGCGAAACTGGCTGCGCGAGGCCTGGGCATCGCTGACGCCGTACCAGGTGCGCATGTAATTGCTGTCGCCGAACTGGCTGTTGAGGCCGCCGGTAATCTTGCCGAAACGCCCTTCGTAGAACGGCGCGCTGATGCTCAGCTTGAGGCGGTTCCACGACGAGCCGGTGTCGTGGTCATCGTCGTCCTTTTCCAGCGCATGCTCGAAGCTCGCGCCGAGAATGAGCGGGCCCATGTGATACGTGCCGTCGAGCCCGATTACCGGGCGCGACTTGATCGAACCCATGCCGTTGAGCTCGTCCGAGCCTTTGAATCCGGTCTTGCGATCCTTGCGCACGTCGCTGGCACCGATATAGACGCTGAGGCCGAAGTCCTCTTCGTCGAAGCCCCAGCCCAGGCCCCGGCTGCTGTCGAGAAACACGCCGTAAGGGCTGACGATTTCCACGCCCACCAATGGCGCCACCACCCGCTCATCACTGCCGCTGTAACGCGGCGCACTGGCCGCACCGGCGCGCAGGGTGGTGTGCCAGTCTTCGGCGCGCAGCGAATCGCCCGGCAGCAGCAGGCAGAGGGAGGTCAGGGACAGCGAAAATGTGCGTAACGAAACCGGCATGGGGCACCCGAGCGAAATGTGGATGCGCCATGCTAGGCGGGCATTGGCCGGCAATCTTTGGCAGCTTTGTCGGGAAACTGTCAAAGACTGTGAAGGCGGTTACCGGCTCGGTCCCAGCCGTTCATGCCACTGGGCGGCGAACGATAACGCGGTGCAACTGGACGCTCGCACAAAGCCCGGTCAGCATGGACGCAAAAAATCGGGACCCAAACCCATGCGCCGACTACCTTCCCTGGCCGCCCTGCGAACCTTCGAATGCGCTGCCCGCCATGCGCATTTCGGCCGGGCCGCCGCCGAGCTGTGCGTCACCGACAGCGCCGTCAGCCACCAGATCCGCCAGCTCGAAGAGCAACTGGGCGTGTCGCTGTTCATCCGCGAGGGCCGGCAGATTCGCCCGACCATCGCCGCCGGGCGCTTGATGCATAGCCTGCAACAGGCCTTCGAACTGATCGGCGATGCCTGCGATGAATTGCGTGATCCGTCCTCGCTCGCGGTTTTGCGGCTGGCGGTCACGGCGGAACTGGCGCAGAAGTGGCTGATGAACCGTCTCACCGATTTCTACGCGCGTTATCCGCACATCACCTTGCACCTCTACGAACAACCGATCGACGCCACCGCACCCGGCGAAGACATCGATCTGGCGATTACCTACGGCACCGGCCCGGTGGACAGCAGCGCATATTTCGTTCGCCCGTTGCCGGCGTTGCAGTTCTTCCCGGTATGCAGCCCCGGCCTGTTCAACCAGGGCACTCTGAAAACCCCGAAGGACCTGGCCCGCCATTGCCTGCTGCACGACGATCAGGATGGCAAGACCTGGACCGCGTGGCTGACCAGCCATGCCGGCGACCTGCGCCCGGAACGCCAGTTGTATTTCGCCCATGCCGGCCTCGCGCTGGAAGCGGCGGCACAAGGGCAGGGCGTGGCGATGGGCGACAACCTCACGGCGCAGGAGGATTTGCAGAACGGGCGTCTGGTGCGGCCGTTCACCTCCAGCATGACCGCGCTGGGCCAATACGCGCTGGTCTGCGAGCGGGTGCGGCTGGAGCGCCCGGCGGTGGCGCAAATGCTGGAGTGGTTCAACGATCAGCTGGCGGATTGATGAGTTGAATTCAACTGTTCCGAAATAATCATCGTTGGCGGCGCGACCGCCCACGACCGTAGCCTGAGGTCATTCCCATCCCGATGACGAGGTTTGACCATGGCACGTTTGCTCGACTCCACCCCGAAACAGGACGGCTTCCGTCTGCCCGGCGAATTCGAAGCCAAGTCCGGTTGCTGGCTCGGCTGGCCTGAGCGCACCGACGTCTGGCGCAACGGCGCCAAGCCAGCGCAGAAAGTCTGGGTGCAGATCGTCACCGCGATCTCCCACAGCGAACCGGTGACGGTCTGCGCTTCGGCATCCCAGTTCGCCACCGCCCGCCGCCAGTTGCCGCCGCAGGTGCGGGTGGTGGAGATGACCTGCAACGACACCTGGTTCCGCGACAGCGGCCCGTGCTTCGTGGTCAACGACCAGAGCGGTGAAGTGCGTGGCGTCGACTTCGAATTCAACGCCTACGGCGGCCTCGACGGCGGGCTCTACTACCCGTGGGACAAGGACGACCAGATCGCCAGCAAAATTCTCGAAATCGAACGCTTCGACCGCTATCGCGCGCCATTGATTGCCGAACTCGGCGGCATCCAGAGCGACGGCCAGGGCAGCATCCTCACCACCGAGCAATGCCTGCTCAACCGCAATCGCAACCAGCACCTGGGCAAGGACGAAGTGACCCGCCGGCTGACTGATTATCTCGGCGCCGAGCAAGTGATCTGGCTGCCGCGCGGTTGCAAGTTTGACGAAACCGACGGCCATGTCGACGACCTCGCGTGCTTCGTGCGCCCCGGCGAAGTGGTGCTGCAATGGACCGACAACCGCGACGATCCGCAGTGGGAAATCTATCAGGAGGCCTACGACATCCTGCGCAGCACCCGCGACAGCCGTGGCCGCGAACTGATCGTGCACAAGTTGCCGCAACCGGACGTGCTGGAGTGGACCGCCGAAGAAGCCGAAGGCCTCGATCAGCAGGACAGCACCCACACCCGCCAGGCCGGTACCAAAATCTGTGCGTCGTACATCAACTACTACGCCGGCAACAGCTCGATCGTGGTGCCGCTGTTCGGTGATCGCAACGATCAGGTGGCGCTGGCGACCCTCGCCGAGCTGTTCCCGCAGCACAAGATCGTCGGCATCGAAAACTCCCGGGAAATCCTGCTCGGTGGCGGCAACGTCGCGTGCATCACCATGCCGCAATACGCCGGCCAGAAAAAAGGAGCCTGACCATGGGCCTGCACAAACTGAGTAAAGCGTTATTGCTGGTGCTTGCACCCCTGTGTGTGCAGGCCGCCGAAACGGCGAAACCGGTGGTCAACCTGTACATCTGGGGCGAGTACCTGGCCCCGGATACCCTGAAGAATTTCGAGGCGAAAACCGGGATTCGGGTGGTCGCCGATCACTTCGACTCACTGGAAACCGTCGAGACCAAACTGCTCACCGGCCGCAGCGGTTACGACCTGGTGCTGACCGCCGGCCAGCACCTGTCGCGGGCCATCGAAAGCGGCGCGATCCAGACCCTGAACAAGCAGCAGCTTCCGCACTTTGCCGGTGTCGGTGACGAATTCCGTCAGCACATGGCGGTGTTCGATCCGGGCAATCGCTACGCCGGGATCTATGCCTGGGGCACCACCGGCGTCGGCTATCAGGAGGAGGCCGTGAAGCAGCGCCTGCCGGACGCGCCACGGGACAGTTGGGCGATGCTGTTCGATCCGGCGGTGGTGTCGAAATTCGCCGATTGCGGGGTGAGCCTGCTCAACGATCCGAACGAAGTATTCGCGGCGGTCATGAAGTACATGGGCCTGGACATCAATCGCCAGAGCCTCGACGACCTGAAACTCGCCGAACAGCAACTGGCGAAGATCCGCCCGTACATCCGCTACTTCGACAATGACCTGAACATCAGCGACCTGGCCAACGGCAACACCTGCGTGGCGATGTCGTGGAACGGCAACGTTGCCATCGCGGCAGGTCAGGCTGAAACGGCGAAAAAGCCGTTCAAGTTGAATTACCGGATCCCGAAGGAGGGCACGCTGATCTGGTTCGATGCCATGGTCATTCCCAAGGATGCACCGCATCCGGAGGCCGGGCTGGCATTGATGGATTATTTGATGACGCCTGAAGTAATTGCGCCGATTACCGATACGATTCACTACGCCAACGCGATTACGGCGGCGGACGGGTTGATTGATCCGGCGATTCGTAATGATCCGGGGACGTATCCGCCTGAGGCGGTGAGGGCTTCTTTGTATAGCAAGAATGATAATGGCAAGGCGTTCAACCGGGCTTTAATTCGGGCGTTCAGCAAGTTGAAATCGGGTCTGTAGCTCCCCCTCACCCCAGCCCTCTCCCGGAGGGAGAGGGAGCCGACCGAGGTGTCTTGCGTCTTACATCGACCTGAAACACCGAGTCGACTATGGATTCACCAGCGTCTTGGCATTTATGGATTCACTAAAGTCTTGGCAACGATGGGTTCGCCAACGTCTTGGCATCAATGGATTCACAGGTGCTATTCCAGGTCGGCGGAAGTCGCCAATATCCCCCAATCGGTTCCCTCTCCCCCCGGGAGAGGGCTAGGGTGAGGGCGCTTTTGGCACCCTCCACAAATACCAGGCCGCCACCGTCCGAAACGGCTTCCACGCCAACCCGATCTCAATCATCTGCCTACGCGCAGGCTGCACCTCCAGCCCCTTCAACCGCCGATACCCCTCGCGAACCCCAAAGTCATCCGCCGGCAGGATATCCGGGCGCTCCAGGCTATAGATCAGCAACATCTCGACGGTCCAGCGCCCAACCCCGCGCAGACTGACCAACCGCTCGATCAATGCTTCATCCTCCATCGCCAGCGCGGTCGAGTAATCCGGCACCACGCCGTCCATAGTCGCCTGGGCAATCCCCTGAATCGTCGCAATCTTGCCCGCCGAAAACCCGCAACCGCGCAATTGATCGAAGTCCGTCGCCAGAATCTGCTCCGGACGCGGAAACGTCTGCCCGGGAAACAACCCCACCAGCCGCCCGACAATCGCATCGCCCGCCTTGGCGTGCAGTTGCTGATAGGCAATTGCACGCACCAGCGACTCATAAGGGTCGCGCGCCGGGTGCGGCTGATGCAGGCAAGGGCCGACCGCAGCAATGTGGCGCTGCCAGTCGGCGTCGAGAGTGGCCAGAAATTCACTGGCCCGTTGATAGGGATCAGGCATGGCTTACTTCAGCAGACCGTTGACTTCGCCATAGGTGAAGGCCTTGAGGTCATGGGTGTCGAGTTTGCCGCTGGCGAGAAAGCTTTTCACCAGCGAACCCATGGCGCCGTACATGAACTCGGCGATCCCGGAACCGGCGCTCAAGCGGCGCACGCCGAGGGTTTGCAGTTCTTCGGGGGAGGGCAGGCAAGCGAAGCCCAGGACGTTCACCGGCAGCGTCGTACCCTTGCAGATGGCTTCGATTTCGTAGGCGGACGTGACGCCGGCGGCGAACAAACCATCGGCCCCAGCTGCCTGATACAGTGCGGCGCGGTGCAGGGTTTCGGCGACACGATCCTCGGCCGGCACCAGGCTTTTCAGATAAACGTCGGTGCGGGCGTTGATGAACAGCTTCACATTGCGCTTCTCGGCCACTTGTCGCGCGACTTCGATCTTGCGCACCAGCAGTTCCGGCGTGCCGCTGCCGTCTTCGATATTGATCCCGACCGCGCCTGAGGCGACGACGGCATCGATCACTTCAGCGACCCGGTCGAGGTCATCGGAATAACCGGCCTCGATGTCCACGCTCAACGGCACTTGGATGACTCGGGCAATCGACTCCACGGTGCTGATCAACCGTTCCAGCGGCAGGGTGTTACCGTCCGGATAACCGTGGGCCCAAGCGACAGCGGCGCTGCTGGTGGCGACGGCTTTGCCGCCCAATTGCTCGACCAGACGCGCGCCGGTGGCGTCGGCGACGTTGGTCAGGATCAACAGGCCATCGTGGTGCAACTGGTGAAATTGAGTGTCGAGCGCGTTCATCGAGATCCCTTCTTGTCTATTGTTTTAGAAAGCCAGTTGTTGCGTGAGCTGCACGGCGGCGCTTTCCAGCCGAAGCAAAAACGCCTTGCGCGGTTGCCCACCACCATAGCCCGTCAATGAGCCGTCCGCACCGATCACCCGATGGCACGGCACGACAATCGACAGCCGATTGTGCCCGTTGGCCAGCCCCACTGCGCGACTGGCGCCGGGTTTGCCCAGCCGTGCGGCGATGGTGCCGTAAGTGCTGGTATGGCCGTAGGGGATTTGCCGCAGTTCGGCCCAGACCTGGCGGGCAAACTCGCTGCCAGGCAGGTGCAGCGGCACGCTGAATTCGCTCAGCTTGCCGGCGAAATACAGCGCCAGCTCATTTTCGATCTGCTGCAAATGCGCGTTGTGCCCCGGTGCGACCACGTAGCCGTAGCGGTTTTGCAGTTCCTCGACTTCCCGGGTCAGCGCCGGGCGGTCGAGAAACTCCAGCAGCACCAGCCCGCGACGCTCGGCCATGGCGATCATCGGCCCCAGCGGCGTGGTCAGCCGGGTGAACAGCAGCGGCTCGCTGGCTGCCGCGCGTCCCGGCGTGATGTGGAACGACTTCTGGAACGCATCGCGAAAACCGCTGAGGGATTCATAACCGGAATCGAACGCCGCGTGGTCGATGGATGTGCCTTGCTTGATCCCGCCCAATGCCACTCCGAGCCGGCGCGTGCGCAGCCACGCATGGAAGGTCATGCCGAAATGCTGTTTGAACCAGCGCCGCAACTTCAACGGTTCGATGCCCTCGGCGAGCAACTGCGCATCGCTCCAGCGCAGCTCCGGATCGGCGTCGACGGCTTTTAATAGTCGTTGCACCCAGTCCGGGGCGATGGCTGCGGCATCCAGCGGTTTGCAGCGCAAACAGGCGCGATAACCGGCGGACAGGCAGTCGTCAGCGTGGGCGAAGAACTCGACGTTTTCCGGTTTCGGCTTGCGCGCCGTGCAGGTAGGGCGGCAAAAGATCCCGGTGGTTTTCACAGCCGTGAAGAACACGCCTTCATAGGCAGTGTCGCTTGCGAGCATGGCGCGAACCATTTCGGCGTGAGGGGGCAGGACAGCGGTCTGTATGTTCATGGGCCGAGGATAAAACCAGTTATTTGATGGCTCCACCGAAAAATCGACAGTGAATTTTCGGGCCGCTGCACTACAGTGATCGGGTCGCTACAACTCGGGAAATGAAGGTATGCCACCGTTCACGATTCAACACATCGATCACATCGTGCTGCGCGTTGCCGATCTGCAACGCAGCATTGATTTCTACGACCGGGTCTTCGGCGCCGAAGTGGTCAAGCGCAACGAAAAGTTCGGTCTGGTGCACCTGCGCGCCGGTACGTCGATGATCGATCTGGTCGACCTCGACGGCGAAATCGGCCGCAAGGGCGGCGCCGCTGCCGGTAGCGAACGGCGCAACGTCGATCACTTCTGCCTGCGCATCGAGCCGTTCGATGAAGCGGCGCTGGTCAGTCATTTGCAAGCCTGCGGCCTGACCGTCGAAAAAGCCGCCACCCGTTTTGGCGCCGAGGGCTACGGCCTGTCGCTGTACTGCTTCGACCCGGACGGCAATCAGGTCGAACTCAAAGGCCCGTCCGAAGCCTAAGCCCGCTTGGCCATCAGCAACACCGACGCCGCCGCCGACAGCAGCCCCGCGCAGCAACGGTTGAATATCCGCTTGCCGCGCGGCTCGGCGAACCAGCGGCGCATGTGCAGGCCCATGTAGGCGTAGGCGCTGATGGCGATCCATTCCAGCAGCAGGAACAGCACACCCAGCAGCATGAACTGCGGGGTGATGGCGCGGGCCGGGTCGACGAATTGCGGCAGGAATGCGGTGAAGATGAGGATTGCCTTGGGGTTTCCTGCCGCCACTAAAAACTCCTGACGCGCCAGGGCCAGAAGCCCGCTCGCCGGCGCAGTAACCGCGTCTTCGGCGGCAGGATTGGCCCGCCACAGCTGCCACGCCAGATACAGCAGATACCCCGCGCCGATGAGCTTGATCCCATAGAACAACAGTTCGGACGTTTGCAGCACCACTGCCAGCCCCGCCGCCGCAAGGGCGATCATCCCGGCAAACGCCAGCAACCGACCGACACCGGCCACGCAGGCGCGACGATAGCCGTAGCGGGTGGCGTTGCTGACCGACAGCAGATTGTTCGGCCCCGGCGCCATGTTCAAGGCAAAGCAGGCGGGCAGAAACAGGGAGAGGGTGGCGAGATCCATGGTGCGGGCTCCGGTGACGGGAGCGCTACTTTTATCACGCGGGCGTGCGGCCCTGAACCGTACAGTCAGGCAGCAGTGTCGCAGTACAGCGATGATCGGGCGTAAATCCGTTCGAACTTTCTGCCGTCCCGTCAACTCTGAAACCGTCACAGGGTGATGAATCCGCCAGAAAAAACCATCTGTCGGGTCAGAAAGGACAATTGCCGTGTAAGCTTTCACGCAATGCTTTTCCATTCCCCCATGGCCGCAGGCGGCCCACTGTACGAGCGACCTACATGCAAGCAAAGGCCCGCGAGGTTCATGTACCACCGGTGTTGCAGGATCTGCGCGCCGGCACGGCCGAACTGCACATTGCACTGGAAAAACGCCTTCCTTTCTTCTCCGACACCCTTGATCTGCACGCTTTCGAGCGACTGATGCGCGCCTATTACGGCTTCTATCAGCCACTGGAAAGTGCATTGCAGGACAGCGGCGAGATCCCCGCCGATTTCGATCTGGTTTCACGCCTCAAGGCCCCGACCCTGCAACGCGACCTGCAAGCGTTGTGCGCAAACAACGGGGACTTTCCGCTCTGCCGCCAGTTGCCCTCCATCGACTCCGCCGCCGCCTGCCTGGGCGTGCTGTACGTGCTGGAAGGCGCCACCCTCGGCGGGCAGATCCTGCGCCGGGAAATCGCCGCACGACTGAGCCTGGACGCGGACAACGGTGCAGCGTTTCTGGACATCTACGGCGCTGCCACCGGCCGGCGCTGGCGCGATTTCATCGAATACCTGGGCAGTCGCCCGATGGACGCCGACGAGCGTGAAGCCGTCGTGGCGGCCGCCCACACCACATTCAGCTGTTTCGAGCGCTGGCTCGAAAGCCAGGAGGTTCTGGTATGACCCCGCAAGACAAAGAAGCCTTTGAAGAGTTGCTGGCCAACTGCGCCGACGAGCCGATCCGCTTTCCCGGCGCGATCCAGCCGCACGGTTTGCTGCTGACCCTGAGCGAGCCGGACCTTTCGATCATCCAGATCAGCGCCAACGTCGAAACGTTGCTCGCCCGACCGGCACAAGAACTGATCGGCCAGCCACTGCAAAGCCTGATCGGCGATGCCCATGCCGCGCAGGTTCGCGAGGCCTTGCAGCAGCCGGCGCTGTCCGATGCGCCGCCGCTGCACTTTCGCCTCAACGGCACTGCGTTCGAAGGCTTGCTGCACCGGCATCAGGACGTCTTGATTCTGGAGCTGGAAATCCACGTCGAGAACTTCCAGCCGCGCAACGTCGCCGGCACCGAAACCCATCTGGGGCGGATGCTCGCGCGCCTGCAAAAGGCTCAGAGCCTGCAGGCGCTGTACGACATCAGCGTCAAGGAAATCCAGGCCATGACCGGTTACGACCGGGTGCTGATCTATCGCTTCGAAGAAGAGGGCCACGGTCAGGTCATCGCCGAAGCGTCCGACCCGTCGATGGAAGTCTTCAACGGTCTGTTTTTCCCGGCCTCCGACATCCCCGAGCAGGCCCGGGAGCTGTACCGCACCAACTGGCTGCGGATCATCCCGAATGCCGACTACCAACCGGTGCCGCTGGTGCCCAAGTTGCGCCCGGACACACAGACCCCGCTGGACCTGAGCTTCGCCACATTGCGCAGCGTGTCGCCGATCCACTGCCAGTACATGAAGAACATGGGCGTGCTGTCCTCGATGAGCATTTCCCTGCTCAAGGGCGACCGCCTCTGGGGCCTGATCAGTTGCGGCAACCGCCAGCCGCTGCACGTGCCGCACGAGTTGCGCACCGCATGCCAGACCATCGGCCAGGTGCTGTCGTTGCAGATCAGTGCGATGGAAGCGCTGGAGGTCAGCCGTCAACGCGAGGAAAAGGTCGAGTCGCTGGCGCTGCTCAATCAGGCGATGATCGATTCGCCACAGAACGTCTTCGATGGCCTGGCCAACCAGCCGCAGGTGTTGATGGCGCTGGCCAATGCCGGCGGCATCGCGATCATCGAAGACAAGCAATTGCACCGTTACGGCAACTGCCCGGAGCCGGAAGAGATTCGTGCCCTGCACAAGTGGTTGCAGGAGCGCGGCGAGCCGGTGTTTGCCAGTCATCACCTGGCCAGCGTCTATCCGCCGGCCGCGCAGTATCAGCAGGTCGCCAGCGGCGTGCTCGCCTTGAGCTTGCCCAAACCGGTGGACAACGGCGTGCTGTGGTTCCGCCCCGAAGTCAAAGAGAACATCAACTGGAGCGGCGACCCGCGCAAGCCGCTGGATCTGGAAAACTCCGACGCCGGCCTGCGTCTGCGGCCGCGTACCTCGTTCGAAATCTGGAAGGTCGAGATGGCCGGGATTTCCACCAAGTGGAGCCACGGCGATCTGTTCGCTGCCAACGACCTGCGCCGCTCGGCGCTGGAAAATGATCTGGCCCGTCAGGTGCGCCGCGAGCAGGAAGCGGTGCGCGCCCGCGATGAGCTGGTGGCGGTGGTGTCTCACGATCTGCGCAATCCGATGACCGTGATCTCGATGCTGTGCGGCATGATGCAGAAGGCCTTCAGCTCGGACGGGCCGCAC
The DNA here is from genome assembly GCF_028657055.1 of Pseudomonas aphyarum. Lineage (NCBI taxonomy): Bacteria > Pseudomonadati > Pseudomonadota > Gammaproteobacteria > Pseudomonadales > Pseudomonadaceae > Pseudomonas > Pseudomonas aphyarum. The sequence goes on from NZ_JAMDGS010000003.1 coordinate 79,010, forward strand.
ACTTCGCGGCGCATCTCGACTGCGATCGACACCATGCAGCAAGCCGCCGGGCGCATGAACACGCTGCTGGAAGACTTGCTCGACACCTCGAAAATCGACGCCGGCCGCTACACCATCGCGCCGCAGAAACTCGATGTCGCGCAGATGTTCGAAGAGGCGCAATCGCTGCTCGCGCCGCTGGCGCTGGACAAGGACATCAGCATCTCGTTCGAGGCTGACCCCGACCTGAGCATCCACGCCGACCCCGAGCGGCTGTTCCAGGTGCTGTCGAATCTGGTCGGCAACGCGATCAAGTTCACGCCGCGCCTGGGTACGGTCGATGTGTATGCCAAATCGGTCGGTGACGACATCGTCTTCACGGTACGTGACAGCGGCGAAGGCATTCCCAAGGATCACTTGCCGCACGTTTTCGACCGCTACTGGACGGTGAAGGAAGGCAATCCGAACGGTACCGGGCTGGGCCTGTACATCACGCAAGGCATCGTCGAGGCTCACGGCGGGCGGATCGTTGCCGAGAGCGAGCCGGGGCAGGGCAGCGAATTCCGCTTCACCGTGCCGCGTCAGGACTGAAAACGCCGATCAGCGCTGGGGGGCCTGCAACATGGCCACCCATTCGGCGGCGAATCGATGGCAATCGCCGGGCCAGCGCGCTGTCAGCAGTTGGCCGTCGCGCACCACAAATCCTGATTGCAGTTTCTGCGCACAATCGCGTTTGGCGATCAGCGGCCCGCGTATGAAGTCGGCTTTGCTGGCCAGCACGGTCTTCACTTCCGCTTCGACGGTCTGCTTGTAGGTGCGGTAGTAGCGCCCCAGCCAGGCAGCTGTCATCAGCCACGCTGGCATCTCCATGGTTGCCGCCAGCAGTGCCGTGACCTTGCGCCCGAACAACACCGAACGCCCGGTATCGGGGTCGAGCGTGCGCGCCAGCAACAACACGCCATGACACACCGCCGCCACGGGTTTTTCGGCCTTGAAGAATTGCAGGGCGATTTGCTGAGCCTGCGTCGATTCCAACAGCGTGCGCATCCCCTTGGCATGCCCGCCGGGAATCAGCAGACCGTCAAATTGGGTCGTGTCGACATCGGCATACGCCAGCGGCTGCCTGAACGCCTCGGACTCGATCATCTGCGTGTAACTGTCCAGATCGGCCTTGCGCGTCATCAGCATCGAACTCAACAGGCCGAAGCCGATATCCACCAGCCGTGGATCGGCGTGGGCGGGCAAGCCTTGCGGTGTGGCAAAACGTACTTCGATACCCGCCTTGCGCATTGCCTGCCAGGGCACGCTGCTTTCGGTGGGGTCGTAATCGGCAGAGGGCAGCAGAATCAAGATCATCGAGGGCAGACTTCCTGGTCAAAAGTGGTCGCATAGCCAGAGCGTAGTGGGTCTGCGCGAGCGGGGGTAATTTCCTTCAATACCGCGTGCTGTGTGCTGGCTACTGTGAGTGCCTTGTTCCTCGATTTGAAGCAGGTGTGCGATGAGTCTGATTGTGTCGATGGCGGCGTTTGCCCTGGCCGCGTCCATTACCCCGGGGCCGGTGAATATCGTGGCGTTGAGCTCGGGGGCGCAGTTCGGCTTTCGTGCCAGTCAACGGCATGTGGCGGGGGCGACGCTGGGGTTTGTGTTGTTGCTGGTGTTGATGGGGCTGGGACTGCATGAAGTGCTTACGCTGTGGCCGTCGCTGACCCGCGTGGTGCAACTGGCCGGGGTGGCGTTTCTGCTGTTCATGGCCTGGAAACTGGCTACCGATGACGGCCAGTTGAATGCGGGAGAATCGGGCAGGGCGCCGTCGATGCTCTACGGCGCGGTGATGCAGTGGCTCAATCCCAAGGCGTGGCTGGCCTGCGTCGCGGGGATGGGCGCGTTTGTCGCCGATGGCGAGGCGCGGCTGGTGTGGCAGTTTGCGGCGGTGTATCTGGTGATCTGTTATCTGTCGGTCGGGTGCTGGGTGTATGCCGGGACGTTTTTGCGTGGCTATCTCGGGAATCCGGCGGGGATGCGTTTGTTCAACCGGGTAATGGCGTTGCTGTTGGCGGTGAGTGCGGGGTATTTGCTGTTTCCGTGATCCGTACTCCGGAAAGCGGAGTACGGACCTGTTGCAGTCAGGTCAATCGGGCATCATCAGAAAATGCCGTTGAGCTCCCTGAATACGTGGGGTGGCATGGCCGTGAACTGCTTGTTACGCAACTGGCTGATCGAGTACAGCGCACTGGCGGTGCGGCCATTGCCATCACCAAAACCCTGGAAACCGACCACCGCCCCCAGCACCTGCTTGTCAAAGTGCGGGTGGCTTGGGTCCAGGTGCTTTAAATGCTGCTCCAGTAACGCGAACCCGGTCGGGCTGCTGCCGTACTTGGTCGGGGCGCCGGCGTCGCGCACTTTGTCGACGGCTTCCGGTACCAGTTTGCGATGGATATCCCGGATCACGTTCGGATCGGTCAGGGAGGCCTTGTTCGCGGTGTAATCGCGCAATACGCCGAGAACATTGTCGAAGTCGTTGCCGTTGGAGGTCGAGCCTTTCAACATCCAGGCGGTTGCTCGTTGTGAAGGATCGGTATAGCCAAGAGGATTGAAGAGCGCTTCTGGCATCACGTCGCTGTACGGCGGTTTGCCCAGATCCAGTTTCAGAATGTCTTGCTGATAGCCCGTCATGTATCGGGCCTTTTTGCTTTCAAGCTCGTACAGGACTGCCAGCGTTTCGGTGTAACCCTGCGCCGTGCTGCGCGTATTGTTGAGCTGCACGGGGTGGCCCTTGATGAACGCCTCTGTCAACTCTTCCAAAGCCTTGCGACCGATCAGCGACTCCAGATCGCCTGCCTGTTTCGACTGATACGCGGTTTCCTTCACGGCGTTGTTCGCAAGATGGCGCAATTCAGTTTCGGTAGCACCTTTGGGCAATTTGAAGTTCGTGTCGCTCAAGCGCGTGACAATGTGTTGAGCGGTTTCGATGGCATCGCTTTTCAGCAGTGCCCGCGCATGGGAAACCGTGTCCAGAGACATTCGCGCCTGTGCCGCCGAGCCGGTGTGATCAATGACTTTGAGCAGGTCGTAACTGTTTGCGCCGGTCAAGAACCTGAGTTGCTGCCTGGCATGATGTGCCAGCGAGAGGGCATGGCCGCTCAGCCTGGCGACGCCTCGGCCGAGCAGTTTGCCACCGGCCTTGAGCAGTTGCGGCAAACCCGACAACGGGTTGAACAGGCTGAGGGCCGTGCTTGCCAGAATCCTCGAGGCCGACAGCAGTTTGCCGGCGATGGTCGCGGCTTTGCTGGCAGCGGCAGCGATGGCAACGGGTGCGGCGAAAAGGGTTATCGCCAATACCGCGGCATCGACAATGCAGTCGAAAATGGCACCACCCTGCTTTTTCGGATCACCGGAGTTCAGTCCTTCCACGCAACCCTTGAAGGGAATGATCAGGTTGAGAATCATGTTGAAGATGGCGTCGGTCTTTTCAATCGCTTTTTCTCGTGCGGTTTGCTGCAGACCCAGCTGGTGAATCTCTTGCTCGGTGGTGTACGGATTTTTCCTGGCGACCATCCAACCCAGTGTCTCCATGCGAGAGGATCGATAAAGGGGGATTTGATTATCCCGGTCGCTGTGGTCGGCGGGTGCTTCAAGGACACCGATCCTGCGGACCTGGATTCTGGACTGGACGCCGGTTTTGGGCGGCACGTTTTGCAGGTAGGCCTGTAGATCAATGGGGACCTTCTCAAGTTGTTTCTGGTCGGCGAAACGAGTGTCGAGCTGGTAGAAGTTTCCGGATACCAGCGGCTCGAAGAACGCTTCGAGATCCGGGTTGTAGCGACACTCCATCCTGAGTGGAAGCAGCTCAAAGCACTTGACGGCGTAACCGTGCTTCACACAGAGAATGACACCGTAACGACCGGTCTCTCCCGGAAGGTACGTAGCTGGACTGATGCCGCCGCGGCCGTTGGTCCGCGCGGGTCTGTAGTTCATTTTCTGAACGCAATAGACCCCGATCGCACCGTATTCGAGGGACGCTGCATCTTCCGGGAGTACCTGTGAAATGGCGATCTGGATATTGCGCGCCAGCCCCCCGAGTACAGCGTCGAAATGACGGGTGGTCGCCGACTCGTAAAGCTCGGCAACGGGATAGAGATAGGGCAGCTCCGGGAAGGATTTGTAGATACTGGTGCCCCTGATGCGATCCCAGTCCTGGGTGTGCAGTTCGTCACCCATGTAGAGATCCAGCACCGACACTTTGCGACCGGCGCCACCGCCCGAGCCGCGATGTTTGACCAACAGCTCATCGGGGTCGCAATCGCGTTCCTGGGTCTTCAGCTCTTTCAATGCGAGCTGTCTGCGATCGGGAAACGGCCTGGAAAAGTGTTCGGCGGCTTCCAGCGTCAAGCCAATGTAATGATCGTATTCGCGTATGGCGCGCTCGATCTCTTGCGCGCCGAGTTCACCTTGCGCATCTCGCGTGATGAAGCCGTTCATCCAGGCCCAGGTCACCACCGGATCCACTGAGCCCTCAGCCTGCAGTGCTGCCAGTGGCGCGAGCGCTTTTGTCGACTGGCTGAACCCCATCAAATGTTGATAAGTCATTTTGCGGCTGGCGCCAGGCGCCAACGCTTCGACCAGATGCACGGCCTGCGTGGCGATCACCCAGGCCGGCGTCCCCATCAACAGGCTGGACGGCCAATCGCTAAAGAGATATTCCGGTGCCATCCCCGCCAGAACCATCTGCGATACCAGAGGGGCGAGCGAGGGCTCGACGTTCAGGTTCTTGATCAGATGCGCTTCCAGGTCTGCCCGAACCCGGGAAGGATATTGTTTGAAGTAACGTCTGGAATACAGATCGAAACCGGCGAAGTGGGTATTGGCGATATCGAGCGCCGGGTCGAGGTCAAGCAAGATCACGGCAACCGCCAGTTGCTCCATGAGCTCCGTCGATTGTTTTGTTTCTGCTTGTTCATTAAGCCAGCCCAATCTGGACAGGTAATGTTGCCCGTGCCGGGACGCAGCACTTTCGATCAATTGCTGCAGGCGATAGTCCGTGCTGGTTATAGCGCCGTCACCCGATGTGCTTTCAATCAGCAAACGTCTGCCGAGGACATTGACGATGGCTTCAAAATCACGGGTGTAGCTTTGTATCAGATCAAGAATGATAGACCGGTTATTTCCCTCAAGTTTGAATGGCGACTCGTCGGACGCGTCCAGAAGTTGCCAATAGTTTCCGTACTTCGGCGGCGCGGGCAATGTCGAGAAGTTCAACAGATCAAGCAGGTTGCGGGTGTCCTGTTCGTTGTCCGGCACTTGCAGCCCGTGGAAACGCAGCCACTGGCCGACCGTAACTTCGTCTCCTGTAATGATCCAGCCGCCACTGGAGGCGGCGACCTTGGCCAATATCGGAAGGTTGTCGGCGAAGTCAGCCAGACCTGCTATATCAGCGGTGATCTCTCGCAGAGAAACAAACGGGGTAGCGGGCCGGCCTCCGCTGGAGACCATGTTTCGATAGCTGGAATAGAGTCGAGCATTCTCATCCAGCAGAAAAACAGCGTTGTCCGGAATCTTGCGGCGAGCGCGTATAAAGCGAAAGTCGTCGTGGCGCAGAAGTATGGCAAGCGAGATTTTGCCGCTGCGATGAATTCGGTCAAATGTGCTGTCCTCCACGCACGGAACCAGAATTTCATCCCATTTCCAGCCAAGGCGTTCAATGGCGTATTCATCGCTGATAAAGTTTGTAATGGTCTGGCTTACTGCCTTTTTCTGAAGTGTGGTTGTGGAATCGTAAACATAGTTGTCCATTGGCTTCATGATTCGGAATCCATTCTCTAATGGCGAAATAAATGAGGTGTGGTGGTTGTTTGTTGATTGTCGTGTTTGTGCGGTAGACAGGTTTTTAGAGTAAGGATCCAGGTCGAAAAGTTCACGTGGATTAATGTTCGAAGTGTTTCTTTGGTTTGGCGTGAATGAGAGGGGAGGCTGTTTTTAAAGGCCTGAAACTTTGTTGGCGATAAATATATATATCTTTCCGGGTATGTAGACTTATGAAAGTGAACGGGTAAACACAGTTGATCGCTCTGAATACAGATTTGAAATGGCACGAAAAAGTGTGAGGGAGTAATCAGCTGTGGCGAAGCGGCGGGGTGGCTGGGGCGGTTTAAAGGTGTTTAAGGATACTTCCGGCAAGCCACAACACCTTGCGCCATTGCCTACGCATCAGCCAGAATCCGCCGGCTTGTGCGCCTTGGGGGCGGGTTCTATTGTGGGTCGGTCGCTGACGAATCAGCGATCGGGTTTCGCAGCCCGGATCAATCAAGGCGCCCAGAGCGTCGTTTCCGTTCAGCATTTTTTGCTGGTCGCGTAATGGCGGTTGTGCGCGGGATACCTTCGGGTATGCCGGGTTCCTTGATTCCCGGTCTGCGAACCCGCGTACAGCTGTCACCTCCCTTCGTTTCGCAGCGAACCGTGGCAGCTCCATCAATCAGGGAGTTCACCATGATCAAACCAACGCCAAACCCACCCGAAACCGACACCACCTCGCCCTACGAAACCCTCGATTCCAAGAAATTCCACGAAGCCGCCGAACGCGCCCTCGACCACTACCTCAATCCGTTGCTACCCAGAAAGCCGCTGTTCAAACCCAACACCCGCTACCTCATTGCCCCCGGCATTGCCAGCGAAGAACTGCTGGCCGACGCCTGCGAAACCCTGACCTCAGCCAAAGTCATGGCCACCGACTTCGCCGGGCTGGTGGATGGTTCGCACCGGCATGTGCTGCTGGGGATTGCGCAACTGATCATGCTGGGGGAGCTGGCGGTGAATCGGGCGCTGGATAATCTGGAACTGAAGGCCGAGGCGCCTCTGTAACCTGATCGTTACCACGCTCTGCGTGGGAATGCAGCCCGGGGCGCTCCGCGTCCCTTCCAGAGCTGGAACGCGGAGCGTGGGAACGATCCAAAATCCAACGCGGGCCGTTTTTGTTGTTAACCCCGATACTGCCCCGGCGTAGCCGCCAGATGCTGTTTGAACGCCCGCTGAAAATGCGCCTGATCGGCAAACCCCGCCTCCAGCGCGACATCCGCAATCAACTGCCCGCGCCGTAAACACTCGCGGGCAAACTGAATGCGCTGATTGATCAAGAACGCATGAGGCGTCATGCCGTAATGCTGTTTGAACGCGCGGATGAGGTAGGACGGTGACAGTTCGGCCGCCGCGCAGATGTCGTCCAGGCTGAGTAGGTCGGTGCAGTGCCGGCGGATGAAGTCGGCGGCGCGTTCGAGTTTGAAGTTTGGCTCGCGTAAACGTGACTCGATGGGATTCAGGCGCAGTTGCAGGTCACTGAAAAACTCCACGGCGGCGCTCTGTTTGCGCAGCACGTCTTGCTGTTCGTCGACCAACACGCCGTATAACGCATTCAAGTCGCGAAACAGGCGAGCATCATTCAAATGCGTATCGGCAAACCGCCGAAACTCAAGCTCCGCACTGAACTCCAGTTGATGCTGCAGATCCGTCAGCCACGGCGTTTCCACATACAACATCAAATACGACCACGGCTGATCATCGATCGGGTTGCATGCATGCACGTCCCCCGGGTTCATCAGCACCACCGTGCCGGCCGCCACTTCGTACGAGGATTGCTCATGCACGTAAGTGCTGCGCCCGGCGGTGATCGCGCCGATGGAGAAGTGCGCGTGGGAATGCCGTGAATAGCAGACCTCACGCCCGTCGGCGATGGCGCGCGCTTCGATGAAGGGCAGGGCGTCGTCGCGCCAGAAGCGCGGGGCATGTTCGGGGTTCTTGGCGGCAGCGTGTTTCATCATGGGAGTTCTCGGCAGGCCAGTGCCCGAGTGTATTAGCTCTGGCCGGCGAAGGCTCGTTCCAGTTCGGCGATGTCGAGTTTTTTCATTCCGAACATGGCCTGCATCGCCCGTTGGACCTTGGTCTGGTCGGGGTCGGTCATCATGTGCATGAAGGCCACCGGCACGATCTGCCACGACACGCCGAACTTGTCCTTGAGCCAGCCGCATTGCTGCGCCTCTACCGGCCCGCCGGCGCTGAGGTTGCCCCAGAAATGGTCGACCTCTTCCTGGTTCTGGCAATTGACCTGAAACGAGATTGCCTCATTGAATTTGAAAATCGGTCCGCCATTGAGGCCGGTGAAGGTGTGGCCGTCGAGTTCGAAACTGACGGTCATCACCGAGCCTTCCGGGCGGCCGTGGAATTCCTGGCCGACCTTGCTGTAGTGGGTGAGGGCGGTGATTTTCGAGTGGTCGAAGATCGAGCAGTAGAACTTTGCCGCCGCTTCGGCCTGATCGTCGAACCACAGGCACGGCGTCAGCTTTTGAAAGCGTTGCATGGCAGTCATCCTCGGCAGGTTAGACACGCTGGATTAATAGCGTAGTCAGTCTGTGGTCAGCTGGCAGTGCCATGGATCGAGTGGTTAGGTGTTTTGAGGATGGAATGTAGTCGTATTGACCTTTGCTGGTGTCAAAAGGACTCTTTCGTGTTTGTGTCAAATTGACTCGTATTTTCACAACCCGTTGATTTTGCTGGGCTGGAAATCTGGCACGCAAGTTGAACAGCCTTATGTACAAACTGATCCGCTCAGGAGTACGAAACATGTTCACTTTCTTCGAGAATCCGCTGAATGTTCTGCACCTGTCGAGCAAAGTGCTCGTCGCTGGTCTCGTGATGTTGCTGGCCGGGATCTACGGCGCTTATCTGTATCAGGGCCACATGCCGATTGCGCTGTTGGTAGCGATGCATGCGATGACCATCATCGGCCCGACCCTGCTGAAAATCGGCTACGTGATGCGGCTCCTGTCCCAATATCGGCTGGGCCAGCATCACGCCGCCGTGGTGGCTTGAACATGCGCAGACTCGCCGATGCACCGCTGTTCAGCCTGGGCTTTCGGCCGCTGTTTCTGGCCGGGGCCGGATTCGCTGCGCTGGCGATCCTGATCTGGGGTCTGTGGCTTAGCGGCCATTGGTTCGATCTGCAACCGGCGGGCGGCATGTTTGCCTGGCATCGACATGAAATGCCGTTCGGTTTCGCGGCGGCGATCGTTGCCGGGTTCCTGCTGACGGCGGTGCCCAACTGGACAGGCATTCCCGGCGTGCGCGGCGGGGCGTTGATCGCGTTGGTGTCGGTCTGGCTGCTCGGGCGTTTGGCCTGGTGGCTGCCGTTGCCGACCGGGCTGATTCTGGCGCTGCAATGGGGTTTTCTGCCGCTGCTGGCGGTGATGCTGGGACGAGATCTGGTTGCCGCCCACAAACGTGACAACTACCCGATTGTGTTGGTGCTTGGGTTGATGGCGGGTTGTCAGGCGCTGACTTTGGTCGGCCTGTACAACGACGACGCCGGCCTGCAACGCCAGGGTGTGCTGGGCGCGTTGTGGCTGGTGGCGGCGCTGATGACCGTGATCGGCGGGCGAGTGATTCCGTTCTTTATCCAGCGCGGCTTGAACCGTCCGCCAGCGCCGGCCGCCAATCCACTGCCAACCCGCTTGCTGTTGATCGGCAGCCTGCTGACCGCCGTCACCTTCGCGGCGGGCCTCAATGATTCGCCACGGTGGTGGCTGGCGGGCCTGTTCGTGCTGACCGGCAGTTTGCAGTTGATGCGGCTGATCCGCTGGCATGATCGCGGGATGTGGCGCGTGCCGCTGCTGTGGTCGCTGTACCTGGCTTACGGCTGGATGGCGTTGGCAATCTGGGCCATGGTGCTGTGGCATCTGAGCTTGATCGGTCAGCAGAGCCTGGCGACCCATGCACTGGCGGTGGGCGGGGTGGGCGGGTTGATTCTGGCGATGATTGCGCGGGTCAGTCTCGGTCACACCGGCCGGTTGTTACAGCCCTCGAAAGGCATGGTGCTGGGCTTTGCGCTGGTGCTGATTGCGGCGGGTTGCCGGGTGTTGCTGGTGCCGTTTTCCAGTCTGGGGCTGGGGTTGTCGGTGATGCTCTGGTGCGCGGGGTTCGCGCTGTTTTTGCGGCATTACACCGGGATTCTGCTTCAGCCGAGGCTCTAAGGTTTTTACCCGCGACGCTCGGCAATCATGAACAACGACTGCGGCACCGGGCTTTGCGGATGTTGCGGTTCGCGCAGGCCAGTCAGCTGCAGGCCGGCCATGTCCAGCGCATTCAGCCAACTGGACAGGGTGCGGAAATACCATGGCATCGGCGACCACTCGCCCTGGAACCCATCGAAGGTTTCTTCCCGCCAGCCATCCTGATAATCACCGGCGGCCACCGACCACGGATGCAGCGTCTGGATCACCAGCGCACCGCCCGGCACGAGCAGGGCATTCATCGCCGCGAGCAGCGGAATGATGTCCTGATGCAACAGGGAAAAATTGGCGCAGATCAGGTCGTAATCACGGCCGATGTCGACCTTCGCCTCAACCAGATCTTCGTAGCTGGCGACATGCACGGGCGCTGAACCGGTCACCCGCGCGGCCTCGACCAGCGTCGCATCGCCGTCCACGCCGACCGCCTCGAATCCTCGCTCGGCCAGCGCCCGCAACAGCCAGCCTTCGCCGCATCCCAGATCGAGCACGCGCTCCGGCTGACGCCCCATCACCGCCAGCAGAATGGCCTGATCGGTGACCTGCCGGCGACTCTCGATGGCGCCGCTGCGCACGGCTTCGGTCCAGGCTCGTGCGTTGTGGTGCCAGCTCTGGAGGAGGGTGGATTCAGGCGAGGACATTGCGAACTCCGACGTTACGGGATGCAGGCAAGGATAGGTCAGGTGTAGTCGGCCAGCTGAATCCGGTTGCGACCGCCGCGCTTGGATTCGTAGAGCGCGCTGTCACCCTGTTCGATCAACGCCGCGAGGCTGGCCGGCGGCTGATCGAACACCTTGGCGCCGATACTCAGGGTAACCGCCTGCGGGGTGGTGTAGGTCTGGGAAGTCATCTGCTGAAACTGTTCACGCAGCGCACTGCCCAGCACCATGATCTGTGCGTGGGACGCATCGCCCAGCAGCATCACGAATTCGTCACCGCCCAGCCGTGCCGCCAGCGCGCCTTTGGGCAGTACCGCGCGGATCATTTCGCTGAGGGCGATAAGCAAGCGGTCGCCGGCGGTGTGGCCGTAGAGGTCGTTGATCAGTTTGAAGTTGTCGATGTCGATCAGCAGCAGCGCGCCGGGGCGGGCGCTGGAGACTTCATCAAGCAGGCGCGGTGCGCGGACTTCGAGGGCGCGGCGGTTGTACAGCGCGGTCAGCGGATCCCGGGCGGCCAGTTCGGCAATCTGTTTTTCCCGGCGATAGCGCTCGGTGCCGGTCATCGACAGCGCGATCAGCATGATCGCCATCGCGCCTTCGACCAGGGAAATCTGAATGATCTCGCCGCGCAGCGACGCCAGATCGATCAGCGTGCCCGGAATCACCGCGATGATCGCCTTGGTGAAATAGAACGCGCCGTGGATCAGCAGCACATAACGCAGTTGCACCGCGCCGACGCTCAGCGATTTGCCGTGCGGGCGCAGCAACAGGCTGGCTCGCAGCATCAAAGCGGCCACCAGCAGCGAGTTGGCCATCAGCATAATCTTCGACCACGACGGATTTTCCGGTAACAGCAGCAACGAAAGCCAGAGCAGGAACATCAAGTACCAGGCCCGTGACAACCGCTGCTGGGTAAACCGCGCGACCCCCAGCAGAAACAGCCAGTGCGCGACCACCAGCAGGCCGTTGGCGAACCAGATGCCGATCAGCGGATAACCATTGGCGCGCAACAGGGCCAGGCTCGAGCCGACGGTGATGGTGGCGAAACCGGCGCTCCAGAACAGCAGGGAAGGTTCGCGGATGCTGCGCCATTCGACCGCCAGATACAGGGCGGCCGCCGCGGCCAGGGCGGTGGAAATGGTGAGCATCGTGAGAGGATCGAGCGCCATGAAAGAACGGTTCTGCCTGAATAGTATTAATGGGCCACGATTGTAAGCGTTCCCCCAGTGGGCTGCTATTTTCACTCACCGGATATTCCATTTTCAGACGAGGTGTCCCATGGACCGATTGACCGGCGGTTGTCTGTGCGGCGAAGTGCGGATTGAGGCGTCAGGGCGACCCTACCGGGTCGGCGTTTGTCATTGTCTGGATTGCCGCAAACACCATGGCGCGCTGTTTGCCGCGTCGGCGATCTTTCCCGAGGACTCGGTGACGATCAGCGGCGAGACCCATGACTATGCGGGGAGGCATTTCTGTCCGCGCTGTGGCTCGTCGGTGTTCGGCCGCAGTGGTGATGAAGTCGAGGTCAATCTGGGTGCGCTGGATGCACCGGATCAGTTCCAGCCCACCTATGAGCTGTGGACGGTGCGTCGCGAGTCGTGGCTGCCGGCCTTCCCATTGGCCAGACACTACGTGCGTGATCGCGAGGGTACGGGGCGAGCCGAAGAATAGCCGGGGTCAGGCAGGGTGCCTGACCCCGACTAATATCAGCCGCGAATGAACGCCAGCAGATCCGCGTTGATCGTCGGCGCCTCGGTGGTCGGCATCCCGTGGGGGAAGCCCGGATAGATCTTCAGCGTGCTGTTTTTCAGCAGTTTCGCCGACAGCACACCGGCGTTTTCATACGGCACGATCTGGTCATCGTCGCCGTGCATGACCAGCACCGGGATCGAGATGCTTTTCAGGTCGGCGGTAAAGTCGGTCTGCGAGAACGCAACGATCCCGTCGTAGTGCGCCTTGGCGCCGCCCATCATGCCTTGGCGCCACCAGTTCAGAACCACCGCTTCCGAAGGTTTGGCGCCGGGCCGGTTGTAGCCGTAGAACGGGCCGGCCGGCACGTCGTGATAGAACTGCGAGCGATTGGCCGCCAGTTGCGCCTGAAGATCGTCGAACACCGATTTGGGCAGGCCACCGGGGCTGCTGTCGGTTTTCACCATCAACGGTGGCACGGCGCTGATGATCGCGGCTTTCGACACCCGATCCTCGCCATGGCGGGCGATGTAATGAATCACTTCACCGCCCCCGGTGGAATGGCCGACATGCACGGCTTTCTGCGTCCCCAGATGGTTGACCACCGCCGCCACATCGTCGGCGTAATGATCCATGTCGTGGCCGTCCCAGACCTGGCTCGAACGCCCGTGACCCCGTCGGTCATGGGCCACGACCCGGAAGCCCTGGGCGAGGAAGAACAGCATCTGTGCATCCCAGTCGTCCGCGCTGAGCGGCCAGCCGTGGTGGAAGTGGATCACCGGGGCGTCTTTCGGGCCCCAGTCCTTGTAGAAGATTTCGACGCCGTCTTTCGTTGTGACATATCCCATGTTCGCGACTCCTGGAAAATGCGGAACGTGACCCCGAAGGGAGTGATGACAAGCGTTATCAACTCTAGGATTGAAGTGCACTTCAAGGTCAAGCAAGTTCCGAACGGTCATCGCTGGCGTGAATGGTGGGTCATAGGCGTTGTGCGCTTGACCTTAAAGTTTGGTTGAACCTTAGAGTCTTGCTCACCGGCCATCCGCCGGGTCAATCAGCGAGAAGGTCAGCGAACATGAACAAGCGCTTTACAGAGGTGGAATTCGGAACGCACAAGGTCGAAGTGCTGGAGGGCGGCTACTACGACCGATTCCGGATGAACCCGAACCTCGACGAAGTAGCCCGGGACAAGGCAGCCGGCAACATCGACTTCTTCCGGCGCATTCCCAAGCAGCAGGTCGCGTCGAGAGTCGGGCCGACCTGGGCGCCGAACTTCTATTACCGTTCCGGCAGCGTGCAGTTGCTGTTCCTGGCGCCGCTGGACCGACTGCGCGCCACCTTGCCTGCGCCGCTTGAACCGCTGCGGGCGTTTCCCGGCTACGGCCTGGTGGCGCTGACGTTTTTCTCCTATTCGGTTTGCGACAACGACCCGTACGACGAAGTCTCCGTGGCGATTGTCGTGCGTCGTCCTGGCGCACGTGGCTCCCACGCGCGGGAACTGATGGACGCCATGCGTCGACGCAGTTTCACCGCCCATGTGCTGGCGCTGCCGGTGAACACCGAAATCGCCCGGGTGCGCGGCGTGCACGGCTATCAACTGCCCAAGTGGCGCGCCGACATCAACGTGAACATCGGCACCAGCGTCAGTGCCCGCATCGACGGGCCCAAGGGCTTGCCGGACCTGGTGCTGAAAGCGCCGCTGCCGACCCTGAAAAACGTCACGCCGCAATCGCGCATGAGCACCGCCACCATGATTCATCAGGTCGATGGCCTGTGGCACGAGAGCGTGGTGCAGAGCAACACACTATCCTTTGCCCAACGCCTGTTTCCCCGCGATGTGCAGCTGGATCGCAACGGCGGCCCGCTGAGTCAGTTGCTCGATGGCCTCGGGGCTACGCGGATCCTGCGCCTGGACGTGATCAAGGACGCGCAGATCGTGCTGAACTTGCCGGTGCCGCTCACCAAACAGCCATGACCGGTGGTCGCAGCGGCTGGTCGTCGGGTCAAAATGCGCTTAGCTGAAAGGGATAAGCCGAGGCGCGCACGGCCAGCGAGAGCCGTAGCAGCGCCCTTCAGAACACCGTGAGTCTGAGGAAGTCCCCGATGCTGACCTTGAACATCAATGGCAAGGATCAGGAGCTCGATGTCCCCGCGGACATGCCGTTGCTCTGGGTCCTGCGCGATGTCGCGCACCTGACCGGTACCAAATTCGGTTGCGGCATGGCCCAGTGCGGTGCCTGCACCGTGCACGTCGATGGCGCGCCGCTGCGCTCCTGCATCACCCCGGCCACGGCCGTCGCCCATGGCCAGAAAATCCTCACCATCGAAGGCCTGTCGAGCGATGGCTCGCACCCGGTGCAGCAGGCCTGGGCCGAGCTGGACGTGGTGCAGTGCGGTTACTGCCAGTCCGGGCAGATCATGTCCGCCGCCGCGTTGTTGGCGAAAATCCCCAAACCCACCGACAGCGATATTGATCAGGCGCTCTCCGGCAATATCTGCCGCTGCGGCACGTATCCAAGAATCCGCGCGGCGGTCAAACGCGCCGCCGACATCGGCTGAGCGAGGGGAGGTGAGTGATGAACAGTCCTGTATCCCGTCGCGGATTTCTCAAGGGCAGCGCCGTGCTTGGCGGTGGCCTGGTGGTGGCGTTCGTGGTGCCCGGCGGCAACCGGTTTGCCATGGCAGCCGAGAATGAAGGCAAGGTCTTTGCGCCGAACGCGTTCCTGCGGATCGCGGCGGACAACAGCGTCACCGTGCTGCTCGGCCATTCGGAAATGGGCCAGGGCATCTGGACCGGCCTGACCATGTTGATCGCCGAAGAGCTGGACGCCGACTGGTCGAAAATCCGCGTCGAGCACTCGCCAGCCTCGGCGGCCGATTACGGCATGCCCGGTTTTGGCGGGATGCAGATTACCGGCGGCTCCACTTCAACCTGGATGGAGTTCGACCGCTACCGGCTCGCCGGCGCCACAGCGCGGCAGATGCTGATCGAAGCGGCGGCCAAGCGTTTCAACGTGGCACCGTCGACGATTCGCACCGAATCCGGCGTGGTGATTGCCGGCGACAACCGCGCCACCTATGGCGAACTGGCGGACGCCGCCGGGCAACTGCCGGTGCCGGATCCGAAGTCGATCACCTTCAAGGAAGCCAAGGACTGGAAGGTCATCGGCAAACCCACCAAACGCCTCGACACCCCGGAAAAAATCACCGGCCGCGCCAAGTTCGGCATGGACGTGCAGTTCGACGGGCTGATGACGGCGATGGTCGCGCGCGCCCCGGCGTTTGGCGCCACGGTGAAATCCTTCGAAGGCGCAGAAGCCTTGGCGATCCCCGGCGTGCACAAGGTGGTTCAAGTGCCGACCGGTGTAGCGGTGGTCGCCGAGCATTACTGGGCGGCGAAACTCGGGCGCGATGCGCTGAAGGTCGATTGGGACCTGGGGCCGAACGCTGATCTGAGCAGTGAAAAGCTGTTGGCGAGTTTCCGCAAACTGGCGGCTACGCCGGGCACTTCGGCGGCGCAGGCAGGCGATGCCAAGGGCAACTTCGGCAAGGCAGCGAAGAAAATCGACGTCGAATACAGCGTGCCGTACCTGGCCCATGCGCCGATGGAACCGCTGAACTGCACCGTGAAGATCAGCGCCGACAAGTGCGAGATCTGGACCGGCACCCAGTTCCAGACGCTGGATCAGATGGTCGCCGGCAAGATCACCGGGCTCAAACCGGAGCAGGTCGAGATTCACACCGAATTCCTCGGCGGCGGTTTCGGCCGGCGGGCCAATCCGACCTCGGATTTTGTCGCCGAAGCGGTGCAAGTGGCCAAGGCTGCCGCGATGCCGGTGAAAACCGTGTGGTCGCGCGAAGACGATATTCGCGGCGGTTATTACCGCTCGATGTTCCTGCATCAGGCGAAGATCGGCCTCGGCACCGACGGCATGCCGCTGGCCTGGCAGCATGTGTTGGTCGGGCAGTCGATCATGGCCGGCACCATGCTCGAGAAAACCATGGTCAAGAACGGCGTCGACCAGACGTCGGTCGAAGGCGTTTCAGACAGCCCGTACATCAAGGGCCTGGCCCATCATCAGGTCGATCTGCATTCGCCGACCACCGGGATCAACGTGCTCTGGCTGCGCTCGGTGGGCCATAGCCATACCGCGTTTGTCATGGAGTCGCTGATCGATGAAATGGCCACCGCGGCGGGCAAGGACCCGGTGGAGTACCGACGAACGCTGCTCAAGGATCATGCCCGGCATCTCGGCGTGTTGAACCTGGCGGTGGAGAAGGCCAACTGGAAAGCCCCGCTGCCGGACGGCCATGCGCTGGGCGTGGCGGTGCACGAGTCGTTCGGCAGTTACGTGGCGCAGGTAGCGGAGGTGTCCCAGGACAATCTGGCGATTCGCGTGCATCGGGTGGTCTGCGCGGTGGACTGCGGGATTGCGGTGAACCCGCAGAGTATCGCGGCGCAGATGGAGTCGTGCATCACCTTCGGCCTGGGCATGGCGCTGCACAGCAAACTGACCCTCAAGGATGGCCATGTCGTGCAGTCCAACTATCACGACTATCAGGTGTTGCGGCTCAATGAAATGCCGGTGGTCGAGGTGCACATCGTGCCGAGCACCGACAAACCCGGTGGCATCGGCGAGGCCGGTGTGCCGCCCACGGCGCCGGCGGTGGCCAACGCGGTGTTCGCCCTGACCGGGCAGCGCCTGCGGGAACTGCCGCTGCTCTTGTCGGGGGTGTGAGATGAAACGACATCTGTTGTTGGGCACGGTGATTCTGCTTGGGCTGGGAGGTTACGCGTCGGATCTGTTCGCTGACGATCAGGAAGCCTTGAAAGCTTTCGGCACGGTGCAGAAAGTTTTCCAGAGCCCGCGCTGCCAGAACTGCCACATTCCCGGGGATTCACCGTTACAGTTCGACGCCGGCATTCCTCACGCCATGAGCGTGGTGCGCGGCATGGACGGCAAGGGCGCGGCCGGTTTGCCCTGTGCCACCTGCCACGCCGAAAGCAATCCGCCGGCCAGTTACGGCCCTCACGCGCCACCGGGCGCGCCGCATTGGAGCCTGCCGCCAGCCGCGCACAAAATGGCCTGGATCGGCCTGCCGCCGGACCGTTTGTGCGCGATGATCAAGGACCGCGCCAGCAACGGCGACCGGGATTTCGCCGCACTGATCAAACACGTCAACGAGGACAAACTGGTGCTCTGGGGCTGGAATCCCGGGGCAGGGCGCGCGCCGGTGCCGGTGCCGCACGACATCTTCGTGACCCAGTTCAAACTGTGGGCCGATGCAGGCGGGCCGTGTCCGGTGGCCGGCGGATGAGAAGTTGAGTCATTGCTGATTCGGTCTACGCTCAAGTGCATCGACGACAAAGGAGTGTGTGATGCTGGTACCCGGCAAACCCGCCAATGAAGCTGTGCGCATTCAAGCGCTGCAGGACCTGAAGCTGCTCGACACCGCACCGGAGGAGCGCTTCGACCGGCTGACGCGACTGGCCAAGCGTCTGTTCAACGTGCCGATCGCACTGGTCACGCTGGTGGACAAGGATCGGCAGTGGTTCAAGTCCTGCGTGGGCCTGGACGCGACCGAAACCCCACGGGACGTTTCGTTCTGCGGCCACGCGATTCTCAAGGACGAACTGCTGCTGGTGCGCGATGCCCGCGAGGACGAGCGCTTTCACGATAATCCGCTGGTGATCGGCGAGCCGAACATCCGGTTCTACGCCGGTTATCCGCTGACCGTGCCCAACGGCAACAAGATGGGCACCTTGTGCCTGATCGACACTAAACCCCGCGAACTCGACGACGAAGAGCGCGACCTGCTGCGCGATCTCGCCGGCATGGCCGAGCAGGAACTGATGGCCGTGCAGATGGCGAGCATGGACGAGCTGACGCTGCTGTCCAACCGTCGCGGCTTCAAGATGCTGGCCCAGCACGCGCTCGACGCCTGCGCGCGCTTGGAAAAACCGGCGACGCTGCTGTTTTTCGATCTCAATGACTTCAAGCAGATCAACGACCTTTATGGGCACGCCGAGGGCGACAGCGCGCTGAAGAACTTCGCCGATGTGCTGCGCATCGCCTTTCGCGAAAGCGATGTGGTCGGACGCCTGGGCGGCGATGAGTTCGTGGCGTTGCTGACCGGCTCAAGCCATGTCGAAACCACGGCGATCATGGCACGGCTCAAGGAAATCCTCGAAGAGCGCAATGCCACCTTGCACCGCGGTTACGCGATTCGCTTCAGCGTCGGCCAGATCGAATACAACCCGCAGCGCCATGACACCGTGGACAAGCTGCTGGCGGATGCGGACGGGGCGATGTATGCGCACAAGCAGGCTTTGAAGCGCTGTTAATTTTGGCCTCATCGCCAGCAGGCTGGCTCCCACAATTTGAAATGCATTCCCTGTGGGAGCCAGCCTGCTGGCGATGGCGCCAGTGAAGGCACCACAAGTCACTTGGCAAATAACTGCCCGATATCCTTGAACGCCTTGAACTCCAGCGCATTGCCGCACGGGTCAAACAAGAACATCGTCGCCTGCTCGCCCACCAGTCCCTGAAACCGAATCCCCGGCTCGATCACAAACCGCGTGCCCAGTGATTTCAAACGCTCGGCCAGCGCATGCCATTCCTCCATCCCCAGCACCACACCGAAATGCGGCACCGGCACGTCGTGCCCGTCCACGGCGTTGGTGTGCGCGGCTTCCTGTGAGGCGTTTTTCGGGGCCAGGTGAATCACCAGTTGATGCCCGAAGAAATTGAAGTCGACCCAGTGATCGCTGGAACGACCTTCATCGAGTCCGAACACTTCACGGTAAAAATGCCGGGCAGCGGCGAGGTCGTGCACCGGAATGGCCAAGTGGAAAGGGCTGAGTGACATAGGCGCGGTCTCTATCAACGGTTGGGATGAATTGAGTCTAGCGCTGTGTTTTTCGATTGAAAGACGATAGTTTTTGCGCCGAGCTCAAATTATTTCGATCAGTCGAGGCGCCCATGCTGCGTGAACTGAAAACCTTTCTGGCGGTGGCACGGCATGGCACGTTTGCCGCCGCCGGCCTGCATATCGGCCTGACGCAATCGGCGGTCAGTGCGCAGATCCGCAATCTGGAGCAAGCCTTGGGCGTGCGTCTGTTCGATCGCACCGGGCGACAGGCGATCCTTAATCCGGCAGGGCAGCGCGCAGTGCCGATGGCGCAGGAAATGCTCGCCACCTTCAGTCGCATGGCGGTCAGCGAAGATGTCAGCGAGTTTCGCGGTGAGCTGAAAATCGGCGCCGTGGCGACCGCGCAAACCGGGTTGTTGCCTCAGGCCTTGTTGCGCTTGCGGCAACAGGCGCCAGGCGTGGAGCCGAAACTGGTGCCGGGTGTGTCGCTGAACCTGCTGAGCCAGGTGGATGCCGGGGAAGTCGATCTGGCGATCATGATCAAGCCACCGTTCGAATTGCCCAAGGAGCTGTCGGCGCAGGTTATTCGCCGCGAGCCGTTTGTGCTGATCGTGCCGACAACGGTTGAGGGCGATGATCCGCTGCAACTGCTGGCCGAGCATCCTCACGTGCGTTATGACCGCAACTCGTTTGGTGGACGGCTGGTGACGCAGTTTCTGCGCGAGCAGCGGATTGATGTCCAGGTAGCGCTTGAGCTGGACGAGCTGGAAGCGATCGTGAAGATGGTCGAATGCGGGCTCGGGGTTTCGTTGTTGCCCAGAGTCGGGCTGTGGCTGGAGCATCCGCTGAAGGTGAGGGTGATCGAACTGGGAGAACTGACGTTTTATCGGGAGATGGTGGTTTTGCAGCGTTACAGCCAGCGCAGCTTGCCAATCCATAAGTTGTTCGCCAATTGTCTTGAGTGCGAATGACATTGTGGGAGAGAGATTCGGCCAATCGGCATCAGCGCTCTGATTTTGCAATAACGCAACTGCTATTTCTGTCAGTAGCGGTCAAGCCTGTTTTGATGCAATTGTATTTCCTCAACTGACTCTCCTCCGTTGTCGGGTTTGATGACGGTTCTTGTCCGGGGTGGAGAGATTCGTATTTGTCGAGGGCAAGAGCATGAGTGCGGTTACTCCAAAAGACACAGCGGGATATCTGGACAAGGATTTCGCGGAAGATGGATTGATCAATATTCCTTCGAGCGCGCGTGCAAGCACACGATGCATTACAGTGACTAACAAGTTGCAAATCGTCCACGGAGTGTTTGACCAGGGCTGGTGTGTCTTGCGTCGGGCAATGCCTAACGGCGATGCCGATCCGGAGTTCGGCATGCCGGAGGGGGACGTCAGATGGCGGTTCAACTTGTCAGAAAATACCCGACCCAAGAAAATTCTGGCTAAGGCAGATGGCAAACTTCTGCTTCTCGGTCTGACCGGTAATGAACCGTTCAAGCAACATATCGCTTTCACGCGCTTCAACGATAACGGCACGCCTGATTTGATCCACGGGACAGTCATTATTCCGTATCCGGATGTCCCCGTTCCTCCAGATCATCAGCTGAGTATCCAGGAACCTGACGCCTGTTTGACATCCGATAACCAACTGTTGGTGACTTCCGGATTCGTAATATCAGCTTCTGACGGTTCAGACATCCGTGTCGGTCTTATCTACCGTTTTGACAAGGATGGAAAGCCCGATCCCACGTTCGGGAAGTCTGGTTGTGTCGAAGTTCGGTTCAAGGGTGAAAAGTCGGAGATCCACAGTGTCTCTGAGCTTGCGGATCAGCGAATTATTGTGTTTGGCACGCTGGATCGCCCTTCGGATGGCCTGACCAACCAGCGGGCGGTGCTGGCCTGCTATTCCCCTCAGGGAGTACTCGACGAAACGTTTGGCGACCGAGGTTTTCGGGAGTGGTCGTATGTTGGATCACTGGGGAAAATGTCGATTGCTGGAGACCGGATATTCTTCGCAACGTTGGCCACTGCTAATGATGCTTCCCTGCTTGCGGTGCACCGCGTATTACCGAACGGCGTGGACGATCCTTCATTCAATGAGGGGCAGGTGCTGTTCGTTGATCTTGCTGTGGCTGCAGTGTTTCCTGCAGCGATTGTCGTGCAGCCAGACGGGAAAATCGTCATTGGGTACCACACGTTCGTTTCTCCGAGCCGGCCGCAGCCGCTCGGCTGGCTACGTATCAACCAGGCAGGCGAACTGGATCCGACCTTCGGTGAAGCAGGAAAAGTCTGGTACGACGGCGGATATATGAGTGATGGTCTTTTTCAAGCGAACAGCAATCGAATCCTGTTTGCTGCCGAAATCGAGCCCAACCTTCAGGAATCCTATGCCAAGGTGATAGGTGTGCTTGGCTGAGAGATCGTAAAACGCAGGCATGAAAAAGCCCGCCAATAGGCGGGCTTTTTATCGGCAGCGCGAAGATTACTCTTCGATGTTGCCCATGGCGGTGGTGTTGAAGCCGCCGTCCACGTACATGATTTCACCGCTGATGCCCGACGCCAGGTCGGAGCACAGGAAGGCGCCGGCGTTGCCGACTTCTTCGATGGTGACGTTGCGGCGCAGTGGGGTTTGCGCTTCGTTGGCGGCCAGCATCTTGCGGAAGTTCTTGATGCCCGAAGCTGCCAGGGTGCGGATCGGGCCGGCCGATACGCAGTTGACGCGGGTGCCGTCCGGGCCCAGGGAACCGGCCAGGTAACGTACGCCGGCTTCCAGCGAAGCCTTGGCCATGCCCATCACGTTGTAGTT
The DNA here is from genome assembly GCF_028657055.1 of Pseudomonas aphyarum. Lineage (NCBI taxonomy): Bacteria > Pseudomonadati > Pseudomonadota > Gammaproteobacteria > Pseudomonadales > Pseudomonadaceae > Pseudomonas > Pseudomonas aphyarum. Next base: position 101,064 of record NZ_JAMDGS010000003.1, read on the forward strand.
AGGCATGGTGCGCTCGGCGCCCAGGTACGACAGGGTCAGCAGGCTGCCGTTGCGGCCTTTCATCATTTCGCGACCGGCTTTGGCCAGGGCCACGAAGCTGTAGGCGCTGATGTCGTGAGCGATGCGGAAACCGTCACGGGTGGTGGCTTCGGTGAAGTCGCCATCCAGTTGGTCGCCCGGGGCGAAGCCGACGGAGTGCACGATGCAGTCCAGGCCGTCCCACTTCTTGCTCAGTTCTTCGAAGACCTTGGCGATTTCTTCATCGCTGGCCACGTCGCACGGGAAGCACAGCTCAGGGCTCGAACCCCAGCCCTGTGCGAACTCTTCAACGCGACCTTTCAGTTTGTCGTTCTGATAAGTGAAGGCAAGCTCAGCGCCCTCGCGATGCATGGCGGCAGCGATGCCGGATGCGATGGACAGCTTGCTGGCGACACCGACGATCAGTACGCGCTTACCGGCGAGAAAACCCATGTGTTGCTCCTCTTTCAGGTTATTGCGCAGTGGCTGGTGCCAGGAAAGCGGCCTCCAGCAACTGCTGTGTATACGGATGTTGGGGGGCGGCAAAGATACTTTGCGCGTCTCCCTGTTCGACCACTTGGCCATGCTTGACCACCATCAGCTGGTGGCTCAGCGCTTTCACAACAGCCAGGTCATGGCTGATGAACAAATACGTCAGGTTGTACTTGGCTTGCAGTGAACGCAACAGCTCCACCACTTGCCGCTGCACCGTCCGGTCGAGGGCCGAAGTCGGCTCGTCCAGCAGGATCAGCGCCGGTTTGAGCACCAGGGCTCGGGCTATGGCAATTCGCTGCCGTTGCCCACCGGAAAATTCGTGGGGGTAGCGGTGCCGGGTTTCCGGATCCAGACCTACCTCCTTCAATGCCGCAATAATCGCCGCTTCCTGCTCGGCGGCGGTGCCCATCTTGTGGATCCGCAGGCCTTCGCCAACGATGTCATTCACGCACATCCGCGGGCTCAGGCTGCCAAACGGATCCTGAAACACCACCTGCATTTCCCGACGCAGCGGCCGGACTTCGCTTTGCGTCAGGCAGTCTAGCTGCTTGCCTTCAAAACGGATCGCCCCTTTGCTGCCGATCAACCGCAGGATCGCCAGACCCAGGGTGGATTTACCGGAACCGCTTTCCCCCACGATCCCCAAGGTCTGACCCTGAGGCAGGCTGAAATTGATGCCGTCCACTGCCTTGACGTGATCCACCGTGCGCTTGAGCAGGCCTTTCTTGATCGGGAACCAGACTTTCAGATCCTTGACTTCAAGCAGCGGCGTCCCGATTTTATTGCTCGCCGGGCCTCCGCTGGGCTCCGCGCCGAGCAGTTCCCGAGTGTACGGATGCTGTGGCGAACGGAACAGCTCTTCGCACGATGCCTGTTCGACGATGCAACCGCGCTGCATGACACATACTCGATGCGCAATTCTTCGCACGAGGTTCAAATCGTGACTGATCAGTAACAGCGCCATGCCCAATCGAGCCTGCAATTCCTTGAGCAGGTCGAGGATTTTCAGCTGAACGGTCACGTCCAGCGCAGTGGTCGGTTCGTCGGCAATCAGCAGTTCCGGCTCGTTGGCCAGGGCCATGGCGATCATCACCCGCTGGCGCTGGCCGCCGGACAACTCATGGGGCAGGGCCTTGAGGCGCTTGTGCGGCTCGGGGATGCCGACCATCTCCAGCAACTCCAGCGTGCGCCTGGTCGCGACTTTGCCGGTCAGGCCCTTGTGGATGCCCAGCACCTCGTTGATCTGCTTCTCGATCGAGTGCAGCGGGTTGAGCGAGGTCATCGGCTCCTGAAAGATCATCGCGATCCGGTTGCCGCGAATGTGACGGAGGGTCTTTTCGCTCAGCTCCAGCAGGTTTTGCCCGGAGTAGTTGATGCTGCCGGCCGGATGCCGCGCCAGCGGGTAGGGCAGCAGACGCAGGATCGAATGCGCCGTCACCGACTTGCCCGAGCCGGACTCGCCCACCAGCGCCAGGGTTTCGCCGCGCTTGATGTCGAAACTCACGCCCTCGACCACCCGTTGCACGCGATCACCGATGCCGAATTCGACGGCCAGGTCGCGGATTTCGATCAGATTGTCCTGATTCATGTCACTTCCTCGGGTCGAAGGCATCGCGAGCGGACTCGCCGATGAACACCAGCAAACTCAACATCAGTGCCAGCACCGCAAACGCGCTCATGCCCAGCCACGGCGCCTGCAGGTTGGATTTGCCCTGGGCTACCAGTTCACCCAGCGACGGACTGCCGGCCGGCAAGCCGAAACCGAGGAAGTCCAGGGCGGTGAGGGTACCGATGGCGCCGGTGAGGATGAACGGCATGAAGGTCATGGTCGAAACCATGGCGTTGGGCAGAATGTGGCGGAACATGATCGCGCCGTTCTGCATGCCCAGCGCTCTGGCTGCGCGCACGTATTCGAGGTTGCGCCCGCGCAGGAACTCGGCGCGCACCACGTCCACCAGACTCATCCACGAGAACAGCAGCATGATCCCCAGCAGCCACCAGAAATTCGGCTGGACGAAACTGGCAAGAATGATCAGCAAGTACAACACCGGCAAACCCGACCAGATCTCCAGAAAGCGCTGGCCGGCCAGATCGACCCAGCCGCCATAGAAGCCCTGCAAGGCGCCGGCGATCACGCCGATGATCGAGCTGAGGACGGTCAGGGTCAGGGCGAACAGCACCGACACCCGGAAGCCGTAGATGACCCGCGCCAACACATCGCGGCCCTGATCGTCGGTACCCAGCAGGTTGTCCGCCGACGGCGGGGCGGGGGCCGGGACTTTCAGGTCGTAGTTGATGCTCTGGTAGCTGAACGGAATCGGCGCCCACAGCACCCACGCGTCCTTGGCCTTGAGCAGTTCGCGGATGTACGGGCTCTTGTAGTTGGCTTCCAGCGGAAATTCGCCGCCGAAGGTGGTTTCCGGGTAGCGCTTGATCGCCGGGAAGTACCAGTTGTTGTCGTAGTGCACCACCAGCGGTTTGTCGTTGGCGATCAGTTCGGCACCGAGGCTTGCGCCGAACAGGATCAGGAACAGCCACAGCGACCACCAGCCACGCTTGTTGGCCTTGAACAGTTCGAAGCGCCGGCGGTTGAGAGGGGACAGGTTCATCTCAATGCTCCCGGCTGGCAAAGTCGATGCGCGGATCGACAAGGGTGTAGGTGAGGTCGCCGATCAGTTTCACCACCAGCCCCAGCAGGGTGAAGATGAACAGGGTGCCGAACACCACCGGGTAATCGCGGTTGATCGCCGCTTCGAAACTCATCAGGCCGAGGCCGTCGAGGGAGAAGATCACTTCCACCAGCAACGAACCGGTGAAGAAGATGCCGATGAACGCTGACGGGAAGCCGGCGATCACCAGCAGCATCGCGTTGCGGAACACATGGCCGTAGAGCACGCGGTGGCGGGTCAGGCCCTTGGCCTTGGCGGTGACCACGTACTGCTTGTTGATTTCGTCGAGGAAGCTGTTTTTGGTCAGCAGGGTCATGGTCGCGAAGTTGCCGATCACCAGCGCCGTCACCGGCAGCGCCAGGTGCCAGAAGTAATCGAGAACCTTGCCGCCCAGGCTCAGCTCATCGAAGTTGTTCGAGGTCAGGCCGCGTAAAGGAAACCAGTCCAGATAACTGCCGCCGGCAAACACCACGATCAGCAGAATCGCAAACAGGAACGCCGGAATCGCATAACCGACGATGATCGCCGAACTGGTCCAGACGTCGAAATGACTGCCGTGCCGCGTGGCCTTGGCGATCCCCAGCGGGATCGACACCAGGTACATGATCAGCGTGCTCCACAGCCCGAGGGAGATCGACACCGGCATCTTTTCCTTGATCAGGTCGATGACCTTGGCGTCGCGGAAGAAGCTGTCGCCGAAATCCAGCCGGGCGTAGTTCTTGACCATGATCCACAGACGTTCCGGGGCCGACTTGTCGAACCCGTACATCTTCTCGATTTCCTTGATCAGCGCCGGGTCCAGACCCTGTGCGCCGCGATAGGAGGAGCCGGCCACCGACACCTCGGCACCGCCGCCGGCAATGCGGCTGGTGGCGCCCTCGAAGCCTTCGAGCTTGGCGATCATCTGCTCCACCGGCCCGCCGGGCGCGGCCTGGATGATCACGAAGTTGATCAGCAGAATGCCGAACAGGGTCGGGATGATCAGCAGCAGTCGCCGAAAAATGTACGCCAGCATCTGATTACTCCGTGCCCACAGGGTCGGCTTGCAGTTGGGTTTCGACTTCTACCGCAGGTTTCGCATCGGGTTTGACCCACCAGGTGTTAATGCCGATGTCGTACTTGGGGGAGACTTTCGGGTGGCCGATGTGGTTCCAGTACGCCACACGCCAGGTCTTGATGTGCCAGTTGGGGACCACGTAATAACCCCATTGCAGCACACGGTCGAGGGCGCGGGCGTGGGCCACCAGGCTTTTGCGCGAATCGGCGTTGATCAGGTTTTCCACCAGATGATCGACTACCGGGTCCTTGAGGCCCATCGAGTTGCGGCTGCTGGCCTTGTCGGCCGCAGCGCTCATCCAGAACTCGCGCTGCTCGTTGCCCGGCGAGTTGGACTGCGGGAAGCTGCCGACCATCATGTCGAAGTCTCGCGAGCGCACGCGATTGACGTATTGCGACACGTCGACACGGCGAATCACCAGATCGATGCCGAGGTCGCTGAGGTTGCGCTTGAACGGCAACAACACGCGTTCGAATTCGGTTTGCGCCAGGAGGAATTCGATGACCACCGGTTTGCCGGTCGCGTCGACCATTTTGTCGTCGACGATCTTCCAGCCAGCCTCTTGCAGCAACTGATACGCCTCGCGCTGTTGCGTGCGGATCATGCCGCTGGCGTCGGTTTTCGGATTCTCGAAGGCTTCGCTGAACACCTGCGCCGGCAGCTGGCTGCGGAACGGATCGAGGATCGCCACCTGTTCTGCATCAGGCAGGCCGGTGGCGGCCATTTCCGAGTTTTCGAAGTAACTGCGGGTGCGCGCATAAGCGCCGTTGAACAATTGCTTGTTGGTCCATTCGAAGTCGAACAGTAGACCGAGGGCCTGCCGTACTCGCACGTCCTGAAACACCGGGCGGCGCAAATTGAAGACGAAGCCCTGCATGCCGGTCGGGTTGCTGTTAACAATCTGTTCCTTGATCAGCCGTCCTTCGGTCACTGCCGGCACGTTGTAGGCGTTGGCCCAGTTTTTCGCGGCCATTTCCAGCCAGTAATCGAACTGCCCGGCTTTCAACGCTTCCAGCGCGACGGTGTTGTCGCGGTAGTAGTCGGTGGTCATCACGTCGAAGTTGTAGAAACCACGGTTGGCCGGCAGGTCCTTGCCCCAGTAATCCTTGACCCGCTCATAACGCACCGAGCGTCCGGCCTTCACTTCGGTGACCTTGTAAGGGCCGCTGCCCAGCGGAATTTCCAGGTTGCCCTTGTTGAAATCGCGCTCGGCCCACCAGTGTTTCGGCAGCACCGGCAACTGACCGAGGATCAGCGGCAGTTCGCGGTTGTTGGTGTGCTTGAACTTGAAGAGCACCTTGAGCGGATCTTCGGCGATCACTTCCTCGACGTCGGCGTAGTAGCCGCGATACATCGGCGCGCCTTCCTTGGTCAGGGTCTGGAAGCTGAACACCACGTCGTCGGCGCGTACCGGGTGGCCGTCGTGAAATTTCGCTTCGGGACGCAGGTAGAAGCGTACCCAGCTGTTGTCGGGGGCTTTTTCGATCTTGCTGGCGATCAGGCCGTATTCGGTGAACGGCTCGTCCAGACCCTGTTTGGCCAGGGTGTCGTAGATCAGGCCGATATCGTCCGCCGGCACGCCTTTGCTGATGAACGGGTTGAGGCTGTCGAAACCGCCGAAGCCGGCCTGGCGGAAGATTCCGCCCTTGGGCGCGTCGGGGTTCACGTAATCGAAGTGCTTGAAGTCGGCGGGGTATTTCGGCGGCTCGTTGTACAGGGTCACGGCGTGTTGCGGGGCGGCAAAGGCCAGCCCGGCGAACAGCAGACCGCTGGCCTGCACGAGCAGGGCGCGGATAGGCTTCATCGATCTTTCTCCGAAGATTTCAGCCACCACGCGCTCAGGCCCAGGGTGTAGGGCGGCGTGGTGACGAAGGCGAACCGGTTGCGGTACGCCAGACGGTGATAATTGAGGTACCAGTTGGGAATGCTGTAGTGCTGCCAGAGCAGCACGCGGTCCAGCGCCTTGCCGGCGGCGACCTGTTCATCGCGGGTGCGGGCGGCGAGCAGTTGCTCGAGCAGATGATCGACCACCGGGTTGGCGATGCCCGCGTAATTCTTGCTGCCCTTGACCCCGACCTGGCTGGAGTGGAAGTACTGCCACTGTTCCAGCCCCGGGCTGAGAGTCTGGTTGAGGGTCATCAGGATCATGTCGAAATCGAACTGATCCAGACGCTGTTTGTACTGGGCACGGTCCACGGTGCGCAGGCGCGCGTCGATGCCGATGCTGTTGAGGTTCTCGATGTACGGCTGGAGGATCCGCTCAAGATTCGGATTGACCAGCAGCAGCTCGAAACGCAGCGGCTGGCCGGCGGCGTTCTGCAGGCGCTGGCCGTTGAGCTTCCAGCCAGCCTCGGCCAGCAGCGCCAGGGCTTTGCGCATGGTTTCCCGGGGGATGCCGCGGCCGTCGGTCTGCGGCAGCGTGAACGGTTCGGTGAACAGCCGCCCCGGCAGTTGATCTTTGTACGGCTTGAGCATCAGCCATTCATGACCGACCGGCAGGCCGACGGCGCTGAATTCGCTGTTGGGGTAATAACTGGTGGTGCGTTTGTAGGCATCGCTGAACAGCGCGCGATTGGTCCATTCGAAGTCGAACATCAGGCCCAGGGCTTCGCGCACCTTGATATCGGCAAAGGCCGGGCGCCGGGTGTTCATGAACAGACCCTGACTCTGGGTCGGGATCTGGTGCGGGATCTGCGCCTTGATCACGTCGCCGCGACGGATCGCCGGGAAGTCGTAGCCGTTGGCCCAGTTCTTGGCCTGATGCTCGATATAAATGTCGAACTCGCCGGCCTTGAATGCTTCGAAGGCCACATCGCTGTCGCGGTAGAACTCGACTTCCATGCGGTCGACGTTGTACTTGCCGCGATTGACCGGCAAGTCCTTGCCCCAGTAGTCCTTGACCCGCTCGAAAATCAACTGCCGCCCCGGCGTGACCGACGTGATGCGGTACGGCCCGCTGCCCAGCGGCGGTTCGAAAGTGGTGGCCTTGAAATCGCGACCCTTCCAGTAATGCTGGGGCAGCACCGGCAACTCGCCCAGACGCAGGATCAGCAACGGATTGCCGCTGCGCTTGAGCACAAACCGGATGCGTTGCGGGTTGAGGATATCGACGCGCAGCACTTCCTGAAGGGCAGTGCGGTATAGCGGATGACCTTCCTTGAGCAGCAGGCGATAGGAGAACGCCACGTCGTACGCGGTGATCGGCGTGCCGTCGTGGAAGCGCGCTTGCGGGCGCAGATTGAACACCACCCAGCTGCGATCTTCGCTGTACTCCACCGATTGGGCGATCAGGCCATAACTGGAGGCCGGTTCGTCCCCCGACGGCGCGTATTGCCCGGTGCCGACCATCAATGGCTCGTTCAGCTCGTTGATGCCGTATTGCAGGAAATTCGCCGTGGTGACCGGGCTGGTGCCCTTGAAGGTGTAGGGGTTGAGCGTATCGAAGGTGCCAAACGCCATCACCCGCAAGGTGCCGCCCTTGGGCGCTTGCGGGTTGACCCAGTCGAAGTGGGTAAATCTGGCCGGGTACTTGAGCGTGCCGAACTGCGCATAACCGTGGCTTTCGGTGATCGTCGCGCTGACGGGGGAGCTCAAGGCCAGGCTGATCAGGAGCAGGAGGAGGGGACGCTTCAAGTCAGATCCGATCCAGGCGGCTTGGGCTTTGTGGGCCGTACAGTAACAGCTTGTATGGACAGGAAAAAGACAGAGGTTAATGTGGGGTTAATCGGCAAGGTAAAGCGCTCCCTCATCGGAACGCCGCCCGCCTAACCCTCTCCCGGAGGGAGAGGGGACTGACCGAGGTGTTTATGAGACGTACACCGACCTGAAATATCGAGCCGAGCTCAGGATTTGAGAAGCCCCAATCGGCTCCCTTTCCCCTCACCGGCACGCCGCCCAGCCCTCCCGAAACGTTGGATTGCTGGAGGGCGAGGGGACTGACCGAGGTGTTTATGAGACGTACGCCGACCTGAAATATCGAGCCGAGCTCAGGATTTGAAAAGCCCCCAATCGGCTCCCTTTCCCCCTCGCCCCCTTGGGGAGAGGGCTGGGGTGAGGGGTGGATCTTAATGGCACCGCAAAATTCGAACCAAAAAAAGCCCCTGAAATTCAGGGGCTCTTTGTCAGTGCGGCTGGTAGACCGTGAGCATCTGCCCAGGCTTGAGCGCCTTGCCAGCGCCCGGATTCCAGCGCTTGAGATGTTGCATCTCGACGTTGAAGCGCTTGGCGACCACGTACAGCGTGTCGCCGCGTTTGACCTTGTACTGGGTCTGCTGCTTGCTGTCGTCCTTGTCTTTGGCCTTGCTGCTGGTCTTGCTGTTGGCAGCGACGACCGTATTGATGCGTCCGCCACTCTTGCGGGTAGGCGTGGGCTGGGTGGTGTCGCGCATGACCAGGGTCTGGCCGACCTTGAGGTTCTTGCCGGTCAGCTTGTTCCAGCGTTGCAGGTCCTTGACCTCGACCTTGTTGGCCTTGGCGATGGAACCGAGGTTGTCGCCACGCTTGACCCGATAGGCGCGCTTGGCCTGGGCGATCTCGCTCGGATCGGCGCCTTCGAACACCGGTTTCAGCGAACGCGGGCTGATCAGCTCTTCAGGACGCATGGTCTGCAGGCTGGCGGTCAGCAGTTGCGCCTTCGAGGTCGGCACCAGCAGGTGCTGCGGGCCGTCGATGGTTGTGCGCTGCTTGAACGCCGGGTTGAGCTGGAACAACTCGTCTTCGTCGATGTTGGCCACCGCCGCGACCTTGGACAGGTCCATGCGCTGGTTGATTTCGACGACCTGGAAATACGGTTCGTTGGCGATCGGGTTGAGGTTCACGCCATAGGCTTCAGGCGTCAGGACCACTTGCGAGAGCGCCAGCAGTTTCGGCACGTAAGCCTGGGTTTCCGCCGGCAACGGCAGGTTCCAGTAGTCGGTCGGCAAGCCGAGCTTTTCGTTGCGCTCGATGGCGCGGCTGACCGTGCCTTCACCGGCGTTGTAGGCAGCAAGTGCCAGCAGCCAGTCACCGTTGAACATGTCGTGCAGGCGGGTCAGGTAGTCCATCGCTGCCGTGGTCGAAGCAGTGATGTCACGACGGCCATCGTAGAAACGGGTCTGACGCAGGTTGAAGTAACGCCCGGTGGAAGGGATGAACTGCCAGAGGCCCACCGCGTCGGCCCGGGAATAGGCCATCGGGTTGTAGGCGCTTTCGATGACCGGCAGCAGGGCCAGTTCCAGCGGCATGTTGCGTTCTTCGAGGCGCTCGACGATGTAATGAATGTAGAGGCTGCCGCGTTCGCCGGCGTTTTCGAGGAAGGAAGGGTTACTGGCGAACCACAGGCGCTGTTGCTCGATGCGCGGGTTCACGCCCAGACCTTCCTGCAGCTGGAAACCGCCGCGCATGCGCTCCCAGATGTCCTGAGGCACCTGCGGGCTGGGCTTTTCCGACAACCAGATAGGCTTCTGCTTGGCTCGCGCAGCAATGTTCGGCGTATGTGTCGCTTCAGTCTGCGGAGCATGGCTGGAACAGCCCGCCAGTGTGGCGGACACAGCCACCGCGATGGCTTGCGCCAGGCGGGTCAAAGCATCTGAATTGACGGACTTACGTATGGATGACGACATTGGCTGGAAGTAAGTTCCGGGCAAAAATGTCGGGCGATTCTAGAAAGCGCACCCCCTGCGGTCAACCATTCAGAATTTTTGTACCAAGCAGTAAGCCACTTAGAACGTATCTTTCCATGCCCGCAGAGCCGCAAAAACCTCACTCGGCGCCCGGTTTTGAGGGCCGTTCCGTTCGTCCACTTTTTGTGTAACTAATATTTCACCGGTGCGCAAAAAGGGGTTCGTGAGCTTTTCCAGCGCGAGGGTCGAGGGCAGGGTCATCACGCCGCTGGCACGTTGCTGGCTGACTTTTTCCAGACGGGCGGCGATGTCCCGGTTGCCCGGCTCCACGGCGGCGGCGAATTTCAGGTTGCTCAGGGTGTATTCGTGGGTGCAGTAGACCAGCGTGTCTTCCGGCAGCGCCGCCAGACGGCTCAGCGAATGGTGCATCTGTTGCGGCGTGCCTTCAAACAGTCGGCCGCAGCCGGCAGCGAACAGGGTGTCGCCACAGAACAGCAGGCCGTGATGGTAGTAGGCGATGTGTCCCAAAGTGTGGCCGGGCACGGCATAGACGTCGAAGTCCCAGCCGAGCACGCGCACCGTGTCGTTGTCCTTGAGCGCCACGTCGCGCCCCGGAATGCTTTCGCTGGCCGGTCCGTAGACCGTGGCGCCGGTGGCCTTTTTCAGCGTTTCGACGCCGCCGACATGGTCGTGGTGATGGTGAGTGATGAGAATGTCGCCGAGCACCCAGCCCGGATGCGCGTCGAGCCACGCCTGCACGGGGGCGGCATCCCCCGGATCGACCACTGCGCAACGCTGGGTGGCATGATCCTGTAACAACCAGATGTAGTTGTCGGTGAAGGCGGGCAGGGCACTGATCTGTATCATCGTCGAATTCGCCAAGCGGGTAACATTGGCGCATCTTAGAGGTTCCTGGCGTGTTGGAGAATGCAATGATCGATAAAGCGTTCGCTCAGGCCGATCCTGACTGGCTCGCGCTGATCGGTGCAGCCCGTGAATGGCTGTCCGGCCCCCTCGGGCAATTTCTGCTGGACGAAGAACGGCGCATGCTCGAAGACGAGCTGGGTCGGTTCTTCGGCGGCTATCTGGTGCATTACGGCCCGTCCGCCGAAACACCGCCCTCGGCGCCGCAGGTGCAGCGCAATGTGCGGCTGGGCGCGCCGTTGCCGGGCGTGGAGATCGTCTGCGAAGAACAGGCCTGGCCGTTGAGCGAGCACGCCGCCGACGTGGTGGTGTTGCAGCATGGCCTGGATTTCTGCCTGTCGCCCCACGGCTTGTTGCGCGAAGCGGCCAGCAGCGTACGCCCCGGCGGGCATCTGCTGATCGTCGGCATCAATCCCTGGAGCACCTGGGGGCTGCGCCATGTGTTCGCCCATGATGCGTTGCGCCAGGCGCGCTGCATCTCGCCGTCACGGGTGGCCGACTGGCTCAACCTGCTGGGCTTCGCGCTGGAGAAACGCCGCTTCGGGTGCTATCGTCCGCCGCTCGCGTCACCCAAGTGGCAGGCCCGTCTGGCCGGCTGGGAACGCAAGGCCGGCGACTGGCAACTGTCGGGCGGCGGCTTCTATTTACTGGTCGCGCGCAAGATCGTGGTCGGCCTGCGTCCGGTGCGTCAGGAACGCCGCGAGCCGATGGGCAAGCTGATTCCGTTGCCGATGGCCAAGGTCAACCGCCGGCGCATCGAACCGTAAACCTTCTTTTATTTATGGCCGGGTCAATCCCGGCCTCGGCCATCGTCGATCCGTGATCGGCGAGGCCACGCATTTTTCTGGATAGACTGGCATGAGCGAAAGCGTCGATAGCGTAGAACTGTTCACCGACGGCGCCTGCAAGGGCAACCCCGGCCCGGGCGGCTGGGGCGCCTTGCTGGTGTGCAAGGGTGTCGAAAAGGAACTGTGGGGCGGCGAAGCCAACACCACCAACAACCGCATGGAGCTGCTCGGTGCAATTCGCGGCCTGGAAGCTCTCAAGCGTCCGTGCGAAGTGCTGCTGGTGACCGACTCGCAATACGTGATGAAAGGCATCAACGAGTGGATGGCCAACTGGAAGAAGCGCGGCTGGAAAACCGCCGCCAAGGAGCCAGTGAAAAACGCCGACCTGTGGAAGGAGCTCGACGAGCAGGTCAACCGCCACAAGGTCACCTGGAAATGGGTCCGCGGCCACATCGGCCACCACGGCAACGAACGCGCCGACCAGTTGGCCAACCGTGGGGTGGATGAGGTTCGCGGTTACAAGCAGAGCTGAGCCCTTACCACTGAAACCCTCCCGGCGAGCGTGTTAACATCGCCGCTTTTGTACGATTGACCCCCGTTGAGAGCTGAACACTGATGGCCACCAGATCCGTTGTACTCGATACCGAAACCACCGGCATGCCGGTGACCGATGGTCACCGGATCATTGAAATCGGTTGCGTCGAGCTGATCGGTCGGCGCCTGACGGGGCGGCACTTTCACGTCTACCTGCAACCGGACCGTGAAAGTGACGAAGGCGCGATCGGCGTCCACGGCATCACCAACGAGTTCCTCGTCGGCAAACCGCGTTTCGCTGAGGTGGCCGATGAGTTCTTCGAGTTCATCAACGGCGCGCAACTGATCATCCATAACGCGGCGTTCGACGTTGGCTTCATCAACAACGAATTCGCCCTGATGGGCCAGCAGGATCGCGCGGACATCACGCAGCACTGCACGATCCTCGATACCCTGATGATGGCCCGGGAGCGTCACCCGGGTCAGCGCAACAGCCTCGATGCCTTGTGCAAACGCTACGGCGTCGACAACTCCGGCCGTGAGCTGCACGGCGCATTGCTTGACTCGGAGATTCTCGCCGACGTCTACCTGACCATGACCGGTGGCCAGACCAGCCTGTCGCTGGCCGGCAACGCCTCCGACGGCAATGGCACGGGCGAGGGCGCGGACAACTCCGCCACCGAAATCCGTCGTCTGCCGGCAGATCGTCAGCCGGGGCGAATCATTCGCGCCACCGAAGCCGAACTGGCCGAACACCAGGTGCGTCTGGAAATCATCGCCAAGTCGGCCGGCGCCCCGGCGCTGTGGACTCAGTTGCTGGAAGCCGAAGCTCAGGCGTAAAGCAAAAAGGATCGTCCGGACACCCAAGCCGTGTCCGGACGATCCTTTGTTTTTGGCAGTACTGACAACTGGCCACCCTCGCCACATCCGCTCCGACCCTCTACCCTGAGGACATTGGCAGATCACTCTCCGCCGCCTCAGGACACTGAGCCCCATGTACAAAGATCTGAAGTTCCCGGTATTGATCGTCCACCGCGACATCAAGGCCGACACGGTTGCCGGTGACCGCATTCGCGGAATCGCCCGAGAGCTGGAGCTGGAAGGTTTCAGTATTGTTTCGGCCACGGACTACACCGAAGGCCGGCTGGTGGCGTCGACCCATCATGGTCTGGCGTGCATGCTGATCGCCGCCGAAGACGCCAGCACCAACTCCCATCTGTTGCAGAACATGGCCGAACTGATCGGTCTGGCCCGGGTGCGGGCGCCGGATCTGCCGATCTTTGCCCTTGGCGAGCAAGTCACCCTGGAAAACGCCCCGGCCGATGCCATGGCCGAGCTAAACCAGTTGCGCGGCATTCTCTACCTGTTCGAAGACACCGTGCCGTTTCTCGCCCGGCAAGTGGCGCGGGCGGCGCGCAAATACCTGGACGGGCTGTTGCCGCCATTCTTCAAGGCGCTGGTGCAGCACACGGCCGATTCCAATTATTCCTGGCACACCCCGGGCCATGGCGGTGGCGTGGCGTATCACAAAAGTCCGGTAGGGCAGGCGTTTCATCAGTTCTTCGGGGAAAACACCTTGCGCTCGGATCTGTCGGTGTCGGTGCCGGAGCTGGGTTCCTTGCTCGACCACACCGGGCCGCTGGCCGAGGCAGAAGCAAGGGCTGCGCGCAATTTCGGCGCTGATCACACCTTTTTCGTGATCAATGGCACCTCGACCGCCAACAAGATCGTCTGGCACTCGATGGTCGGGCGCGATGATCTGGTGCTGGTGGATCGCAACTGCCACAAGTCGGTGTTGCACGCGATCATCATGACCGGTGCGATTCCGCTGTACCTGTGCCCGGAGCGCAATGAGCTGGGGATCATCGGCCCGATCCCGTTGAGTGAATTCAGCCGCGAATCGATCCAGGCCAAGATCGATGCCAGCCCGCTGACCAAGGGCCGCGAGCCGAAAGTCAAACTGGCGGTGATCACCAACTCGACCTACGACGGCCTCTGCTACAACGCCGAGCTGATAAAACAGAGCCTGGGCAATAGCGTCGAAGTCCTGCATTTCGACGAGGCCTGGTATGCCTACGCGGCGTTTCACGAATTCTTTGCCGGCCGTTACGGCATGGCCACCTCGCGCAGCGAGGACAGTCCGCTGGTGTTCACCACCCATTCCACCCACAAACTGCTGGCGGCGTTCAGTCAGGCTTCGATGATTCATGTGCAGGACGGCGGCGCGCGGCAACTGGATCGCGACCGGTTCAACGAAGCATTCATGATGCACATCTCGACGTCGCCGCAGTACAGCATCATCGCCTCGCTGGACGTGGCGTCGGCGATGATGGAAGGCCCGGCCGGCCGCTCGCTGTTGCAGGAAACCTTCGACGAAGCCCTGAGCTTTCGCAGGGCGCTGGCCAATCTGCGCCAGCACATTGCCGCCGATGACTGGTGGTTCTCGATCTGGCAGCCGCCGGGTGTCGAGGGCATCGACCGGGTGCAGACCGAGGACTGGCTGCTGCAGCCCGACGCGGACTGGCACGGTTTCGGCGAGGTCAGCGACGATTATGTTTTGCTCGACCCGATCAAGGTCACCCTGGTCATGCCGGGCCTGACCGCTGGCGGCGCTTTGAGCGACAAGGGCATCCCGGCGGCAGTCGTCAGCCGCTTCCTCTGGGAGCGCGGGCTGGTGGTGGAGAAAACCGGCCTGTATTCATTTCTGGTGCTGTTCTCCATGGGCATCACCAAGGGCAAGTGGAGCACGCTGCTGACCGAACTGCTGGAGTTCAAGCGCAGCTACGACGCCAACGTCAGCCTCGACACCTGCCTGAAGTGTGTCGCCCAGGAAGATCCTGTGCGCTATCGCGGCATGGGTCTGCGCGATCTGTGCGATCAGCTTCACGCCTGCTATCGCAGCAACGCCACCGCCAAACACCTCAAGCGCATGTACACCGTGCTACCGGAAATCGCCATGAAACCGGCCCATGCTTACGACCAACTGGTGCGCGGCGAAGTCGAGGCGGTGCCGATCGACGAGCTGGAAGGCCGGGTGGCAGCGGTGATGCTGGTGCCGTACCCGCCGGGCATTCCGCTGATCATGCCCGGCGAACGTTTTACCGAATCCACGCGCTCGATCATCGAATACCTCAGGTTTGCCCGCACGTTCGACGCAACGTTTCCGGGGTTCGTGGTCGATGTGCACGGGCTGCAACACGAAGATGAGGGCAATGGGCGGCACTACACCGTCGATTGCGTCAAGGAATGAGGGCTTTTCCGAGTATGCAACCGGTCATGAATCCGAAATACCCAGGGTTGTCGGTGCGGGTCGCCGACGAGGGTTTTGCCGAATATATCTGGGGCAGCGATTTCAGTTTCGAGGTGGCCGCCTACGGCGCGGCCGAAATCGGCAAACCCGTGGCGCAATGGGCCGTGACGCCCATCGTGCCGTATCGCAAGTGCTACGGCATCGATCCGGAGGAGTTCAGCAGCTTTCGCGATGCCGCCGACAGCGCGATCTTCATGGCGTATCTGGAGGACGAACCGGTCGGTCATCTGGTGATCAGCACCAACTGGAACGGCTTCGCCCATATCGATGAACTGGCGGTGCACGCCCCGGCGCGGCGCCATGGTGTGGCCAAGGCCTTGCTCGACGTGGCGCAGTTCTGGAGCCGCAAGAAAAAGCTGCCGGGAATCATGCTGGAAACCCAGAACAACAACCTCGGCGCCTGTCGCCTGTATGAGCGTTGCGGGTATGTGATCGGCGGCATCGACCACCTGCGTTATCGCGGCATCGATCCGAACACCGCCGAAGTGGCGCTGTTCTGGTATCGATTGTTCGATAACCCGCTGGAAAATCCGATCAGTTCGCCAGCATCGCCTCGGCTTGTTCCGTGACGATCCCGAGCAGCGTCTGAATCGCTGCTGACGGCGTGGCGTGTTTGAAGGTCAGGGCATAGAGGCTGATCGGCACCGCGGGCGACAGCGGGCAGACGTCGAGACCGCCCGCCCGCGCACCGAGGGCGGTGAACGGGTCGACGATCGCCAGCCCTTCGCCGGCCTCGACCATGCTGCGCATCATCTGGTGGGTTTGCACCCGGGTCTGGATGGTCGGCGCCGGGCGCAGGGCCTGAAGCTTGTTTTCCAGGGCCGGGCTCAACGGGTCCTGACCTTCGAGGCCGACCATCGCCTGACCGGCCAGATCCTGCAGGGAAATGTACTTCTGCTTCGGTTGCAGCCAGCCGTGGGGCGCGAGCAATTGCAACTTGCCCTGGGCCAGCGGCCGGCAATCAATGTCGGGATGTTGTGGATCGTGCAGGCTCAGGCCCAGATCGCTGTCGCGCAGCAGCAGGTGGCGGACGATGTCGCGGGTCGGTTCGCTGAGCAGGGTGCAGGGCACGTCGGGCAGGCGCCGGCGCAGGGCGGCGAGACTTTGCGGCAGCAGTTGCTGGGCCAGCGGCGGGGTGCCGATGATCCGCAAGGGTGGGGCGAGGTATTGCTTGAGACTGCTGGCCAGCCGTTGCACCGGCTCCAGTGCTTCATAGATGTGGCCGATCTCGACTTGCAGCGCGCGGGCCTCCGGGGTTGGCTGAAGTCGTCCGCGTACGCTGGCGAACAGCATGAAACCGAGCTGACTCTCGGCCTCGCGCAAACGCTCCTCGACCTCGGGCGCCGCTAGTTGCAGCCATTCGGCGGCGGTGCCCACGTGACCGGTCTGCAAAAGCGCCTGAATCACTTCGATATGACGTAAACGCATGCGTGAAGTCCATGTCCGGCCGTTGGGGTCAGTGGCTGAATCCTACCCCAACTCGGCGCGGATGACTTCTGCTCATAACGATCGGTTATGAAGCGACCGATGGCTCGGGTTCGCGGATCAGGGTGATGCCCGACTGAACCAGCAAAAACTCGTTGTCATCGATCTTGTTGACGCGGTCGCCAATCGCCAGTTTGTAGGTGGTAACGGGCTCCGTGCCGGTGAAACCGTCTGCGGACGGGTTGGATTCCTGGAACTCATGCACGGAATAAACGCGGCCTTCCGCATCTCTTGCATGGAACTGACCGACGAGTACTGCTGCCATCTGCTTAGAACCTCTGGAGATAAAACGCTTGATTTGCGGCTTGGTAGACCTTCATCAAGCTTGGTAAGTTTTCCTACAGGAAAAAAATATTCCAGACGCGGGAAATAACCTTCGGCGTCTGGTGGAATCGTCGTCGGATCATCTATAACTACTGGCTCCTCCCACGGACAGTCGAGAGTCTTTCAATGAGCAATGTCTATAACGTCGCAGTAGTGGTCGGCAGCCTGCGCAAGGCGTCCATCAACCGCAAGGTCGCGCTGGCGCTGGCGGAACTGGCACCGGCCAATCTCAAGCTGAACATTGTCGAAATTGGCGATCTGCCACTCTACAACGAAGACATCGACGGCGATTCACCGCCGGCAGCCTACAGCACTTTCCGGCAAAAAGTGGGTTCATCCGACGCTCTGCTGTTTGTCACCCCGGAGTACAACCGCTCGGTGCCGGCGCCTTTGAAGAACGCGATCGACGTCGGTTCGCGGCCGTATGGCAAGAGTGTCTGGAGCGGCAAACCGGGTGCGGTGATCAGCGTTTCGCCGGGTGCCATCGGCGGTTTTGGCGCCAACCAGCATCTGCGTCAGTCCTTTGTTTTCCTCAACGTGCCATGCATGCAGCAGCCGGAAGCCTACCTGGGCGGCGCGGGCACGGCGTTCGACGAGGCAGGCAAACTGAACGAATCGGTGAAGCCGTTCCTGCAAAGTTTCATCAATGCTTTTGGTGAGTGGGTGGCGCAGCACAAGAAGTGATCTGGCAATATTTCTGACACGATATCGAACCTGTGGGGGCTGGCTTCCACAGGTTTTTTTGTGTGATCTGATTCTTTCCCCTTTTATTGAAGGCTGTCGCGAATGCTCGCTGCGTCACTGATTTTCCTGCTGACCATTACCCTGGTGATCTGGCAACCCAAAGGCCTCGGGGTCGGCTGGAGTGCAACGTTCGGCGCCATCATCGCGCTGATTTTCGGTGTGGTGCACCTGAGCGACATCCCGCTGGTGTGGCAAATCATCTGGAACGCCACCGGCACGTTCGTGGCGCTGATCATCATCAGCCTGTTGCTCGACGAAGCGGGATTCTTCGCCTGGGCCGCGCTGCACGTGGCGCGTTGGGGGCGAGGCAGCGGGCGCAAGCTGTTTGCCTTCATGGTGCTGCTCGGCGCGCTGGTGTCGGCGCTGTTCGCCAATGACGGCGCAGCGTTGATCCTCACGCCGATCGTAATTTCCATGCTGCTGGCCCTGCGTTTTTCACCGGCGGCGACCCTGGCGTTCGTCATGGGCGCGGGGTTCATTGCCGACACCGCGAGCCTGCCGCTGGTGGTGTCGAACCTGGTGAATATCGTCTCGGCCGACTTCTTCCACATCGGATTCAACCGCTATGCGGCGGTGATGGTGCCGGTCAACTTCGTCAGCGTCGCGGCCACGCTGGGCATGCTGCTGTGGTTCTTCCGCCGTGACATTCCCAAGAGTTACGACCCGGAACAGCTTGAGCACCCGGAAACCGCCATTCACGACAAGGCAACGTTCTACGCCGGTTGGGCGGTGTTGCTGATTCTGTTGATCGGCTGTTTCGCGCTGGAACCGCTGGGGATTCCGATCAGCGCGATCTCGGCGGTGTGCGCGGCGCTGTTGCTGGCGATTGCCGCGCGCGGACACAAGATCTCCACGCGCAAGGTGATGAAAGAGGCGCCGTGGCAGATCGTGATTTTCTCGCTGGGCATGTACCTGGTGGTCTACGGACTGCGCAATGCCGGGCTCACCGACTATCTGGCCGGGTGGCTCGATGTGTTTGCAGTTCACGGTGTGTGGGGCGCGGCGATGGGCACCGGGGTGCTGACGGCGTTGTTGTCATCGATCATGAACAACCTGCCGACGGTGCTGGTTGGCCTGCTGTCGATCGATGCCAGCCAGGCCACGGGTGTGGTGAAGGAAGCGATGATTTACGCCAACGTGATCGGCAGCGACCTGGGGCCGAAAATCACCCCGATCGGCAGTCTCGCGACCTTGCTCTGGCTGCATGTGCTGGAGCGCAAGAACATCCGGATCGGCTGGGGTTATTACTTCAAGGTCGGGATCGTGCTGACGGTGCCGGTGTTGCTGGTGACGCTGGCCGCACTGGCGGTGCGGTTGTCGGTTTAATTCTGCCCCGGCACGTTCGGCCACAGATCCGACACCAGAAACAGCCGCTCGGCTTCTTCCCACTCGCCCCGGACGTTTTCGGTCAGGCGCACCATCAGTTGCGCCGGGGCCAGCGGTTCGAGTTCATCGAGCCAGGCCTGCAAGTGGCCGTTGCTCCAGGTCTGGTCCGCCGGGTAGTGGGCCGGCGCGAGCCAGGCGTGGCGGGGCAGGGGTTGCCAGCGTCCGTCCGGGCGCTGGGCGGCAAATGCCGGCCAGTCTTTCTGATGCAGCCAGCTGCCGCGCAAATGCTGCGGGTGGGCGCCGCTGGGCGGTACGGACTGACCGGGCCACGGATACAGCAAGTACCCGCCAAGCCACAGTTGCGCACTGAACGACCCGACATCCAGCGCCGCCAGCACTTCGCGGCTTTCCGGGCGCGCGGAGATCGGCAGCTGATGCTCGCTCAAGTGCGCCAGTTTGCGATCCAGTCGGTCATGACAACCCGGCCCCAGCCACGACGCCGGATCATGGCCGTCGCCGTTCTGCGGGCCGAGGTAGAGTTTGATCGCCAGTTCCAGGTGATGCACGCCGTCGCGGTCGCGCAGCAGCATGTCCAGTTCGCCGAGGGTGTGGCCTTCGCGGCGGATCGGCAGGTTGGCGGCGATCAGTTCGATACCCGGCGCGTGTTCCACCGCAAATTGCCACAACCGCTCGTAATACAGGCCCAGGCGCCGGGTGCGGGCCTGGGACAGCCAGTGCAGCAGGCCGTAACTGTCGCGGTCGAGCTGGCGCAGCCAGTGTTCCAGACGCTCGGGGTCGCTGACCCAGTCGCTGCCCGCCAGCGGATGGCGCTGCGGCCACGGGGTAGCGGCGAGCATCGGCGGGGCGAGGATCACCCACGCCAGATCACGCACCTCGGGGTGGCGTAACTGGTGGGGCAGCTGCAGCAAATCGGGAAATAGGATCATCTTGCGAGCATAGCCTCAAACACCGGTGCATCCTCGGGGCTGAAAGGATTTTGTCTATCCGGCGCTTTCGCCCATAATCGTGCTTTTCGCCGTCTCAGTCCCCCGCAGGAGTCCCATGGAGCAATTTCGTAATATCGGCATCATCGGTCGCCTGGGCAGCTCCCAGGTGCTGGATACCGTCCGCCGACTGAAACGCTTCCTGCTCGATCGTCACCTGCATGTGATTCTCGAAGACACCATCGCCGAAGTCCTGCCGGGCCACGGCCTGCAAACCTCGTCGCGCAAGATGCTCGGCGAAGTCTGCGACATGGTCATCGTGGTCGGCGGTGACGGCAGCCTGCTCGGCGCGGCGCGGGCCCTGGCCAAACACAATATTCCGGTGCTCGGGATCAACCGTGGCAGCCTCGGTTTTCTCACCGACATCCGCCCCGACGAGCTGGAAATCAAGGTCGCCGAAGTGCTCGACGGCCATTATCTGGTGGAAAACCGCTTCCTGCTGCAAGCCGAAGTCCGTCGTCACGCCGAGGCCATCGGCCAGGGCGATGCGCTGAACGACGTGGTGCTGCACCCGGGCAAATCGACGCGGATGATCGAGTTCGAGCTGTACATCGACGGCCAGTTCGTCTGCAGCCAGAAGGCCGACGGCCTGATCGTGTCGACCCCGACCGGTTCCACCGCGTACGCACTGTCCGCCGGCGGCCCGATCATGCATCCCAAGCTTGACGCTATTGTGATTGTGCCGATGTACCCCCATACCTTGTCGGGCAGGCCGATTGTGGTCGATGGCAACAGTGAGCTGAAAATCGTCGTGTCCAAAGATATGCAGATCTACCCGCAGGTCTCCTGCGACGGGCAGAACCACTTCACCTGCGCGCCGGGCGACACCATCACCGTCAGCAAGAAAGCGCAGAAGCTGCGGCTGATCCATCCGCTCGACCACAACTACTACGAAGTCTGCCGCACCAAGCTCGGCTGGGGCAGCAAGTTGGGTGGTGGAGGCGACTGATGCTCGATCCCGCGCGCAGTTATGACCTGATTGGTGACGTGCACGGATGCGCCCTGACCCTGGAACACCTGCTGGACCGTCTCGGTTACCACAAGCAGGGCGGGGTCTGGCGACATCCATCGCGCATGGCCGTGTTTGTCGGCGACATCATCGACCGCGGCCCGCGGATTCGCGAGGCGCTGCACATCGTTCACGACATGGTCGAGGCCGGTCAGGCGTTGTGCATCATGGGCAACCACGAATTCAACGCCCTCGGCTGGAGCACTCCGGCGCCTCCGGGCAGCGGCAAGCAGTTCGTCCGTGAACACACGCCGCGTCACGCCCGTTTGCTGCATGAAACCCTGACTCAATTCGAAAACCATCCCGGCGACTGGCACGACTTCCAGCAGTGGTTCTACAAGCTGCCGTTGTTCGTCGACGCCGGACGTTTCCGCGTGGTGCATGCCTGCTGGGATGCTGGCCTGATCGAGCCGCTGCGCGCGCTGTTCCCCGATGGCTGCATCGACGAACACTTCCTCCAGGCCTCGGCCGTGCCGGGCAGCTTCGCCTGCACCGTGTTCGATCGCCTGCTGCGCGGCACCGACATGCGTCTGCCGGATGGGCTGACCATGACTAGTGGCGACGGCCTGGTGCGTTCGTTTTTCCGCACCAAGTTTTGGGAGGACGATCCGCAAACCTACGGCGACATCGTGTTCCAGCCCGATGCACTGCCGGAACCGGTGGCACAAAAGCCGCTGACCTCCAGCGAAAAGAATTCCCTGCTGCGCTACGGCGTCGATGAGCCATTGCTGTTCGTCGGCCATTACTGGCGCAGCGGCAAACCGGCGCCGATCCGCCCGAACCTCGCGTGCCTGGATTACAGCGCCGTGCTCTACGGCAAACTGGTGGCCTATCGTCTGGATCAGGAAACCCGCCTCGATCCGCATAAATTTGTCTGGGTCGATGTCGAGCGGCCGGAAGCGCTGCGATGACCTCGGCCCGCACACTCTGTTTTTTCAATCCGCAACTGGCTGTCACAAGGATTCACCATGGATGACACGACGCTGGATCAACTGGAGGCGGCATTAAGCGCCTCGCCGGGAAACGTCGCGCTGATCACCTTGCTGCTCAAGGCGTGCCTGGAGCGCGGTGACGTCGAGCGCGGGCTCAAACTGATTCCCGAAGACCTCGAACAACGGGCCGACTTCGAATCGCTCAAACCGGTTGCCGCGCAACTGTATCTGGCGGCCGGGCAGGCGCAGAAGGCCCTGTCCCTGGCTACGGGCGATGATCCCGCAGCGCAATTGCTGCGGGCGCGGGCCCTGGCGGATCTGGATCGTTTCAAGGAAGCCCAGGTGGAATACCGGGCGGCCATCAACGCCAATCCGTCGCTGGAAGACATGGCGCTGTGGCGTCGCCTGAACGTCTCCGTCACCGATTTCAAG
Source organism: Pseudomonas aphyarum (assembly GCF_028657055.1). Taxonomy (NCBI): domain Bacteria; kingdom Pseudomonadati; phylum Pseudomonadota; class Gammaproteobacteria; order Pseudomonadales; family Pseudomonadaceae; genus Pseudomonas; species Pseudomonas aphyarum. Next base: position 123,715 of record NZ_JAMDGS010000003.1, read on the forward strand.
GCCGGCGAAGGGCGTCCGAAACTGCGGGTGATTTCCAACGACGACACTGACCAGACCGAAGTCCGGCGCCTGCTGGTGCCAGACAACGACACCGTGACCTTCGACGACATCGGTGGCCTGGACGATCTGAAGAAGACCATCCACAAGAAAATCATCCTGCCGTATCAGAAACCCGGGCTGTTCGAGCGTTTTCGCAAACGTGTCGGCGGCGGTGTCCTGTTGTACGGTCCGCCGGGCTGCGGCAAGACCTTGCTGGCCCGGGCCACGGCCGGGGAGTGCAAGGCGAAGTTTTTCAACGTGGCGATTTCCGATGTGCTGGACATGTACATCGGCGAGTCCGAGCGCAAGCTTCATGCCCTGTTCGAACAGGCCCGGGCCCAGGCGCCGGCGGTGATGTTCTTCGATGAAGTCGAGGCGTTGGGTGGCAAACGCTCCAATACCCGCGAGTCGACCTCGTCGAAGCTGGTCAGCACCTTCCTCTCGGAAATGGACGGCTTCGCCAAGAATAACCATGGTGTGCTGATCCTGGCCGCGACCAACGTGCCGTGGTCGGTGGATTCGGCGTTCCGTCGCCCCGGCCGGTTTGACCGGGTGCTGTTCGTGCCGCCACCGGATCGCGCGGCCCGGGAAAACATGCTGCAACTGATGGTCAAGGGCCGTCCGCTGGCAGCGGATATCGATTTCGCATTCCTGGCCAAACACACCTCGGGATTCTCCGGGGCCGATCTCGGCGAACTGGTGGATACCGCCGCCGATGAAGCCATCGAAGAGTCGATCAGTGAAGGCGCCGAGCAGCCGATCTGTGACCGCCATTTCAAGCAGGCCTTGAAAGACGTGCGCGCGACCACGCTGGAATGGCTGACCACGGCACGCAATTACGCGCGCTACGCCAACGAAGGCAATCAGTACGACGAAGTGCTGGCCTTTCTCGACAAGCACGGCAAGGGGCGCTGATGGGAACCAAGAGTGTGTACCGGATCGAGGACGAACCCCGTCCGGGTGGCCTCGCCAGGTTTGCCGTGGCGCCGTTCTGGCCGTTGCTGGCGCTGATGATGGGCGGGCTGTGGCTGGGACTGCCGTGGTTTGTGCTGAATTCGATTGCGGTGGGCAGCCCGACGCGGGTCCGTGAATGGATCTGGGTCGGCGTCGGCACGGTCGGCAGCGTGATCATCGGCCTGCTCCTGATCAGCCTGCTGAACAATGGCTACCTGACCACCCAGGCCGAGATTCAGTACGCGCTGCTGGTTCTGGTGGTGTGGAAACTCACCATCGGTTACGTGCTGTACACCCTGCAGAATTCCACCATCGAGCTGTATCAGTACTACGGCGGCGAGCTCAACCGTTTTGCACCGCTGGTGGCCCTTGGCGGCGCCTTTGTGCTCAAGGGCGTGGTGGTCAAGCTGGTGCCTGCAACCCTTTGGTATCTGGTGGTGAGCTGATGAATACGTCCCAACTGTTGGAAGTGGCTTACCAGCGTCTGCACGCCCATCACTATGACGGCGCCGTCGACAGCCTGCGGCAATTGCTCGCCGACGACCCCGAGTGTGCGGAAGCGCACGCGTTGCTGGCGCTGTGCCTGATCAGCCTGCGGCGACTGCACGCGGCGCGGCATGAAGCCTCGATGGCGCTGGCACTCGATGCGATGCTGCCGCTGGCGCATTACGCCGCCGCGATGGCCGACCTGGGCGCACGCCGGTTCAAGAGCGCCGAACAACACCTGTTGCAACTGCTCGAACTGGAGCCGGACGAGCCAAGTTACTACCGCAGCCTCGCCGACCTGTTCCAGCTCACCGGGCGCCTGAGCCAGAGCCAGGCGCTGCTGGAAAAGGCCCTGGAACTCGACCCGGACAGCGCGGCCAATCTGGTGGCCATGGCCGAATACCACAAGGCCTGTGGTCACTGGGAACAGGCCGAAGGCTTTGCCCGGCAGGCCTTGCAGGCCGATCCTGGGCATGCAGCGGCAGTGATCGTGCTGGGTCACTTGCTGTTGCGCCAGGGCAATATCAATGGCGCGCGCGAACACGCGATCTGGGCCTTGCAGGAAAACGCCAACGACGTGGCGGCGCTGAGCCTGCTGACTGCCGTGAAGGCGCGCAGCAACCCGTTCATGGGGCTGTGGTGGCGCTTCAACAGCTGGATGACCGAGCGCAGCAACACCCGGGCCATCGTGCTGTTGCTGGCCATGTTCGTGGTCTACCGGGTCACGGTCATCACCGTCACGGCGCAGGGTTATCCCGCTGCCGCCGAGGTCATCGACTGGGTCTGGCTGGGCTTTGCCCTCTATACCTTCACCGCGCCGCAGATCTTCCGACGGGCGCTGGAGAAGGAACTGACTCAGGTAAAACTTTCGAGGGAGTTCTAGGGCCACGGGCGTGACGCCCGTCGATCCGCTCGCCCATCTGATGCCCGGCAGTGTGCCGGGGCATCGGCACCGTTAAACTAGCGACACTTTCTGGAGAGTGTTCAACATGTCGTCTTTTGCCGAATTGATCAAAAACATCACCCCCGACATCTACCAGAGCCTGAAACTGGCCGTAGAGATCGGCAAATGGTCGGACGGTGGCAAGCTCACCGCCGAACAGCGTGAACTGTCATTGCAGGCGATGATCGCCTGGGAAATGCAGAACCTGCCCGAGGAAGAGCGCACCGGTTACATGGGCCCGCAGGAATGTGCGTCGAAGTCGATCGAAGTGCCGAACATCCTGTTCAAGTCGGACGCCATCCATTGATCGAGATCGGCCGCGGTGCAATCAGCAAAATGTCGGCGCGCCTGGACGGGCCCAACGTGCAGTACGCGTTTCGTCTGGATGACGTCGAGGTGCCGGTCAACCCGTTGATCGGCAGCACGGTGCGTCTGGAATACCTGGGGGCGATCCACTGCACCCATTGCGGGCGCAAGACTAAGACCAGTTTCAGTCAGGGTTACTGCTACCCGTGCATGACCAAACTGGCCCAGTGCGACCTCTGCATCATGAGCCCGGAGCGCTGCCACTTCGAGGCCGGCACCTGCCGGGAGCCTGAGTGGGGCGAGAAGTTCTGCATGACCGACCACGTCGTCTACCTGGCCAATTCGTCAGGAATCAAGGTCGGCATCACCCGCGCCACCCAGTTGCCGACCCGCTGGCTCGATCAGGGCGCCAGTCAGGCGTTGCCGATCATGCGCGTTTCCACGCGGCAGCAGTCGGGTTTCGTCGAAGACCTGTTCCGCAGTCAGGTGGCGGACAAGACCAACTGGCGCGCCTTGCTCAAGGGCGACGCGGCGGCGGTGGATCTTGCCGAGGTGCGCGATCAGTTGTTCGCCAGCTGCGCCGAAGGCCTGCAAGGCTTGCAGGAACGTTTCGGCCTGCAGGCGATTCAGCCGGTCACCGACGTCGAGCCGCTGGAAATCCGTTACCCGGTCGAGCAGTACCCGGCCAAGATCGTCAGCTTCAACCTGGACAAGAACCCGATTGCCGAAGGCACGCTGCTGGGGATCAAGGGCCAGTACCTGATCTTCGACACCGGCGTGATCAACATTCGCAAGTACACGGCCTATCAGCTCGCCGTGCATCAATAAGGACTTCAGCATGCGCACCGAACAACCGAAGATGATTTACCTGAAGGACTATCAGGCGCCCGAGTACCTGATCGATGAAACACACCTGACCTTCGAGTTGTTCGAGGACCACAGTCTGGTCCACGCGCAACTGGTGATGCGCCGCAACCCGGCCCGTGGCCCGGGCCTGCCGCCGCTGGTGCTCGATGGCCAGCAGCTGGAACTGCTCTCGGTGACCCTGGCAGACCAGGAACTGAGCGCCGACGACTACCAGCTGACCGAGAACCACCTGACCCTGCAACCGGCCAGCGAAACCTTCACGGTCGACACCAGCGTCAAGATCCACCCGGAAACCAACACCGCGCTGGAAGGCCTGTACAAGTCCGGCACGATGTTCTGCACCCAGTGCGAGGCCGAAGGCTTCCGCAAGATCACCTATTACCTCGACCGCCCGGACGTGATGAGCAAATTCACCACCACCGTGGTCGCCGAGCAGCACAGCTATCCGGTGTTGCTGTCCAACGGCAACCCGATCGCCAGCGGCCCCGGCGAAGACGGCCGGCACTGGGCGACCTGGGAAGACCCGTTCATGAAACCGGCGTACCTGTTCGCGCTGGTGGCCGGTGACCTGTGGTGCGTTGAAGACAGCTTCACCACCATGACCAACCGCAACGTGGCACTGCGCATCTACGTCGAGCCGGAAAACATCGACAAGTGCCAGCACGCCATGAACAGCCTGAAGAAGTCGATGCGCTGGGACGAAGAGGTCTACGGTCGCGAGTACGATCTGGACATCTTCATGATCGTCGCCGTGAACGACTTCAACATGGGCGCGATGGAGAACAAGGGCCTCAACATCTTCAACTCCAGCGCCGTGCTGGCCCGCGCCGAAACCGCCACAGACGCCGCGCACCAGCGGGTCGAGGCGATCGTCGCCCACGAATACTTCCACAACTGGTCGGGCAACCGCGTGACCTGCCGCGACTGGTTCCAGCTGTCGCTGAAAGAAGGCTTCACCGTATTCCGTGATTCCGGCTTCTCCGCCGACATGAACTCGGCCACGGTCAAGCGCATTCAGGACGTGGCGTACCTCCGTACCCACCAGTTCGCCGAAGATGCCGGCCCGATGGCCCACGCCGTTCGCCCGGACAGCTTCATCGAGATTTCCAACTTCTACACCCTGACCGTGTACGAAAAGGGCTCGGAAGTGGTCGGCATGATCCACACCCTGCTGGGCGCCGAAGGCTTCCGCAAGGGCAGCGACCTGTACTTCGAACGCCATGACGGCCAGGCCGTGACCTGCGATGACTTCATCAAGGCCATGGAAGATGCCAACGGCGTCGACCTGACCCAGTTCAAGCGCTGGTACAGCCAGGCCGGCACACCGCGTCTGGCGGTGAGCGAGTCTTACGATGCCGCCGCGAAAACCTACAGCCTGACCTTCCGTCAGAGCTGCCCGGAAACCCCGGACAAGGTTGAAAAGCTGCCGTTCGTGATTCCGGTCGAGCTGGGCCTGCTCGACAGCCAGGGCAACGAGATTGCCCTGCGTCTGGCTGGCGAAGCCTCGGCCCAAGGTACTAGCCGAGTGATCTCGGTGACCGAAGCCGAGCAGACCTTCACCTTCGTCGACATCGCCGAACAGCCGCTGCCGTCCTTGCTGCGTGGCTTCTCGGCGCCGGTGAAACTGAACTTCCCATACAACCGCGATCAGTTGATGTTCCTGATGCAGCACGACAGCGACGGTTTCAACCGCTGGGATGCCGGCCAGCAACTGTCGGTGCAGGTGCTGCAAGAGTTGATCAGCCAGCAGCAGAAGGGCGAAAGCCTGGTGCTCGACCCACGTCTGGTTTCCGCGCTGCGCACCGTGCTGTCGGACGAGTCGCTGGATCAGGCGATGGTCGCGGAAATGCTCTCGCTGCCAAGCGAAGCGTACCTGACCGAAATCAGTGAAATCGCCGATGTCGACGCGATCCACACCGCCCGCGAATTCGCCCGTCAGCAATTGGCGGACAACTTGTTCGAGGCGCTGTGGCTGCGTTATCAGGCCAACCGCGACCTGTCGAAGCAAACCCCGTACGTGGCCGAGGCCGAGCACTTCGCCCGTCGCGCGTTGCAGAACATCGCGCTTTCGTACCTGATGCTCAGCGGCAAGCCGGAAGTGCTGGCGGCAACCCTGGAACAGTTCGACAGCTGCGACAACATGACCGAGCGCCTGACCGCGCTGGCGGTGCTGGTCAACTCGCCATTTGATGAGCAAAAAGCCAAAGCCCTGGCCAGTTTCGCCGAGCACTTCAAGGACAATCCGCTGGTCATGGATCAGTGGTTCAGCGTGCAGGCCGGCAGCACATTGCCGGGCGGTCTGGAGCGCGTGAAAGCGCTGATGCAACACCCGGCGTTCAACATCAAGAACCCGAACAAGGTGCGTGCGCTGGTCGGTGCGTTCGCCGGGCAGAACCTGATCAACTTCCACGCGGCGGATGGTTCGGGTTATCGCTTCCTTGCGGATCTGGTGATCGAGTTGAACGGCTTCAACCCGCAGATCGCTTCGCGCCAACTGGCGCCGCTGACCCGCTGGCGCAAGTATGACGGTGCTCGTCAGGCGCTGATGAAGGCGGAGCTGGAGCGGATTCTGGCTTCGGGGCAGTTGTCCAGTGATGTTTATGAGGTTGTGAGCAAGAGTTTGGCTTGAGGCTAGTTGGTTGGGGGTGGTCTTGAAGTTATGTTTCAACTTTAGATCCAGCCCTCACCCTAACCCTCTCCCGGAGGGAGAGGGGACTGACCGAGGTATTCTGTCGAGCTACATCGACCTGATCTATCGAGGCGAACTCAGGTCTTGACCACCATGGAGATCGGCTCCCTTTCCCCCTCGCCCCCTCGGGGAGAGGGCTGGGGTGAGGGGGTTGGGTTTAAGCCACACCGCATCACTCTCGCCGAACAGAAAAACAAAACGCCGCTCAACGAGCGGCGTTTTTTGTGGCTGGATGAAAAAGGCTTATTGCCGCAAATCAAACCGATCCAGATCCATCACCTTCGCCCAAGCCGCAACGAAGTCCGTGACGAACTGTTCCTTCGCATCGGAACTGGCATACACCTCCGCCAGCGCCCGCAGTATCGCGTTGGAACCGAACACCAGATCGACCCGGGTCGCCGTCCATTTCACGCTGCCGGTTTTACGGTCACGGCCTTCGAACTCGGTTTTCGACGTCGGTTTCCATTCCACGCCCATGTCCAGCAGGTTGCGGAAGAAGTCGTTGGTCAGTGAACCGGGTTTGTCGGTGAACACGCCGTGTTTGGTTTTACCGACGTTGGTGTCCAGCACCCTCAGGCCGCCGATCAGCACGGTGAGCTCTGGCGCCGAAAGGGTCAGCAGTTGCGCCTTGTCGATCAGCAGCGCTTCGGCCGGCACGCGATAGGTGCTGGCGGCGTAGTTGCGGAAACCGTCGGTGTGCGGTTCAAGGAAACCGAACGATTCGACGTCGGTCTGCTCCTGAGTGGCATCCGTGCGCCCCGGATTGAACGGCACGGTCACCGTGTGCCCGGCGTTTTTCGCCGCTTGTTCGACACCGGCATTACCGGCCAGCACGATCAGGTCCGCCAGCGAGACTTGCTTGCCTGCCGCCCCGGCGTTGAACTCGTTCTGAATGCTTTCGAGGACTTTCAGCACCTTGTCCAGTTGCTCCGGCTGGTTGGCCTGCCAGAATTTCTGCGGTGCCAGACGCAAGCGCCCGCCATTGGCGCCGCCGCGTTTGTCCGAACCCCGGAAGGTCGATGCGGCCGCCCAGGCGGTGGAGACCAGTTCCGAAACGGACAGCCCCGACGCCAGTACTTTGCCTTTCAGTGCCCTGATATCGCTGTCGTCCACCAGTGGATGCTTGGCCTCGGGAATCGGGTCTTGCCACAGCAGTTCTTCCTGAGGCAATTCCGGGCCGAGATAACGTGACAGCGGGCCCATGTCGCGGTGAATCAGCTTGTACCAGGCGCGGGCGAAGGCGTCGGCCAGTTGATCGGGATTGGCCAGGAAGCGCCGCGAAATCTTCTCGTAGGCTGGATCGAAACGCAGGGCCAGGTCGGAGGTGAGCATGGTCGGGTCGATGCGTTTGTTCGGGTCGTGAGCGTGGGGAATGGTGCCGGCCCCGGCGCCGTTTTTCGGTTTCCACTGATGGGCGCCGGCCGGGCTCTTGGTCAGTTCCCACTCGAAGCCGAACAGGTTTTCCAGGTAGTTGTTGCTCCACTTCGTCGGGGTGGTGGTCCAGGTGACTTCCAGGCCGCTGGTGATGGTGTCGGCGCCCTTGCCGGTGCCGAACGTGCTTTTCCAGCCGAGGCCTTGTTCTTCGAGGCCGGCGGCTTCCGGTTCCGGGCCGACGTTATCGGCGGGACCTGCGCCGTGGGTCTTGCCGAAGGCGTGGCCGCCGGCGATCAGGGCGACGGTTTCCTCGTCGTTCATGGCCATGCGACCGAAGGTTTCGCGGATGTCCTTGGCTGAGGCCACCGGGTCGGGATTGCCTTCCGGGCCTTCCGGGTTCACGTAGATCAGGCCCATCTGCACGGCGGCGAGCGGATTCTCGAGGTTGCGTTCGCCCTGGTTGGTGCGGCTTTCCTCATTGCCGTGTTCGGCGGGTTCCGCCACCAGTGTGCCTTCGCCCGGCGGCTGCATGGATTCCGGGTCCTTGCCGTAGCGGTTGTCGCCGCCCAGCCATTTGTTTTCCGAACCCCAGTACACGTCTTCATCGGGTTCCCAGACATCCGCGCGACCACCTGAGAAACCGAAGGTCTTGAAGCCCATGGATTCCAGCGCGACGTTGCCGGTGAGAACGATCAGGTCAGCCCAGGAAATGTTGCGGCCGTATTTCTGCTTGATCGGCCACAGCAGGCGGCGGGCCTTGTCGAGGCTGACGTTGTCCGGCCAGCTGTTGAGCGGAGCGAAGCGTTGCTGGCCGGAGCCGGCGCCAGCACGGCCGTCAGCGGTGCGATAGGTGCCGGCGCTGTGCCAGGCCATGCGGATGAAGAGCGGGCCGTAGTGGCCGAAGTCCGCTGGCCACCACTCCTGGGAGTCGGTCATCAGCGCCGTCAGATCGCGTTTGAGGGCCTGGAAATCCAGGCTTTTGAAAGCCTTGGCGTAGTCGAAGTCCTTGCCCAGCGGATCGGATGCGGGCGAGTGCTGACTCAGGATTTTCAGGTTCAGTTGATTCGGCCACCAATCGCGGTTCGTCGTGCCACCGCCGGCGGCGTGATTGAACGGGCATTTCGATTCATTTGCCATGTTCGGGTCCTTATCAGGTCTTCTGCGGCCGGCTCGTGCCGACTTCGGAGTAGTAAGGCTAGACCCGACTCGGCGAGTCAGCTAATAGGCCGACTATTGGTGCGTGATAGGCGCAGTCTCTTACGCAACGTGTCGGGAGCGTATGCCGGGCAGGGCGCTGAAACACCCGTGCTTGAGCGATGGTTTGCAAATCTGTGGAAGAAACGTGATGGCCATTGGAAATGTTATTGTATAACATAAAAATGATTTCATCTGATCGATGCCGGCTACACACCCGCTATAGCGCCGGCATTGATCCTCACCTTTCTGCCTGACGGATCCTGAAATGCCTTCCCGTTTCCACACCTTCCAACCCCGCCTGACGCTCATGGCCTCGGCGCTGCTGATCGCTTCGCCCGCATTCGCCGCCGACCCGCTGGAGCTGCAACCACAAGTCATCACCGGCAATCCGCTGGGCAGTCAGACCCTGGCCTCGCCTTCGACCGTGTTGAGCGGCGACAGCCTGACGCTGCAGCAAAAGGGCAGCCTCGGCGAAACCCTGAACAAGCAGCCGGGTGTGTCGTCGTCCTACTTCGGCCCGGGTGCGAGTCGCCCGATCATTCGCGGGCAGGACGGCGATCGCATCCGCATCCTGCGCAACGGCGTCGGCGCGCTGGACGCTTCGTCGCTGTCCTACGATCACGCGGTGCCGCTGGACCCGGTCAACGTCGAGCGCATCGAAATCGTCCGTGGCCCGGCGGCCTTGCTGTACGGCGGCAGCGCCATCGGCGGGGTGGTCAACACCTTCGATAACCGCATCCCGACCGAAGCCATCGAAGGCATTCACGGTGCCGGCGAGTTGCGCTACGGCGGCGCCGACACCACCCGCAGCAGCGCTGGCAAACTCGAAGCCGGTAATGGCCAGTTCGCCTTGCACCTGGACGCCAGCGCCCGCGAGTTCAATGACCTGAAGATTCCCGGCTACGCCAAGACCAGTCGTGAACGGGCGAACGACGATGGCGATTCGAAGAAGCATCGGCTGGCCAACAGCGATGGTCGTCAGGACGGCGGTGCAGTGGGCGGGTCGTACACCTGGGATGACGGTTACGCGGGGCTGTCGTACAGCAATTACGACTCCAACTACGGCTCGCCGGCCGAAGACGATGTGCGCATCCGTATGGAGCAGGAGCACTACGCGTTCGCCTCGGAAATCCGCAACCTCGACGGCCCGTTCAGCTCGGTGAAACTCGACGCCGGCTACACCGATTACCAGCACCGCGAGATCGAGGGCGGCGAGGTTGGCACGACGTTCAAGAACAAGGGCTACGAGGCGCGGGTCGAGGCCCGGCATCAGCCGCTGGGGCCGTTCAACGGCGTGATTGGCGCGCAAGTCAGCCGCAACGAATTTTCGGCGCTGGGCGAAGAAGCCTTCGTGCCGCACACCGATACCGACGCCGGTGCACTGTTCATTCTCGAAGAGGTGCAAGCCACGGATCGTCTGCTGTTCACCCTCGGCGGACGCCTTGAGCACACCACGGTCGACCCGGACGCCAAAGGCAACGAGCGTTTCGCCAATGCCGATCGCTCAAGCAGCTTCACCGCCGGCAGCCTGTCATCCGGTGGGGTGTACACGCTGACGCCGATCTGGTCGGTCGCCGCCACGCTGGGTTACACCGAACGCGCGCCAACGTTCTATGAGCTTTACGCCAACGGTGCCCACGTCGCTACTGGCACTTATGAGGTCGGGGATGCGGGGCTGTCGAAAGAGAAAGCGGTCTCCAGCGACCTTGCCCTGCGTTTCGACAACGGTACGCACAAGGGCAGCGTTGGCGTGTTCTATAGCCATTTCTCCAACTACATCGGCCTGCTCGGGACAGGGCGCACGCTGAATGACGAAGGGGAGGAGGACGCCGATGGCATCCCCGAATACACCTACTCCGGCGTGCGGGCGCGCTTCAGCGGCATCGAAGCGCAGGATCGCTGGACCCTCGGCGAAAACACCTACGGCAAGTTTGCGCTGGAGCTGTCGGGGGATTACACCCGCGCCAAGAACCTCGACAACGGCCAGGACCTGCCGCGCATCGCACCGCTGCGGTTGAACACCGGTTTGCTGTGGGAGCTGGATCGCTGGCAGGCGCGCATCGATGTGGAACACGCGAGTTCCCAGCACCGGGTGCCGGTCAATGAAAGCAGCACCGACGGCTACACCACGCTGGGGGCGAATGTGGGTTATCACTTTGATGTTGGCCAGAGCAAATGGCTGGCCTTCGTCAATGCCGAGAACCTGACCAACCAGACCGTGCGTTACGCCAGCTCGATCCTGCGCGACATTGCGCCGGCAGAAGGGCGCAGCATTCAGGTCGGTCTGCGCACCACGTTCTGATCGTTCACACCGGATAGGGCGCCAGCGTCGTTGCGACGCTGGCGTCGACCTCAACTCGATTGAGCGGTGTCTTCTTCCGGGATCTCGTCCAGCAGATCCTGTTGCCCCGGCAGTTCGGTGATCACGCTGAAATCACTGACTTCCACGGCGCCCAGGCCATACCCCAACAAGTGAAACGAAAACGCCTTGCGCGGTTGCGGGTTGTCGAAGCTGAAATCCATCTCCAGCGGCTGATCCGCCGTGGCGACCATCTCGGTCGGCAGGCCCAATTGCACGTCCTGCTCGAACTCCTTGGCCTTGAGCTGAATGTACGCCGCCTGCTGCGGATCGACCGAACGCACGGTCAGGCGCACGCGGGTGTGGGAGCCTTTTGGCATCTCCAGGTATTGCGCGCCGATCAGGTTGTCGGCCCAGTCATCCTTGATCTGTGCTTGCAGCGGGATGACGTTGGCGCTGCCGAACTGATAGCGCTGGTTGAGCGGGGTGCGCAGCAGCGACAGGTCCAGGGCGGAGGCGCGGGCGGCGATGTCCCGGGCATTCTGGCCGCTGGCGTTGCCCTTGAACGCGGCGCTTTCGGCGATGAATCCTTCACTGGCGTAATTGCGGCAACGGCGCGGCATGTCGCATTCAGTCAGCAGGCCGCGACCGTCGTGATAGCGCAGCTTGCCGTTGGTGAACGACATGATTTCGCGGCCCGAATCGTAATCGCGAAACAGCGAGCGACCGCTGAGGGCGGAGGGCACCGGAAAGTCGAAGTAATCCAGAATCGACGCGCTCAGGTCGACGTGACCGTAGACCCCGGCGTTCAGGCGCGGCAGTTGCGCCTGCTCCGGCGCCAGGGTCAGGTTGAAGCCCCAGGACGACGCGAGGCGGACACCGTCGATGCCGTGGGATTCGTCCGAGGTGATCACCACCAGCGTGTCTTTCAGCACGCCCTGGCGTTCGAGGCCGCTGAGAAACTGTTCCAGCGCATCGTCCAGATAACCGACGGCGGCCTGCTTCGGCGTGTCATAGCGTTGCAGGTAGTCCTCGGGCGCGGAGTAGGGCTGGTGAGTGCCGACGGTCAGCAGCGTGAGCATCCACGGCTGTTTCTGCTTTTTCAGGTCGCCGACGTATTTCAGTGCGCCTTCAAAGAATGCCTTGTCATCCTTGCCCCACGGAAATTCCAGGTAGTTGGCGTTGGTGAACCACTCCAGGCCATGGGTCGCATCGAAACCGATGTGCGGCATGATCTTGTCTTTGGCCATGAACCGCAGCCCTGCGCCTTGCAGGTAATGCGTGGCGAAACCGTGCTGACGCAATTGCGCCGGCAGACAGGCCTGATTGCGCTCGTGCTGGGTCAGCATTTCCACGCCTTTGGGCGTGCCGTTGTCGAGTTTGTCGTAATCGCCGCAGAGCATGGCGTACAGACCGCGAATGGTCTGGTGGGTGTGCAGCACGTAATCCGGGGTGTTCATGCCGCGCTCGGCCCAGCGGCTGAGGTTGGGCATCAGGTCTTCCTGATAATGGCTGCCGATGGCCCGGCGATTGGCGCCGATGTAGGCGCCGGGAATGCCTTCGAGGGCAACGATCAGCACATTGCGCGCCTGGCCCTTGGCCGCCAGCAACGGGTGACCGTTCAGATCGACATCGGTGAGCCCGGCCATGGGCGGGGGAGCGACTTGTGTATCGCCGTCCAGCCATTCTTCGGCCTGCATCTGTACGTCGGCGACCTGCGCGGCCAGCAACTGGTGCGGCAGGTTGTACAGGCGCCACGGGTCGGCATCGCTCGGATCCAGGTGTTGCGCGCCCCAGTAGGCGGAGAACAACAGCACCGGCGTCGCCCAGGCTGCGCGGGGCAGAGCGGGGGCGGTTGTCGCGCGTCGAGTCCAGTGACTCAGCAACCACAGGGCCAGAGCCACCAGCAGCGCAACCGCTACACCGGGATGGGCGAAGCCGCCGCCGGTGGAGTTTTCCACGAACTGCGGGTCGATCAGGTAATGCAGGTCCGCCACGGTCGGCAGGCGACCGACCGCGCTGACCAGCTCGGCGGTTGCTACGGCCAGCAGTCCCCAGAACAGCAGCACCGGCAGCGCCAGCCACCAGGGGCGGCGATGCAACAGCACCACCAACAGACTGCCGATGGCCAGATCCGACAGGTAACCGAACAGGCTCGACCAGCCAAGTGCCGCCCGCAGGCACACCGGCACGATCAGTACCAGGAAAACCAGAGAAAGAAGACGGGCATCCAGGCGCCGCAGCCGTTGAAAAAGAGCGCTCACAAAAAGACCTTCCAGCCATCAAATCGTCATAAAAGTGTGGGCGATGATACCAAGGGTGGGCTGTCTGATCGCCTTTTTAAACGGCTGGGTGATCCGGTCCCGGAAGGCGCTGTTAGCCACCCGGATGAGCTGGGGCCTTGATCGGCGACCGTCCTGGCGGTTTTCCGGCCTGAGCGCGGCGGCGGTTTTATTGTTTCAGGCTGTTTAACCGGCCTTTGATCCGTTCGTGCTGCATTTGCGAACCAGTGCGATTTACAATGCGCGACCTCTGATGGAGTCGGTCGTCGTGGATTTACTCACGCAACTTCATGTGCAGCTCAGCCGCTGGGTGATCGATCCGGTCACCGAGCAGTTCCTTGGCCTGTTCGATTTGAACGGTCGCCTGGGTGTGGTGTTTCTGCTTACGTCCTATGGCGTGGCTTACGGCCTTTATCGCCACCGAAAATCCCGACATCTGACGCAGGCCCGATCCTTCTGGCAATTTGTCGGCGGCGGTCGTGTCCACGGGCATCGTTCGGCCTGGCTGGATTACCGTTATTACTTCATCAAGGCGATTCTTCGGGTGACGCTGGTGTTGCCCGTGGTCGGCCTCGTCGATCCGCACCTTCTGCGTTCGGGCGACTACGCGCAGTTTTTCACTCAGCTGTGGGGCGCGCGTGAGCAGGTGCCGGATCACCCGTTGATCGCGCTGTTCTACGGACTGGGTGTGTTCCTGTTCAGGGATTTTCTGCATTACTGGATTCACCGCGCCTTCCACTCCCGCTATCTGTGGGAATTTCACAAGGTTCACCATTCGGCGCCGGTGCTGGTGCCGGCCACGGCCAGCCGGATTCACATCGTCGAATCGATCGTTGAACGAATCGTCATCACCGCCGGCCTCGGCGCGTTTGCCGGGGTGGTCTGGTACGCCAGCGGCGGCGAGGTCAGCCGCTATACGTTGTTCGGCGTGACCTGGCTGGTGCTGATCATCAACAGCCTGGGTTCCAATCTGCGCCACAGCCATGTCTGGCTGTCGTTCGGGCCGGCGGTCGAACATGTGCTCAACAGCCCGGCCCAGCACCAGATCCACCACAGCGACGCCCCGCGACATTTCAACAAGAACTTCGCGATCAATCTGTCACTGTGGGACTGGCTGTTCGGCACACTTTACGTCACCACTTCAAAGCCCGAAGTCTTGCGCTTCGGCACGGGCGAGCAGGACCGCACGCGTTATCTGACGTTGTACAGCCTGATCATCACCCCGTTCGTGGACACTGCCAAACGCTTGTCGTCGAACGCCGACGGGCTCAGAACCCGGTTCAACCAGCGTACGCCATGAGGGCTTCGCCGAAGGCTTGCGGGGTCGGGCTCTGCGGCCAGCTCGGCAACTCCTCGGGCAATGTCAGCCAGGGTTGTTTGTGACTGACCCAGATGTGCGCCATCGGTTGCAGTGAGCGACTTTCATCGAGCGTGCCGGCGCGCAGCACTTTCATCCCCGGCGCGGCCGTTGTGGTGTTGAACAATCGCGTGTGGCAGACGCTGCACAGCTGATGTTCGGAGCGCTGCCCATCGAGATCGTAGGCATAAGTGGTCAACGGTCCGCTCAACGTCAGGGCGTCGGCGGGCAGCAGCGCATGCAGGGCAAAGGCGCTGCCGCTCCAGGTCTGGCAATCCGTGCAATGGCAGGCGTAGATCGCCGGCGGCACGTCGGTGTTCAACTGATATCGGACGGCACTGCAGCGACATTGGCCGGTGAGTGTCATGGGCAAGGCTCCTTCAACTGCGGGTTCGATGCCGGGCGCAAGGCCCGTGCGGTATGCTCGCGCAGCATGCCGCAGACCCCGGTGAATGAACATCGGCCAAAACTGCCCAACCGTTCACAGGAAATGTATGAACGCTCCACAACTTCAATGGGAAACCCAGCGTGCCTTTCTTGCGGTACTGCGCACCGGCAGTCTGTCGGGCGCCGCGCGCTTGCTGGGAATCGCCCAGGCCACGGCGCGGCGGCGGATCGAGGCGCTGGAGCAGAGCGTCGGCGTCAGCCTGTTCATCCGCTCGCCCTCGGGGCTGTTGCCGACCGAGACCGCCAGGGAATTGATCGGCCACGTCGAAGCCATGGCCCTGGCCGCCAATGCCTTCAACCGCGCCGCTTCCGCCGACGTGGCGCAAACCGGCGGCACCGTGCGCCTGACGGCCGGCAAGCTATTGGGCGTCGAGATCCTGCCACCGATGTTGCGCCGCCTGCGTCAGCAACACCCGCAATTGGCGCTGGAACTGAACGTGTCGAATCGTCTGCAAACCCTCTCACAGCAAGAGGCCGACGTCGCCGTGCGCATCCGCCGCCCGACCGAAACCTCGGTGGTGGCGCGCAAGGTCGGCGATCTGCACGTCGGCCTGTACGCCACACCCGAATTGCTGGCGGAGCAGGGCGTGCCTGAAACGCCTGAGGATTTGCGCCGTTTTTCGCTGATCGGCCCGGATCGCAATGCGGGCGAGATCGAGTTCCTGCGCGAGCGTGGCTTCGATTGTTCAGCCGAGCACACGGCCATTCGCACCGATGATCATCTGGCGCAATGGGCGGCGTTGCGTGCGGGGCTGGGGATTGGCGTATGTTCCCGGCAACTGGCCGAGCGCCATGGACTGGTGCGAGTTCTGCCTGGAGACGTGGATTTTACGGTGGATGTGTGGATCGCCATGCATCAGGACATGCGCCGGGTGCAGCGGGTATCAGCGGTGTTCGATGGGTTGGGCGCGGACTTGCAGGCGTTTCTGGAAGGCTGACGTTCAGGTGATATCAATATGCGATAACGGTATTTAAATTTCGTTTTTTATAGCGATAGAGTCCCGCCTCACAGATTTCCCGGTAAATCACTGCGAGGTTGTCATGGCCCTACCGTTCAAACGTTCTGCACTGACGCTGCTGGCGGCTTCGCTGGCTGGTTCGCTACTCGGCAACACCGCTCAAGCCGAAGGCAAGATCAGCATCGCCCAGCAATTCGGCATCGGTTATCTGATTCTGGATGTGGTGCGCGATCAGCACTTGATCGAGAAGCACGGCAAGGCCCAGGGCCTGGACATTAAGGTCGACTGGAACAGCATTTCCGGCGCCACCGCCATGAATGAAGCGTTGCTGACCGGATCGCTGGACGTGGTCTCGGCCGGCGTGCCGCCGATGCTCACCGTGTGGGATCGCACCAAGGGCAAGCAGAACGTCAAGGCCATCGCTTCGCTGGGTTCGATGCCCAATTATCTGCTGACCAATAACCCGAACGTGAAAACCCTCAAGGACTTCAGCGACAAGGATCGCATCGCCGTACCGGCAGCGGGCGTGGGCTTCCAGTCACGCACGCTGCAGATCGAAACGGCCAAGGAATTCGGCAATGACCAGTACAAGAAATTCGACGACATCTCCGTCAGCCTGCCGCACCCGGATGCCACGGCCGCGTTGATCGCCGGCGGCTCGGAAATCAATGCGCATTTCTCCAGCCCGCCGTTCCAGTATCAGGCGCTGCAGAATCCCAACGTGCATAAAGTGCTCAGTTCCTACGACGTGCTCGGCGGCCAGGCCACGTTCAACGTGCTCTACACCACTGAAAAATTCCACGACGAAAACCCGAAAACCTACAAGGCGTTCTACGACGCCCTGGCTGAGGCCGAGAAAATTATCAAAGCCGACAAACCTGCGGCGGCCCAAGCCTACATTCGTGTCGAGCAGTCGAAACTGCCGCTGACGCTGGTGGAGAAAATCGTCACCGACCCGGAAATCGATTTCACCGTGGTGCCGCAACGCACCTTTATCTATGCAGAGAAATTGCAGGAGCTGGGCGTGCTGAAAAACAAGGCGGACAGCTGGAAGGATTATTTCTTTGAAGAGGCCCATGGCGGGGCGGGGAGTTGAACACTCGTTTTTTCTGAACAGTCCGCCCGGCAGCACGCGCTGACGGGCGGGCTATTCGTATCAATTCACCGAGTCATCAAAGATGCTCTCAATCGGCATCTCGAACGCCCGGGCAATCTGGAATGCCAGAGGCAGGCTCGGGTCGTAGCGTTCGTTTTCAATCGCATTGATGGTCTGGCGCGAAACGTTCAGTCGTTCGGCCAGATCCACCTGTGACCACTTGCGCTCGGCGCGCAGTTCCTTGAGCCGGTTCTTCATTGGTAGCGGCGCCGCGCGATGCGCAGGCCGACCATCCACATCGCGCCCATCACCGGCCAGACCCAAAGCCACGGGATGTGCGGGGCGCCCACCGTTTCCAGAAAACCGTAAGTGAAGGTCAGCAGGGCCGAGGCGGCGAATGCGAAGCCGAGGGCTTCGAACTGGATACGCAGATACATTTCGTCGAGACGTCGCATGTCACGTACGACCGTCCAGCAGAACAAACCGACCGGAATCATGGGTATCAGCACGATGACGCCGCGCAGGTAAACGTTGGCATCCGCCAGATAAATCAGCGCGAATTGCGATGCCAGCAGCACCACTGCGTACAGGACCATGGCCGCGGCCATCTCTCGGTTGAATCGGTTCATGTCCAAACTCCTATGTAAAAGACGCTTTACATAGTCGTCGAAGCTTTTGCTGATGTAAAGCACGCTTTCCATGAAGTCGAGGTGAGGAGGCTGGACTCCAGGAATTTTTTTTGCCGAGGTCGTCGACGGTCTGTGCGCCCGCACGTCCGCCGGCCGAGTGGGTGGCAAACCCGCGTCTATAGTGAGAGGGCTGTGTGAAACGGGTGGCGCACCTCAAGGATGCGACGGGAGGCGCCGAGTGAACAATCTGCTGTTTTTCATTCAGGAGATCGCCATGAGTCAGATCGAAAAAGTCCTCTACACCGCGAAAACCCACACCACCGGCGGACGTGACGGCGCATCGCGCAGTTCCGACGGGATCCTCGATGTAAAACTGTCGTCGCCCGGCTCCAGTGGCGGCGGGACCAATCCGGAACAACTGTTCGCCGCAGGCTGGTCGGCGTGTTTCATCGGCGCGATGAAAGCGGTGGCGGGGCAGCAGAAAATCAGCCTGCCAGCGGACCTGGCGGTGGATGCCGAAGTGGACCTGGGCACTAATTCGGGAGGGTATCTCCTGCAGGCGCGACTGAATGTAAGCCTGCCGGGTATGGAGCGCGGCGCGGCGCAGCAGCTGGTGGATGCGGCGCATCAGGTGTGCCCGTACTCCAAGGCCACGCGCAACAATATCGAGGTCGAATTGAAACTGGTCTGACATCCATATGCAAAAGGGGCGGCATGATCATCGATCATGCCGCCCCTGTTGTTTTTTGAAGCCGTGTATCTGTCAGTCAGCGATCAATGCATCTTGCTGTGATCGTGGCCTTCCATGGTCAGCGCCTTGACCGGCGCTTTGACTTCCACGGTTTCCTTTTCGCCCTTGGCGTTTTCCACGGTCAGGGTCAGCGGCACGCTGTCGCCTTCCTTCAATTGAGCGGTCAGGCCCATCAGCATCACGTGGTAGCCATTCGGGTCGAAGTTGACGGCTTTGCCCGCCGGCAGGTCGACCGATTTCACCGGGCCCATGCTCATCACGTCGTTCTTCATGGTCATCTCATGAATCTGCACGTCCTTGGCCGCTGGCGAGGCAACGCTGAGCAGCTTGCTGTCGCTGTCGGCGGTGACGGTCATGAACGCGCCGCTGGCCGACTGGTTCGGCACGGTCGCACGCACCCAGGCGTCGTCGACCTTTGTCTGCGCCGATACCTGGAAAGCCAGGCCCAGCAGGGACAGGCCCAGTGCGGCACGTTTGATGTTGTTCAGAAAAGGGTTCATCAGCAGACCTCCATGACGGTAAGCAAATCTTCCGTGCACTCTTGTGCAGAAAGCGATTGAGACAGGCCCACACGCAAGTTGCCCCGGGTGTCGTAGACATAACTGGTGGCGGTGTGGGAGAGGGTATAGGTGTCGCCGGCAGGGACTTTTTCGTAGAACACGTCGAATTCCTTGGCGGTGGCCTTGGTTTCTTCGAGGGTGCCGTACAGCGCGACGAAGCTTGGATCGAAGGTCTTGACGTAGGCGTCGAGGATTTCCGGGGTGTCGCGTTCCGGGTCGAGGGTGATGAACACCACTTGCAGGATGTCGCCGTCCTTGCCCATCAGCTTCTTGATTTTCGCGGCGCGGGCCAGCGTCGTCGGGCAGATCGCCGGGCACTGGGTGAAACCGAAGAAGATCATCGGCATCAGGCCGCGAAAGCTCGACAGCGACACGGTGTTGCCTTCGGTGTCCTTGAGCTTGAAGGTGCGTCCGAGGATCTTGTCGCTCAGATCCTTGCCGTACTTGTACGACAGTTCGCCGCGGGTGTCGCAGCCGGCGAGCAGGCCGAGACCGAGTACGCCCATTCCCGCAAGCACCTTGCGGCGAGTCAACAAAGCCGTCATTTCATACCGCCCTTTGGAGCCCGCCAGTCGGCAGGACAGGCGGGCGGGTTAACCGTAAAAGCGGCGCATGATACCAAAATGATCCGCTGCGCCGGTTTTGGATCGCCGGGCAATGTGGGATCTGGCGACAAAAGGTGTAAGAAAAAATGACTCAAGGTGCTGGCGGAAGCGGCTCGACCGGGCTCCAGCCACCGCCCAGCGCGGTGTACAGGTTCACTTGCGCCACCAGTTGCGCCAACCGGTCGGTAATCAGTCCTTGCTGGGAACTGAACAGCGAACGCTGGGCATCGAGGAACGTCAGGCTGCTGTCGACGCCGCTTCTATAACGATGCTGCGCCATGTCGTAGTAATCCTGGGTCGCCTGCACCAGATCACGCTGGGCCTGGAGTTGCTGTTCGTAGGTCTGGCGCGCCGCGAGTCCGTCGGACACTTCCTGGAATGCCGTCTGAATGGTCTTTTCGTACTCGGCGACGGTGATGTCTTTTTGCAGCTTCGCGTAATCCAGGCTGGCGCGCAGACTGCCGGCGTTGAAGATCGGCAGGTTGATCTGCGGCTGGAACGTCCAGGCCCCGGAGCCGCCCTTGAACAGCCCGGACAGATCGCGGCTGGATGTCCCGGCATTGGCGGTCAGGCTGACACTCGGAAAAAACGCCGCCCGCGCCGCGCCGATGTTGGCATTGGCGGCGCGCAGTTTGTATTCGGCCTGGAGAATGTCCGGCCGGCGTTGCAGCAGATCCGAGGGCAAACCGGCCGGCACGGTTGCCACCAGATCACTGTCCAGCGGACGCGCCGGCAGGTGCTCGGGCACCGGCGCGCCCACCAGCAGCGTCAGGCTGTTCAAGTCCTGGGCGACCTGACGCTGATAACGGGCCAGGCTCGCGCGGGTGCTGTCGACACTGGTCTGCGCCTGAATCTGATCCAGCGCCGAAGACTTGCCGGCCTCGCGGTTGCGGGTGGTCAGGTGCAGGCTTCGTTCGTCGGCGGCCAGTGTTTCCCGGGCCAGCGCCAGCAACTCCTGATCGGCACGCCAGGTCAGGTAGGCGTTGGCGACGTTGGCCACCAGACTCAATTGCGCACTGCGCCGGGCCTCTTCGGTGGACAGCCAGGTCAGCAGCGCCTGCTCGCTGAGGCTGCGCACCCGGCCGAAGAAGTCCAGTTCATAGGCGCTGATGCCCAGGTTCACTGAATAGGTCGAGGTGATCGCCGCCTTGGTGCGGGTCACGCTGGACGGCACCCGCTGACGCAGTTCGTTGGCGTTGGCCGACACCGCCGGCAGCAGATCGGCGCGCTGGATGCGGTACTGCGCCTGAAACGCCTCGACGTTCAGCGCGGCCACCCGCAGATCACGGTTGTTGACCAACGCGCTTTCGATCAATTGCTGCAATGCCGGGTCATTGAACAGCGCGCGCCAGTCCTCGACGCTGGGTGTGGCCGGGGATTGCGCGGCATACGCCGGACCTTGCGGATACTGCGCCGCGCTCGGCGATGCCGGTCGCTGGTAATCGGGAATCAACGAGCAACCGCCCAGCAGCAGCGCGGCGGACAGCAGGGAAATCGGCAACCTGGACATCAAACAGCCTCGTTCACGAATGAGAGCGGACGCCGGGCGCCCATGATGAGAAAAACGCCGGATCAGGCCCCGGCCATCCATTTCGCCAGACCGTGTCGCCCGCTGACCCCAAGTTTGGCGGCTGCGCGCTTGAGGTAGGTCTCGATCGAGCTGTTCTTGACCCGCAGCTTTTCTGCCATCTGCGGCACGGTGCCGCCGGTCAGCAGACCCAGGCAGACTTCTTTCTCGCGCACCGACAAGGTGATGTCGCCCAACGCCAGGCGTTCGTCGAACACCTGTTGCAACGGCGTCTGGGGTTTATCGGCTTGTGGTGCGCGGGGTTGGCGGGCGATGGCTTGTCGACTGATGTGCGCGTGGCGCTCGATCAAGGGCAACAGGGTGTCGGACAGGCGCTTGAGGAACGACAGCTCCGGCAGGGAAAACACCCGATGCGTGTGGGGGCGGTAGAACGAGATGACGCAACGGCGGTTGGACGTGCGGGACACCAGATTGCATTGGTGAACGCTGTGGTGCGGGTGTCGATGCTGGAGCGAGGCTTTCAGTTGAATCAGTAGCGAGTCGTTCATCTCGATCATCTGTTGCAGCAGCGGGTGGTCGTCCGGGTGCTGCAACGGATCCGGGGGCGGGAAGGTGTCGGGCAAACCGGCACTGCCCAACGCCTTGATCTCGACCACGCTGGACTCCCGTTCATCCAGGGTCCACTCACTGAGATGGACGCGATTGACCGGCACGAGGTTGTCGACCAGCTGGAACATGTTGGTGGCAAAACGCTCGTTGCCGGTGCTGGCGATCAACTCCCCCAACTGCCAATAAAAGTGCGGATTTTCCATGTTGCGAAGACTGCCGGTCAGATTCATATCCTTGTCATCCTTGATTTAGAGCCATTGCCGAATCGTCTGCCGTGCATGCACCCGTGAAACGCCCACCCAGTCCTTTCTCCTTGAAATCGATCTGGAGCGGGATTTAAGCCCATGCATTTGTCCTACGTCTGTAGGGGAAAACAGGGACACAAAGTGCCACCATTTCCGAAAAAATGGCGTCACGTTTCTGTCAGATCAATGTGTAAGGTCACGTAGTCCATGACTGTACGGTCTAGTGCGAACCCCGAAATCCGGGGCTTGAGCCGCCGCGTCCCACAATTGCGAGGCGCTAGTCGGTAGCAGCGAGTGGCGATTGTCCTACAGGATTTTCAGCCATTTCTTTCCGAACTTTTAGGGGGATCGCTGACTTATCCGGCCCTGATGGCTCGCAGGCCGGTACGAAGTGGACAGGGTTGTCCGGGTTTCACGTGTCACGCCGGTTTCGGGGCCGATGCTTGAATACGCGCCAAATCACGTGAGATGGATCTTATGAACCAATTTGCTGCCGACGCGGCGGACGGTCTGTCCGCGATTTCCGAGGCCTTCCCGCTGACGGCTGCCCAGCGCGACATCTGGCTCGATCAACTGCGCCAGGGAAATTCGCCGATGTACAACATCGGTGGTTATGTCGAACTGACCGGGCCGCTGGATCCGGCGTTGATGCAGGCAGCGCTTGAAGGGCTCGTGGCCCGGCATGACGCCATGCGCACGATTCTGTTGCCGGGGGCCGGCCAACACGGGTTGCCCCTCCAGCGCTTTGCGCGATCCTTGCCGGCTCCGATGCCGATCCATGACGTTTGCACGCAACCCGATCCACAGTCCGCGGCACGCCGGCTGATTCAGGAACGCATCGAGCAGCCGTTCACACTGGACGGCGGGCCGTTGTTCCGGTTTCTCCTGATCCGCCTCGATGCCGACCATCACTGGCTCTCGATCCTCGCCCATCACTTGATCGTTGACGGCTGGGGTTTTGGCGAGATGCTCAAGTCGCTCGACGAGCTCTATAACGCGCTGGCGCTTGGGCAACAGCTGCCCGATTCGGCGCCGTCCTATATCGATTTCATCCACGACGATGCGCGGTATTACCAGTCCGCACGTTATGCCCACGACCGGGCCTATTGGCTGGACAAGTACCGCAACCTTCCCGAGCCGTTATTGCTGCCCCGTTATCAAGAGCGCTTTGCCGGCAACGCGGCCCCGACCCGGATCGTCTCCCGGGCCTTTCCCGCACGGTTGCACGAGCGCATGAAGCACGTGGCTCGCGTATACGGCGGGTCGGCGTTTCATGTGTTGCTGGCGGCCTTGCACGTGTATTTCAGTCGAACCGCCCAGCGTGACGAATGGGTGGTGGGCGTGCCGCTGCTCAACCGCTCCGGCGCGCGATTCAAGTCCACGCTCGGTCTGTTCACCCAGGTCAGTGCAGTGCGCATGGGCTTTGGTCGTGACCTGTCGTTCGGTCAATTGATCACGGCGATTCGCGATGAGCTGAAGCGTGATTTCCGCCATCAGCGTTTCCCCCTGAGCGAAATGAATCGCGCGTTGGGCCTGCTGCGCGAGGATCGCTCCCAACTGTTCGAACTGACGGTGTCTTACGAGCAGGATGTTCACGAGTACCGCTACGGTGACGCTCAGGCACGGGTCATCAAGGTCTCGAACCACGAGGAGGGCACGCCGCTTTCAGTGCATTTGCTCAGCACCCTCAACAACGACAAAGACAGTTTGTACATGGTGTACAACGAAGCCTATTTCGGCGCCGATGAGATCGAAGCGTTGTCGGGGCGTCTGTTGCTTGTGCTGGAACAGGGCCTGGAACATGTCGATCTGGTGCTGGACGATTTCAACCTGAGCCTGCCGGCCGAATCGGCGCTGTTGCAGCAGTGGAATGACACACGCATTGAATTCCCTAAAGACCTGACCATTCACCAACGCATCGAAGCGCAAGCGGCGACGCGACCGGATGCGGTGGCGGCAGAATCCCAGGGGCAGCGGCTGACCTATGCCGAGCTGAACCGACAGGCCAACGCCCTGGCCCATCATTTGATCGGGCTCGGTGTACGACCCGACGACCGCGTGGCGCTGGTCGCCCGCCGAGGGCTGGACACACTGGTCGCGCTGCTGGCGATCCTCAAGTCCGGCGCCGCTTATGTGCCGGTCGATCCGGCCCATCCTGCGGAACGTTTGAGCTATTTGTTGAGCGACAGCGCTCCGGTCGTGGTCCTGACCCAGCGCGATCTGCGCGAACGCTTGCCGGTGCTGGACGTGCCGCTGATCGAAATCGATTCGCGCGGCTGGCCGATCAACGATCTCAACCCCGACGTCTCGGGACTGACCACCGCGCACCTGGCCTACGTGATCTACACCTCCGGCTCCACCGGTCAGCCCAAAGGCGTGATGGTCGAGCATCACACGTTATCGAATCTGGTCGACTGGCACTGCTCGGCCTTCGATCTGTGTGCCGGTCGCCACACCTCAAGCCTCGCCGGCTTCGGCTTCGACGCCATGGCCTGGGAAGTCTGGCCCGCGCTGTGTGCCGGCGCGACCCTGCACCTGGCGCCGTCTCGTGACGGCGGCGAAGACATCGACGCGCTGCTCGACTGGTGGCGTACGCAACCGCTGGACGTGAGTTTCCTGCCGACCCCGATTGCCGAGTACGCCTTCAGCCGCCACCTCGAACACCCGACCCTGCGCACACTGCTGATCGGCGGCGATCGCCTGCGCCAGTTCAATCGCGAGCAGACGTTCGCGGTGATCAACAACTACGGCCCGACCGAAGCCACAGTCGTCGCCACCTCGGGCCGAATCGAACCGGGCCGGACGCTGCACATCGGCAAACCCGTGAGCAATGCCACGGCCTATCTGCTGGATGACCGACAGCGTCCGGTGCCGATTGGCGTTCCCGGCGAGTTGTACGTCGGTGGCGCCGGTGTGGCGCGGGGTTACTTCAACCGCCCAAAGCTGACCGCCGAACGTTTCCTCGACGATCCATTCAGCCGCCAGCCCAACGCGCGGATGTACCGCACTGGCGACCTCGCACGCTGGCGCCCGGACGGCACCCTCGAGTACCTGGGGCGCAACGACGATCAGGTGAAAATCCGTGGCGTGCGCATCGAGCCCGGTGAAATCGAAGCGGCGTTGAGCAGCCATGAATCCGTGCGCGATGCGGTGGTGC
Source organism: Pseudomonas aphyarum (assembly GCF_028657055.1). Classification (NCBI taxonomy): domain Bacteria; kingdom Pseudomonadati; phylum Pseudomonadota; class Gammaproteobacteria; order Pseudomonadales; family Pseudomonadaceae; genus Pseudomonas; species Pseudomonas aphyarum. The sequence goes on from NZ_JAMDGS010000003.1 coordinate 149,094, forward strand.
AGGTGCGCGACGGGCAGTTGCTGGCCTGGTTCACCGAACGCCAGCCGCTGGATATCACGCAGCTGCATGCTCACCTCAAGACCCGTCTGCCCAGCGCGATGCTGCCATCGGCCTACGTGCGTTTGACGGCGTTGCCCCTGACGGCCAACGGCAAACTGGATCGTCATGCGCTGCCGGCGCCGGGGCCGGAAGCGTTGATCCGCCGTGAATATGAAGCCCCGCAAGGCGACGTCGAAATCCTCCTGGCGCAGATCTGGGCGGAGGTGCTGCAAGTCGAAAAGGTCGGGCGTCACGATCACTTCTTTGAACTGGGCGGGCACTCGTTGCTGGCGGTCAATCTGATCGAACGCATGCGGCAGCTCGGCATGAGCAGCGATGTGCGCGTGCTGTTCGGCCAGCCGACATTGGCGGCACTGGCCGCGTCGGTGGGCAGTGGCCGCGAGGTCGAAGTGCCGGCCAACCGTATTCCGCCAGGTTGCACGTGGATCACTCCGGACCTGTTGCCGTTGGTAGAACTGGATCAGGCCACCCTCGACCGGATCATCGCCACCGTGCCGGGCGGAGCGGCCAACGTGCAGGACACCTATCCGCTGGCGCCGTTGCAGGAAGGCATCCTTTATCACCACATCACCGCCGCGCAGGGCGATCCGTACCTGCTGCAGTCGCAGTTGGCGTTCGACAGCGTCGAGCGGGTCGAGGCCTATGCGGCGGCGTTGCGTCAGGTCATGGTGCGGCACGATATCCTGCGCACTGCGGTGGTCTGGGAGGGCTTGACCACTCCGGTGCAGGTGGTCTGGCGCGAAGCCCAACTACCGGTGCAGGAAATCATGCTCGATCCGGCGGAGGGCGATGTTCTTGCGCAACTGCACGCGCGCTTCGATGCCCGGCGTTATCGCATCGACGTCAGTCAGGCGCCGCTGATCCGGCTGATGTATGCCCGCGACCCGGCTCACGGGCGGATCGTGGCGATTCTGTTGTTCCATCACCTGGCGCTGGATCACATCGCGCTTGAAGTCTTGCGCCATGAAATGCGCGCCAACCTGCTGGGGCTCGATGAACCGCTGCCGCCAGCGGTGCCGTATCGCAATTACGTGGCCCAGACCCGGCTCGGTGTCAGCGAACAGGAACATGAAGCGTTCTTCCGCGAAATGCTCGCCGACATCGACGAGCCGACCTTGCCGTTCGGTTTGCAGGATGTGCAGGGCGACGGACGCGGTATCGACGAAGCCGTGCGAACTCTTGCACCGGAACTGGATCGCCGCTTGCGCCTTCAGGCGCGGCAGGCGGGCGTCAGCGTGGCCAGCCTGATTCACCTGGCCTGGGCGCAGGTACTGGCGGCGACGTCGGGGCAGGAACACGTGGTGTTCGGCAGCGTTTTTATGGGCCGGATGCAAGGCGGCGAGGGCGCAGACCGGGCGCTGGGGGTGTTCATCAACACCTTGCCACTGCGAGTAGATATGGATCGAGGCGTGCGCGATGCGGTGCTGCTCACCCACGCCCGACTGACCGACTTGCTCGGGCACGAACATGCGTCACTGGCGCTGGCCCAGCGTTGCAGCGGCGTTGCGTCACCGGCGCCGCTGTTCAGTGCGTTGCTCAACTATCGGCACACCGACCTTGAGGCGCAGGAGTCGGCGTCGGACCAAGCCTGGCAAGGTATCCAGACCCTGGAAAATGAAGAGCGCACCAACTACCCGCTGACCCTGAGCGTTGATGATCTGGGCAGCGCCTTGCAGATCACCACGCGCACCCTGATGAGCATCGGTGCCCAGCGCATCGGCGACTACGTGCAAACCGCGTTGCAGGCACTGGTGGATGCGCTGGAGCAAACCCCGCAACAGCCGCTGAATCGCTTGCCGATCCTGCCGGCGACGGAGCTTGAGCAACTGCTGGTCGAATTCAATGCCAGCGAAGTCGATTGCCCGCTCGATCAGCCGCTTCAGGTGTTGTTCGAGCAACAAGTGCAACGCAAGCCCGACGCCATCGCGTTGCAGGCTGGCGAGCATCAACTGACCTATCGCCAGCTGAACGAACAGGCCAACCGTCTGGCGCATCATCTACGCGAGCACGGTGTGCAGCCCGATTCTCGGGTGGCGATCTGCGTCGAGCGCAGTCTGGATCTGGTGGTCGGCCTGCTCGGCATTCTTAAGGCCGGCGGCGCGTATGTGCCGCTGGATCCCGACTATCCGCTGGATCGATTGCATTACATGTTGCAGGACAGCGCCCCGGTGGCGGTGCTGGTACACGAAACTACCCGAAATCTGTTGGGCGATCCGGGTGTGCCGGTCATCGATTTCGACCGTTGCACTTGGCAGGGCGCATCGACTGAAAACCTGCAAGTACCGGGTCTGAGCGCTTCAAACCTGGCCTACATGATCTACACCTCGGGCTCCACCGGCACGCCGAAGGGCGTGATGATCGAGCATCGAAGCGCCTGCAACATGGTTCACTGGGGCTCGCAGATCAGCCCGCCGACCGAGCACGGCGCGCTGTTGCAGAAGGCGCCGTTCAGCTTCGACAGTTCGGTGTGGGAGATTTTCTGGCCACTGTGTTCCGGCCTGCGGCTGGTGCTGGCGCGTCCCGACGGCAACCGCGATTCGGCCTATGTGACTCAGGTGATTCGTGAACGGCAGATCACCGTGGTCAAGTTCGTGCCGGCGCTGCTGCAACAGTTCATCGAACAGGACGATGTCAGCCAGTGCACCAGCCTGACCGACGTGCTCAACGGTGGCGGTGAACTGACTGCCGCACTGGCCCGGCGCGTCCGCGAACGCCTGCCGTGGGTGCGTCTGCACAACGTCTACGGCCCGACCGAAACCACGGTCGACAGCACTGGCTGGACGCTGGAACCTGATCAACCGGTGCCGGAAACCCTGGTGCCGATCGGCGAGGCCCTGAGCAACACCCGGCTCTATGTACTGGATGCCCACGATCAACCGGTGCCGTTCGGTGTCAGCGGTCACTTGCATATCGGCGGGGTCGGGGTCGCGCGGGGTTATCTGGGGTTGCCGGACATGCAGGCCGAGCGTTTCATCGACAGCCCGTTTGTGGCCGGTGATCGCCTGTACCGCACTGGTGATCTGGTGCGCTACCAGGCGGACGGCAACCTCGAATTCCTCGGTCGCAACGACTTCCAGATCAAGCTGCGCGGCCTGCGTCTGGAACCGGGGGAAATCGAAGCGCGGTTGATCGAGCACCCGGCGGTGCGTGAAGCGGTGGTGCTGGTGCGGGACGAGCGGCTGGTGGCGTATTTCACCGTGCGTGAAGGCTTCGACGCGCCTCCTATCGAAACCTTGCGTGCCCATGTGCTCGAGCGTTTGCCGGAGTACATGGCGCCGGGTGCTTACGTGAAACTCGACGCATTGCCCCTGACCCCCAACGACAAGGTCGACCGCAAAGCCTTGCCGGCACCGGGGGCAGAGGCGGTGCTCAGTCGCCGCTACGAGGCGCCCGAGGGCGAAGTCGAAATCCGGCTGGCGCAGATCTGGGCCGAAGTGCTGCAACTGGAGCAGGTCGGACGCAACGATCACTTCTTCGAACTCGGCGGGCATTCGTTGCTGGCGGTCAGTCTGGTGGCGCGCATGCGTCAGGCCGGGCTGCACGTCGATGCGCGGACGCTGTTTAGCCAGCCGACCCTGGCCGCGCTGGCGGCTCAGACTTCGGACCAGGCCAAACAGGTAGAAGTCCCGCAAACCACCATACCGACGCTCAACCGCAAACGTCGGCTCTGAGGCGACATCGGCGTCGATTCTCGGTTCCCGCGGATCGACGCCATGACTGTCCGGTCACGGGGCTTGTCCCCGCTTCCCATGTCAGACACCCAGGCCCCGATGTTTTAGCTTTTCCGGGCTGCGCGCGGCCGCACGGACTCGCCACTGCGCGCTCCTTTTTCCCGAATTTACAGCAGGTTACCCCCATGCAATTTCGCGAGCTGATGGCTGTTATTTCCACCCATGCGATCCGCCTTCAACAGGACGATGAAGACCTGGTCATTCTGGGCAACGACGACGCGCTGGACGACGCGTTGTGGGACAGCCTCGCCAAACACAAGGCGCAGTTGCTGGAGCTGGTGGCGAGCCACGGCGGTGACTGGTCGAGCCCGGCGCTGCGCATCACCCCGGACATGCTGCCGCTGGTGCAACTGGATCAGCCGGCCATCGACCGCATCGTCGCCACTGTGCCGGGCGGCGTGGCGAACGTGCAGGACATCTATCCGCTGGCGCCGTTGCAGGAAGGCATGCTGTATCTGCACCTCGCGGCCGGCGAAGGCGATCTGTATGTGCAACAGGCGCAGTTCACCTTCGACAATCACCCGCGCCTCGACGCGTTTGCCCAGGCGTTGCAATGGGTGATCGACCGTCACGACATTCTGCGCACTTCGTTTGTCTGGGAGCGTCTGGATGAGCCGGTGCAAGTGGTCTGGCGTCAGGCGCCGCTGGTCTGCGAAGAGGTGGAAGCCGACACGTCCAAGGACGTGTTCAGTCAGTTGCAGGCGCGTTACGACGCCCGTCACCTGCGCCTCGATCTGCAACAGGCACCGCTGCTGCGGCTGGTGTACGCCCGGGATCCGGCGCAGGGCCGGATCGTCGCGTTGCTGCTGTTCCATCACATGATCATCGACCACGTCGCGCTGGACGTGGTGCGCCGGGAAATCCAGGCTTGGCTGCAAGGGCAGACCGAACAGGTCGCGCCAGCGGTGCCGTTTCGCAATCACCTGGCGCGGGCGCGCATGGCCCTCGACGAGCAGGCCCATGAAGCGTTCTTCCGTGAGATGCTGGGCGATATCGACGAGCCGACGTTGCCGTGGGGCTTGCAGGATGTTCACGGCGGCGGACAGGACTTCGAAGACGCGCAGCTGACGCTCAGCGACGCACTGAACCTGCGACTGCGCACCCAAGCGCGGCAACTCGGTGTGAGCGTGGCGAGCCTGATGCACCTGGCGCTGGCCCGGGTATTGGGCCAGCTGTCCGGGCGCACCTCGGTGGTGTTCGGCACGGTGTTACTGGGTCGGATGGAGGCGGGCGACGGCGGCGAGCAGGCGTTGGGCATGTTCATCAACACCTTGCCGCTGCGGGTCGATGTCGGTGCGCAAAGCGTCTACGACGGCGTGCTCGCCACGCACCGGCGGCTGAGCGCCTTGCTCGCCCATGAACAGGCCTCGCTGGCACTGGCCCAGCGTTGCAGCGCGTTGAGCGCGCAGACGCCGTTGTTCAGCGCCATGCTCAATTACCGTCACAGTGCTGTCGGTGACGTTGCCGCGGTGATCGAACTGGCGCCCGGCGTCCAGGTCTTGAGTGGCAAGGAGCCGACCAGCTATCCACTGACCCTGAGCGTCGATGATCTGGGCAGTGGTTTCCGACTGTCCGCCATCGCCCCGAGCGGCATTGGCGCCGAACGGGTTTGCGGTTACGTGCAAACCGCTCTCGACGCCTTGCTCGATGCCCTTGAGCAGTTGCCCGAGACGCTGATCAACCAGTTGCCGATTTTGCCGGCGCACGAGCGGCAGCAATTGCTGGTGGGCTTCAATGACAGTCGCGTCGATCTCGACCTGGAGCAGACCGTTCACAGTCTGTTCGAGGCTCAGGGCGAGCGCACGCCGCAGGCCGTCGCGTTGCAGTCCGGCGCGCAGTCACTGACGTATGTTGAGCTCAATGTGCGGGCCAATCGCCTGGCTCATCGGTTGCGCGAGTTGGGTGTCGGGCCGGATACGCCGGTGGCGATCTGCGTGGAACGCGGGCCTGAACTGGTGATTGGTCTGCTGGGCATTCTCAAGGCGGGCGGCGCTTACGTGCCGCTGGATCCGGCCTACCCGGCGGAGCGCCTGAACTACATGCTCAAGGACAGCGCGCCGATGGCGGTACTGGCGCATGGCGCGACCCGGGCGATGTTCGAGGCGGGCGGCGTGCCGCTGCTCGATTTCGATCAGGACCACTGGCAGGACTATCCCGAGCACAATCCTCAGGTGCCGGGCCTGAACGCTTCGAGCCTGGCCTACGTGATCTACACCTCCGGCTCCACCGGCACGCCGAAAGGGGTGATGGTCGAGCACCGTGGCCTGTGCAATTTGCTTCATTGGAGCTCGCAGGTTTGCCCGCCCGTGGCGGACGGCGCCCTGTTGCAGAAAACCCCTTACAGTTTCGACGCCTCGGTCTGGGAGCTGTTCTGGCCGCTGACGGCCGGCCTGCGTCTGGTGCTGGCGCGCCCCGATGCGCACTTCGAACCGGCGTATCTGACGCAAGTGGTGCGCGAGCAGCGCATCAGCGTGATCCAGTTCGTCCCGGCGCTGTTGCAGCAGTTCCTCGACGTGGAAGACGTCAGCCAATGCACCAGCCTCACGGATGTTTTCTGTGGCGGCGGCGAGCTGACGCCAGAGCTGGCCCGCCAGGTGCGCGAGCGTCTGCCGCAGGTTCGCTTGCACAACGTCTACGGCCCGACCGAAACCACCGTCGACAGCGCGGTGTGGACGCTGGAGCCATCGATGCCGGTGCCAGAGGCGCTGTTGCCCATCGGCCGGCCAGTCAGCAACACCCGTTTGTATATTCTCGACGATCAGTTGCAGCCGCTGCCGCTGGGCGTGGCCGGTGAGTTGTACATCGGTGGGGTGCAGGTGGCGCGCGGATACCTGAACCTTGCGTCGCTCACCGCCGAGCGCTTCCTTGACGATCCATTCAGCGATCAGCCGAACGCGCGGCTTTACCGCACGGGCGACCTTTGCCGCTACCGTGCCGACGGCAACCTTGAATACCTCGGTCGCAATGACGATCAGGTAAAGATTCGCGGCTTGCGCATCGAACTCGGGGAAATCCAAACGCGCCTGATTCAACTCGCCAGCGTGCTTGCGGCCGAAGTGCTGGTGCGCGAAGACGTGGTTGGCGATCCACGGCTGGTGGCGTACTACACCGGCGAACCGCTGGACATCGGCGAACTGCGCAGCCATCTGCTGGAGCAGTTGCCGGATTACATGGTGCCGACGGCGTTCGTCCATCTCGACGCCATGCCCCTGAGCCCCAACGGCAAGCTCGATCGCAAGGCCTTGCCGGCGCCGGATCAAAGCGGTCAGTTGCTGCGCGGCTATGAGGCACCGGTCGGTGATGTGGAATGCCGCATCGCAGAGATCTGGCAAACCTTGCTGAACGTCGAGCAGGTCGGGCGGCATGACAATTTCTTCGAACTGGGCGGTCATTCCTTGCTAGCGGTGAAACTGGTCGAGCGCATGCGCCAGCAGGAATTGAGCTGCGATGTGCGGGTTCTGTTCGGGCGGCCAACCGTGGCAGAACTGGCGGCGACCCTGGGCGCGTTGTCCAGTGTTCAAGTGCCGGTCAATCGCATCACCCCTGACTGCCAATACATCACGCCGGACATGCTGCCCCTGGCTTCGCTGGATCAGGCCGGCATCGACCGGGTGGTGGAAAGCGTCCCCGGCGGCGTCGCCAATGTGCAGGACATCTATGCGCTGGCGCCGTTGCAGGCGGGGATTCTGTATCACCACATGGCGGCGACTGCGGGCGACCCTTACGTGTTGCAGGCGCAGTTCGTGTTTGACGGGATCAAGTCGATCAAGGCTTTTGTGCGCGCCGTCAATGTGGTGATCGCGCGCCACGACATCCTGCGTTCCAGCGTGGTCTGGGAAGGCCTCGAAGAACCGGTGCAAGTGGTCTGGCGTGCGGCGCCGCTGGCGCTTGAACGAGTAGATCACGAGGCACTGGAAGGTGATGTGCTGCAACAGATGCAGGCGCGTTTCGACCCGCGTCACTACCGTCTGAATCTGGGCCGCGCACCGATGATGCGCTTTGCCTACACCGAGGATCCGCAGCAACAACGCTGGGTCGGCATCCTGTTGATGCACCACTTGATGCTCGATCACACCGCGCTGGAAGTGCTGGTGAGCGAGATGAACAGCGTGCTCCACGGCCACGCCGCCGAACTGGCGACGCCGGTGCAGTATCGCAACTATGTCGCGCAGGCTCGGCTTGGCGCGGATGCCGAAGCACACGAAGGATTTTTCCGCGACATGCTCGGCGACATCGACGAGCCGACCCTGGCGTTCGGCGTGCAGGACGTGCACGGCGACGGCAGCGCGGTGGTCGATAGCCAACTCACCCTGGACACCGCGCTGGCTTTGCGTCTGCGCGAGCAGGCGCGGCGGCTCGGCATCAGCGTGGCAAGTCTGGCGCACCAGGCCTGGGCGCAGGTGCTGGCGCAGATCAGTGGCCGGGACGAGGTGGTGTTCGGCACGGTGCTGCTGGGCCGGATGCAGGGCGGCGAGGGCGCCGACCGGGCGATGGGCCTGTTCATCAACACCTTGCCGCTGCGGGTCAGCGTGACCGCCACAGCGGTGCGCGACAGCATGCTCGCCACCCATGAACGGCTGGCGCAGTTGCTCGCGCATGAGCAAGCGTCACTGGCATTGGCCCAGCGTTGCAGTGGGGTTTCCGGCTCGCTGCCGCTGTTCGGCACGTTGCTCAACTATCGCCATAGCGCGCCGCAGGCTGCGGGGCTGACGCTGGATGGCATTGAGTTGCTCAGCTCCCGCGAGCGCAGCAACTATCCGCTGGTGGTCAGCGTCGATGACCTTGGCGAAGGTTTGCGTCTGAGTGTGCAAGCGGTGCCGGGCATCGACGGTGCGCGGGTCTGCGAGTACATCAATGTTGCCTTCGACAGTCTGGTGCAGGCGCTGGAGCAGACGCCGCAACTGGGCGTCGATCAGTTGTCGATTTTGCCGCCGGATGAGCGGCGGGAATTGCTGGTCGGGTTCAATGCTACCCAGCGGGATTATCCGTCGGGTTCGACGGTTCATGGTCTGTTTGAACAGCAAGTGAAACTGCATCCGCAAGCCGTGGCGGCGGTGCATGGCAATGCGGCGTTGACCTATGACGAGCTGAATCAACGGGCCAACCGACTGGCCCATTATCTGATCGGGCAGGGCGTGCAGCCGGGTGATCATGTGGCGGTTCTGCTGCCGCGTTCGCTGGATCTGCTGGTCGCGCAACTGGCCATCGGCAAGTGTGCGGCGGCTTATGTGCCGCTGGATATCAACGCCCCGGCCGAGCGTCAGGCGTTCATGGTTAAGGACAGCTCGGCGAAAGCGCTGCTGACCTTGAGCACTGAGACGGTTGATTACTCGGTGCGCCGGATCGATCTGGATTTGCTGTCATTGGACGCACAACCGGTCCACAACCCGGACTTGCCGCAGTCGTCCGAATCCGTGGCCTACATCATGTACACCTCCGGTTCCACCGGCACGCCGAAGGGTGTGATGGTGCCGCACCGGGCCATCGGCCGATTGGTGATCAACAGCGGCTATGCCGATTTCAACCCGCAGGATCGCGTGGCGTTTGCCTCCAACCCGGCGTTCGACGCCAGCTCCATGGACGTCTGGGGGCCGCTGCTGAACGGCGGGCGAGTGGTGGTCATCGACCATGCGACCTTGCTCGATCCACACGCTTTCGGACAGGAGTTGGCGGCTTCTGGCGCCACGATCCTGTTCGTCACCACCGCGCTGTTCAACCAGTATGTGCAACTAATTCCCGAAGCGCTGAAGGGCCTGCGCATTGTGCTGTGCGGCGGCGAACGCGCCGACCCTGCCGCCTTCCGCCGCTTGCTGGCCGAGGCGCCAAACCTGCGCATCGTCCACTGCTACGGCCCGACCGAAACCACCACCTACGCCACAACCTTCGAAGTGCGTGAAGTGGCGGAGGACGCCGACAGCGTGCCAATCGGCGGCCCGATCTCCAACACTCAGGTGTACGTGCTCGACGCCCATCAGCAACCCGTACCGATGGGCGTGACAGGCGAGCTGTACATCGGCGGCCAAGGCGTGGCGCTGGGGTATCTGAATCGCCCGGACCTGACTGCCGAAAAATTCCTGCAAGATCCGTTCAGCGAGCAACCGGGCGCGCTGCTGTATCGCACCGGCGACCTCGCGCGCTGGCTCGCACCGGGCCAACTGGAATGCATCGGCCGTAACGACGATCAGGTGAAGATTCGCGGCTTCCGCATCGAATTGGGGGAAATCGAAAACCGCCTGCTGAATTGCGAAGGGGTCAGGGAAGCCATCGTGCTGGCCCGTCAGGACGGTCAGGAGCCGCTGCGTCTGGTGGCGTATTTCACCGCCGAAGAGGGCGTCGACAGCGCCAGCCTGCGCGAACAATTGCAAGCACGCCTGCCGGAATACATGGTGCCCTCGGCTTGGGTACAGCTTGAAGCGTTGCCGCTGAACAACAACGGCAAGGTCGACCGCAAGGCCTTGCCGCTGCCGGACCCGAGCGCCTGGCTCAGTCAGGCATACGAAGCCCCGCAAGGCCCGGTGGAAACCGCGCTGGCGCAGATCTGGGCAGATGTCCTGAAACTGGAAAAAGTTGGTCGCCACGACAACTTCTTCGAACTGGGCGGCCATTCGTTGCTGGCGGTGAGCCTGATCGAACGCCTGCGCCGGATCGGCCTGAGTACCGACGTGCGCGTGCTCTTCAGTCAACCAACCCTGGCAGCATTGGCAGCGGCGGTGGGTAGCGGACGCGAAATCGAAGTGCCGGCCAACCGCATTCCGGCTGATTGCACCCACATCACCCCGGACCTGCTGAGCCTGACCGAACTGGATCAGGCCAGCATCGACCGGATCGTTGCCAGCGTGCCGGGCGGCGGCGCCAACGTGCAGGAAATCTATCCGCTGGCGCCGTTGCAGGAAGGCATCCTTTATCACCACTTGAGCGCGGAACAGGGCGATCCGTACCTGCTGCAATCACGACTTGCCTTCGACAGTGTCGAGCGTCTGCGCACCTTCACCGACACCTTGCAGCAGGTCATCGCACGCCACGACATCCTGCGCACCAGCGTTGTCCACGAAGGCCTGGCGAACCCTCATCAAGTGGTGTGGCGCCACGCCGAACTGGTGGTGCAGCACGTAACGCTGGACTCTGCACAGGGCGACATCCTTGAACAGTTGCACGAGCGTTTCGACGCCCGTCACTACCGCCTCGACATCAGTCAGGCGCCGCTGCTGCGCATGGTGTATGCCGAAGACCCGAAACAGCAGCGCGTGGTGGCGATCCTGCTGTCCCATCACCTGATCCTCGATCACACCGCGCTGGAAGTGATCGTTGAGGAAATGCGCGGCGTGATGTTCGGTGAGGTCAACCAGCTTTCGGCGCCGATTCCCTATCGCAATTACGTGGCTCAGGCACGCCTGGGGCTCAGCGAGCAGGAACACGAAACGTTCTTCCGCGAAATGCTCGGCGACATCGACGAGCCGACCCTGCCACTCGGCCTGCGGGACGTGCAGGGCGATGGTCACGGCGTCGAGGAAGCGCTGCAACCGGTGGCCGCGGAGCTCAACGGGCGCCTGCGTGAACAGGCGCGGCAACTGGGCGTGAGCGCGGCCAGCCTGATGCACCTGGCCTGGGCCCAAGTGCTGGGCGTGCTGTCGAACCGCCGTGATGTGGTGTTCGGCACGGTGATGATGGGGCGGATGCAAGGGGGCGATGGTGCCGACCGGGCGCTGGGGGTGTTCATCAACACCTTGCCGCTGCGCATCGATGTCGGCGCCCGCGCGCGGGAAGGAGTCAAGGCGACCCACGCACGGCTGACCGCGCTGCTCGGGCATGAACATGCCTCGCTGGCGCTGGCCCAGCGTTGCAGTGGTGTCGCCGCGTCGTCGCCATTGTTCAGTGCCTTGTTCAACTACCGTCACAGTGCGCCTGCGCAGTCGGCGCAGAACGGCCAGGGTATCTGGGAGGGCGTGCAGAAACTCGGGGGTGAAGAACGCACCAACTATCCGCTGACCCTGAGCGTGGACGATCTGGGCGAAGGCTTTGCCTTGTCGGTTCTGGCGGTCAGCCAGATCGGCGCGCAGCGGATTTGCAGTTACATGCACACCGCACTGGAGCAACTGGTGCAGGCGCTGGAACAGACGCCGCAAAAACCACTGAACCGTTTACCGATCCTTTCGACTGCGGAGCTGGAGCGTTTGGTCGAGGGCTTCAATCCACCGGTCATGGCCTATCCCCGTGGCGCGACGATTCACGCACTGGTCGAGGCACAGGCCGAGCGCAATCCGCATGCTCTTGCTGTGATTCAAGGCGCGCAACAGCTGACCTATGGTCAGCTCAATCAGCGCGCCAACCGACTGGCCCATCACCTGATCGGCCTCGGCGTGCAACCGGACGACCGCGTCGCGCTCTGCGTGCGCCGTGGCCCGCAGATGCTGGTCGGCCTGCTGGCAATTCTCAAGGCCGGCGCCGGTTATGTACCGGTGGATCCGGCGCATCCGGTGGAACGCATTGCCTACCTGTTGCAGGACAGCGATCCGGTGGCCGTGCTCGCACAGGCTTCGACCCGGGATCTGCTGGGCATGATGCCGGTGATCGATCTGGACAGTGACGCCTGGCGACACCTGCCCGACAGCAATCCACAACTGCCGTACCTGACTCCGGCGCACCTGGCGTATGTGATCTACACCTCGGGCTCCACTGGCCAGCCGAAAGGCGTAATGGTCGAACATGCGACTTTGGAAAACCTCGTGCACTGGCACGCCGAAGCCTTTGACCTGCACGCCGGCAGCCACACCGCCAGCGTCGCCGGTTTCGGCTTCGATGCGATGGCCTGGGAAGTCTGGCCGGCGCTGTGCGTCGGCGCGACGTTGCACCTGCCGCCGGAATCGGTGAGCAACGAGCATCTGGACGAACTGCTCGACTGGTGGCGGGCGCAGCCGTTGCAAGTCAGTTTTCTGCCAACTCCGGTTGCCGAATACGCCTTCAGCTGCGAGCTGCAACACCCGACCCTGCGCACCTTGCTGATCGGCGGCGACAAGCTGCGTCAGTTCAACCGTGAGCAGACTTTCGCGGTGATCAACAACTATGGCCCGACCGAAGCCACGGTGGTCGCCACATCCGGGCCGATGGAAGTCGGGCAAACGCTGCACATCGGCCGGCCGATGGCCAACGCCCGAATCTATCTGCTTGACGATCAGCAACGTCCGGTGCCCGTGGGTGTGACGGGCGAGTTGTACGTCGCCGGCGCTGGCGTGGCGCGGGGCTATCTGAACCGTCCCGATCTGACCGCCGAACGCTTCCTCACCGACCCGTTCAGCGATCAGCCGCAGGCGCGGATGTACCGCACCGGCGACCTCGCACGCTGGCTGGCGGACGGCAATATCGAGTACCTGGGCCGCAACGACGATCAGGTGAAATTGCGCGGCGTGCGGGTCGAACTGGGGGAAATCGAAGCGGCGCTGGCCAGCCATCCGGCGGTGCAGGACGCGGTGGCGCTGGTGCGCGACGGGCAGTTGCTGGTGTGGTTCACCGAGCGGGCGCCGACCGACATCCAAGCCCTGCGCGGTCATCTGCAAACCCGTTTGCCGCAAGCGTTGATCCCGGCGGCTTACGTGCGCCTCGACGCCTTGCCGCTGACCGCCAACGGCAAACTCGACCGCAAGGCCTTGCCGGAACCGGATCAGAACGCTTGGCTCAGTCGTGAATACGAAGCCCCGCAAGGCCCGGTGGAAACTGCGCTGGCGCAGATCTGGGCCGATGTCCTGAAACTGGAAAAGGTCGGTCGTCACGACAATTTCTTCGAACTGGGCGGCCACTCGCTGCTGGCCGTGAGCCTGATCGAACGCCTTCGCCAGATCGGCCTGAACACCGACGTACGTGTGCTGTTCAGCCAGCCAACTCTGGCTGCACTGGCCGAAGCGGTGGGCAGCGGTCGCGAAATCGATGTGCCGGCCAATCGCATTCCCGATGGCTGTACCCATATCACCTCGGACCTGCTGAGCCTGACCGACCTGGATCAGGCAAGCATCGACCGGATCGTTGCTACGGTGCCGGGCGGCGCCACCAACGTGCAGGACATTTATCCGCTGGCGCCGTTGCAGGAAGGCATCCTTTATCACCACTTGAGCGCGGAGCAGGGCGATCCGTATCTGCTGCAATCGCGGCTGGCCTTCGACAACATCGAGCGTGTGGAAGCGTTCGCGGCAGCGCTGCGTCAGGTCGTTGCCCGTCACGACATCCTGCGCACGGCGGTGATCTGGCAGGAACTGGCCGAGCCGATGCAAGTGGTGTGGCGTCACGTTGAGCTGCCGGTGCAGGAGATCGTGCTGGATCCGGCGGATGTCGATGTCCTCGAGCAGTTGCACGGGCGTTTCGATGCCCGTCACTACCGCCTCGACATCAGTCAGGCGCCGTTGCTGCGTCTGGTGTATGCCCGTGATCCGGGCCACGACCGGGTGGTTGCGATGTTGCTGTTCCATCATGTGGTGCTCGATCACACCGCGCTGGACGTGGTGCAGCACGAAATGCTTGCCTGCCTGCAAGGGCATGAAGCTTCGCTGGGTGCCGCCGTGCCTTACCGCAACTACGTGGCGCAGGCGCGGCTGGGTGTCAGCGAGCAGGAGCACGAAACGTTCTTCCGGGAAATGCTCGGCGACATCGACGAGCCGACCCTGCCGTTCGGCTTGCAGGATGTACAAGGTGACGGTAGCGATATCGAGGAAACGCGACAGGCCCTGACCACTGCAACCGGCCAGCGTCTGCGCAGCCTCGCGCGGCAGCTGGGCATCAGCGTGGCCAGCCTGTTCCACCTCGCGTGGGCGCAGGTGCTGGCGGCGACGTCCGGGCAGGAACGCGTGGTGTTCGGAACGGTATTGATGGGCCGGATGCAGGGCGGCGAGGGGGCCGACCGGGCGTTGGGGATGTTCATCAACACCTTGCCGCTGCGGGTCGATCTCGGTGAAACCCCGGTGCGCGACGGGGCTCGGGCGACGCATGCGCGGCTCAGTGCGCTGCTCGGCCATGAACACGCTTCGCTGGCTCTGGCCCAGCGTTGCAGCGGTGTGGCCGCGCCGTCGCCGCTGTTCAGTTCGATGCTCAACTACCGGCACAGCGCCAACGAGGCGCAACAGAAAAGCGTGCGTCAGGCCTGGCAAGGCATCGAGACCCTGAGCAGCGAAGAGCGCACCAACTATCCGCTGAGCCTGGGCGTCGATGATCTGGGCAGCGGTTTTGTGCTCACCGCCATGACCCCGGCGGGCATTGGTTCGCAGCGCATCTGCGACTACATGCAGACCGCGCTGGAGAAACTCGCGGATGCCCTGGAACAGGCACCGGATCAGCCAGTGAACCGCTTGCCGATCCTTGACGGCGCAGAACGTCAGCAGGTGCTGTACGACCTCAATGTCACTGGCACCGCAGACAATCTGGAGCAAACCGTTCACGGGCTGTTCGAGGCGCAGGTACAACGCACGCCGCAAGCCGTTGCGTTGCAGGCCGGTGAACAGCGGCTGACCTACGCCGAACTCAATGCACAGGCCAACCATCTGGCCCATCACCTGCGCGAACTGGGTGTGGGGCCGGATTCGCGGGTGGCGATCTGTGTCGAGCGCGGGCTGGAGCTGATGGTCGGTCTGCTTGGCATTCTCAAGGCCGGCGGTGCCTATGTGCCGTTGGATCCGGCGTATCCCGCGGAGCGTCTGGATTACATGCTCAAGGACAGCGCGCCGGTGGCGGTGCTGGTGCACGGGGCGACGCGTGAGTTGCTGGGCGAGAGCACTGCACTGGTGATCGATCTGGATCAGGCTCACTGGACATTCAACCCGGAGGACAACCCACAAGTGCCGGGCCTGAGTGCTTCGAACCTGGCCTACGTGATCTACACCTCCGGTTCGACCGGTGCGCCGAAAGGCGTGATGGTCGAGCATCGCGGCGTCGGCAATTTGCTGCACTGGAGTTCGCAGCTGTGTCCCGCCGTGACGGACGGCGCTCTGTTGCAGAAAACCCCGTTCAGTTTCGATGCCTCGGTCTGGGAGCTGTTCTGGCCGTTGAGCGCCGGTTTGCGTCTGGTGCTGGCGCGTCCTGACGGGCATCGCGAACCGGCTTATCTGGCGCAGGTGATTCGCGAACAACGGATCAGCGTAATCCAGTTTGTGCCGGTGCTGCTGCAACAGTTCCTCGAGCAGGACGATGTCAGCCAATGCACCAGTCTCACCGACGTTTTCTGTGGCGGTGGCGACCTGACCCCGGCGCTGGCTCGTCTGGTACGCGAGCGCTTGCCGCAGGTGCGCTTGCACAACGTTTACGGCCCGACCGAAGCCACGGTCGACAGCACGGTCTGGACCCTGGAACCGTCGATGCCGGTGCCGGAAAGCGCGTTGCCGATCGGACGGCCGATCAACAACACTCGTCTGTATGTACTCGACGCCGCCGAGCGACCAGTGCCGATGGGTGTGATCGGTCAGTTGTTCATTGGCGGTGCCGGGGTTGCACGGGGCTATCTGGGCCTGCCGCAGTTGATGGCCGAACGGTTTATCCCGAGCCCGTTCGTGGCCGGCGATCGGTTGTACGCCACGGGAGACCTTGTGCGTTACCGCGCCGATGGCCAGCTCGAATTCATCGGGCGCAACGACTTCCAGGTCAAGCTGCGTGGCCTGCGCCTGGAACCGGGTGAAATCGAAGCGCAATTGTTGAGTCATCCGGCGCTGCGCGAAGCTGTGGTGCTGGTGCGTGAGGAACGTCTGGTGGCGTACTTCACCTGGCACGCCGAAGTCGGGCAACCGGGGATCGAGGCGTTGCGCGAACACTTGCTCGCATGCTTGCCCGATTACATGGTGCCGTCGGCATTCGTCGCGCTCGAGAGTCTGCCGCTGAGCCCGAACGGCAAGGTGGATCGCAAGGCGCTGCCGGCTCCCGGCGCGGAGTCGGTGCTGGTGCGTGAATACGAGGCTCCCGTCGGCGAGACCGAAATCGCCTTGGCCCGGTTGTGGGCCGAGGTGTTGAAAGTCGAGCGGGTCGGGCGTCACGATCACTTCTTTGAACTGGGCGGGCACTCGCTGCTGGCGGTGAGCCTGATCGAGCGCATGCGCCAGATCGGCCTGAGCACCGACGTGCGCGTGCTGTTCAGTCAGCCGACACTGGCCGCGTTGGCTGCGGCCGTGGGCAGCGGGCGGGAAATCGAGGTGCCGGCCAATCGCATCTCAGCCGATTGCACTCGCATCACTCCGGAGATGTTGACGCTGGTGACGCTGGATCAGACCTCTATCGAGCGCGTGGTGTCCAGCGTGCCGGGCGGCGCCGCGAACGTGCAGGATATTTATCCGTTGGCGCCGTTGCAGGAAGGCATTCTTTACCACCACTTGAGCGCGGGAGAGGGCGATCCCTACCTGCTGCAATCGCGTATCGCGTTCGACAGCCTTGAACGTGTGCAGCGATTCAGTGCGGCGTTGCAACACGTCATCGACCGCCATGATGTGCTGCGCACCGGCGTGGTGTGGGAAGGTTTGAGCGTGCCGGTGCAGGTCGTGTGGCGTCGGGCTGAACTGGTGGTGCAGGAGGTCATGCTCGAAGCTGCGGCCGGCGACATTCTTGAACAACTGCATGCCCGATTCGATGCGCGGCATTACCGCCTCGACATCGCCCAGGCGCCGTTGCTGCGTCTCGTGTATGCCCGGGATCCAGCTCATGGCCGGGTGGTGGCGATGCTGCTGTTCCATCACATCGTGCTCGACCACACTGCGCTGGAAGTGGTGCGCCATGAAATGCAGGCGTACCTGCGCGGGGCCGACGAGCCGTTGCCGGCGGCGGTGCCGTACCGCAATTACGTGGCGCAGGCGCGGCTGGGCGTCACGGAGCAGGAACATGAAGCGTTCTTCCGCGACATGCTCGGCGACATCGACGAGCCGACCTTGCCATTCAGCCTGCGCGATGTGCGCGGCGACGGAAGCGGCATCGAGGAAGTGCAGCAGGCGCTCGACAACGGCCTGAACCTGCGCCTGCGCAGTCAGGCGCGGCAGATGGGCACCAGCGTGGCCAGTCTGTTTCACCTCGCGTGGGCCCAGGTGTTGGCGGCGACTTCCGGGCAAGACAATGTGGTGTTCGGCACGGTGTTGATGGGCCGGATGCAGGGCGGCCAGGGCGCCGACCGTGCGCTGGGCATGTTCATCAATACCTTGCCGTTGCGGGTCGATCTGGGGGAAACCCCGGTGCGGGAAGCGGTCAAGGCGACGCATCAGCGTCTCACCGCGCTGCTGGGGCATGAGCACGCTTCGCTGGCATTGGCCCAGCGTTGCAGCGGGATTGCGGCGCCGTCGCCGTTGTTCAGTGCGATGCTCAACTATCGACACAGCCACGGCGCCGAGCATTCGGACAGCGTGGTTCAGGCCTGGCAAGGCATCGAGACCCTGAGCAGTGAAGAACGCACCAACTACCCGCTGAGCCTGAACGTCGATGACCTGGGCAACGGTTTCTCGTTGATTGCGATGGTGCCGGCGGACATTGGCGCGCAGCGGATTTGCGGTTACATGCAAACGGCGTTGATGGTGTTGGTGGAGGCGCTGGAGCAGGCGCCGACGCAGGCGATCAATCGTTTGCCGATTCTTGAGGGGGCTGAGCGGCAGCGGCTGTTGTTCGATTTCAATGCCACTGACGTCGACTACGACCTTCAGCAAAGCATTCAGGGTTTGTTCGAGGCGCAAGTCATGCGTACGCCGCAGGCTGTGGCGGTGCTCTCAGGCGAACAGCGACTGAATTATGCCGAGCTGAACGCTCGGGCCAACCGACTGGCTCATCACTTGCGCGGCTTGGGTGTTGGCCCGGATGCGCGGGTGGCGATCTGCGTCGAACGTGGGTTGGAAATGGTGGTCGGGTTGCTGGCGATCCTGAAGGCCGGCGGTGGTTATGTGCCGCTGGATCCGGCGTATCCGCTGGAGCGTCTGGCCTACATGCTGGAGGACAGCGCGCCGTCGGCGGTGTTGGTGCAGGGTTCGACTCGCGGGTTGTTGGGTGAGGTTTCGGTGCCGGTGGTCGATCTGGATCACGACACTTGGCAATCGTTGTCGGCTGATAATCCTTCGGTCGATGGACTGACTCCGCAACACACGGCTTACGTGATCTACACCTCAGGTTCGACCGGACAGCCGAAAGGCGTGATCAACGAGCACAGTGGTGTCGTCAACCGTCTGCTGTGGATGCAGGACGCCTATCGCCTGACTGCTGAAGATTCAGTGCTTCAGAAAACCCCGTTCAGTTTCGA
Source organism: Pseudomonas aphyarum (assembly GCF_028657055.1). Classification (NCBI taxonomy): domain Bacteria; kingdom Pseudomonadati; phylum Pseudomonadota; class Gammaproteobacteria; order Pseudomonadales; family Pseudomonadaceae; genus Pseudomonas; species Pseudomonas aphyarum. Next base: position 168,111 of record NZ_JAMDGS010000003.1, read on the forward strand.
TGTCTCGGTCTGGGAGTTCTTCTGGCCGCTGATGACCGGCGCGCGACTGGTCATGGCTCGCCCCGGCGGACACAAGGATCCGCTGTACCTGAGCGAAGTGATCGAGCGCGAACGCATCACCACGCTGCACTTCGTACCATCGATGCTCGACGTGTTCCTCGCGCATGGCGACACCGCGCGTTGCCATGGTTTGCGGCAGGTGATGTGCAGCGGTGAGGCCTTGCCGGGCAGTCTGGTGCGACGCTTCAAGCAGCAATTGCCGGGTAGCGGCTTGCATAACCTGTACGGCCCGACCGAAGCAGCCGTGGACGTTACGGCCTGGGATTGCGCCGGACCAATTGACACCACTCCGGACAACACACCAATCGGCAAACCAATCGCCAACACCCGCATGTACATCCTCGACGCCCAGCAGCAACCGGTACCGCAAGGCGTGGTCGGCGAGCTGTACATCGGCGGTGTGCAAGTGGCGCGAGGTTACCTGAATCGTCCAGAACTGAGCGCCGAGCGTTTCCTTCAGGATTCATTCCAGTCCAATGGCCGCATGTACCGCACCGGCGACGTCGCCCGCTATCTAGCCGACGGCAACATCGAATACCTGGGCCGCAACGACGATCAGGTGAAGGTCCGAGGCCTGCGTATCGAACTCGGTGAAATCCAGTCCCGCCTTACCGACATCGGAGGCGTGCAGGAAGCGGCGGTGTTGGCCCGCGAAGATGTGCCGGGAGACAAACGTCTGGTCGCCTATTACACCGGCGCACGGCTGGAAATCGACGTGCTGCGCGGTCATCTGCTGGAACACCTGCCGGATTACATGGTGCCCGCAGTGTTCGTGCACCTCGATGCACTGCCGCTGAGCCCCAACGGCAAGCTCGACCGCAAGACCTTGCCGGCGCCGGATCAGGCCTCGGTCACTACCCGCGAATACGAAGCCCCGGTCGGCGAGGTGGAAATTCTCCTCGCAGGCCTCTGGGCCGAACTGCTCAACGTGGAACGGGTAGGGCGCCACGACAACTTTTTTGAACTGGGCGGGCACTCATTGCTGGCGGTCAGTCTGATCGGCCGGTTACGTCAGGAAGGCATGGAAGCGGAGGTGAGGGCGTTGTTCGAACAACCGACCCTGGCCGGTTACGCCGCAATTACGGAAAGAATGGAGATCGTCCTGTGAACGTGATCGAACTGTTGGCAACACTCAAGGCTAAAGACATCCAGTTGGCAGTCACCGACGACCAGTTGCGCGTACAGGGCAATAAACAGGCGCTGAGCGATCCGGCGGTGCTGGCGCTGTTGCGCGAGCACAAACCGGCGCTGATCGAGCTGATCAAGGCCGGACAATATTCAGCGACCAAGAGCGGCCAGATCGACGTGCCGGCCAATGGCATTGCCCCCGGCACCACGCGCATCACCCCGGCGATGCTGACCTTGGCCGAACTCGATCAAACAACCATCGACCGTCTGGTCGCCGACGTGCCGGGCGGTGCCGCCAATGTGCAGGACATCTACCCGCTGGCGCCGTTGCAGGAAGGCATTCTTTACCACCATGTCAGCGCCACGCAGGGTGATCCGTACGTGATGCAGGCGCATTTCGCCTTTGCCGATCGCGGGCGCTTGAACGACTTCGTTCAGGCTTTGCAGGCCGTGATCGATCGCCACGACATCCTCCGTACGGCGGTGGTGTGGGATGGGCTGGATACGCCTCAGCAAGTGGTCTGGCGTGAGGCCGAATTGCCGGTGGAAGAGATCGATGCCGAAGGCGATGCGCTGGCGTATTTGCATGAACGTTTCGATGCCCGGGAATTCCGCATGGACGTGGGTCGGGCGCCGATGATGCGTCTGGCCCATGCCTGGGACGAAGCCGGGCAACGAGTCGTCGCGACGCTGCTGTTCCATCACATGGCGCTGGATCACTCGGCGCTCGATGTGGTGCGCCATGAGATGCGCGCGTTCCTTACAGGGCAGGGCAATCTGCTGGGCCGGCCGGTCGCGTTTCGTGATTACGTGGCGCAGGCGCGGTCGGGTGTCAGCGAGAGCGAGCACGAGGCGTTCTTCCGCGACATGCTCGGCGATATCGACGAGCCGACCTTGCCGTTCGGCTTGCAGGATGTGCAAGGTGACGGGCACGGCATCACCGAACTGAGCGTGCCAGTGGAAGCCGCATTGGGCCAACGCCTGCGGGGGCAGGCACGGCAGCTCGGGGTGAGCGCGGCCAGTCTGTTCCACCTGGCCTGGGCACAGGTGCTGGCCACGCTTTCCGGCAAGCAGCGTGTGGTTTTCGGCACGGTTCTGATGGGGCGTCTGCAAGGTGCCGAAGCGACTGACCGGGCGCTGGGTATCTTCATCAACACCTTGCCTGTGCGGGTGGATGTCGACATCCAGAGTGTGCGCAGCGCCGTGCAGGCGACCCACGCGCGCCTGACCACCTTGATGCGCCATGAACACGCGCCGCTGGCGCTGGCCCAGCGCTGCAGCAGCGTGGCTGCACCGACGCCGCTGTTCAGTGCTTTGCTCAATTATCGTCACAGCCATGGCGCCGGGTCGGCCAGCGCACAAACCCTCTCCGCGTGGGAAGGCATCACCACCCTGCATTCGGAAGAACGCACCAATTATCCGCTGACCCTGAGTATCGATGACCTGGGCGATGCCTTCAGCCTGACCTTGCTCGCCACCACCGACGTCGATCCGCAGCGGGTGTGCGATTACATGCTCGGTGCCCTGAGCGGTCTGGTGTCCGCGCTGGAACAGGCGCCGGATTCGCCAATCAGCCAGGTGCCGATCCTGCCGGACGCGGAGCGCGAGCAGATCCTGTGCGGCTTCAATGCGACCCAGGCCGACTACCCGCAAGGGCTGACAATCCATCAGCGTTTCGAGGCGCAAGTCATCGAACGGCCGGAAGCGGTGGCGGCGGTGTTCCTCGGTGAACAGGTCACCTACGCCGAACTGAACCTGCACGCCAACGCCCTGGCCCATCATCTGATCAGCCTGGGCGTTCGTCCCGATGATCGCGTGGCCATCGTCGCCCGCCGAGGGCTGGATACGCTGGCGGGGCTGCTGGCGATTCTCAAGGCCGGGGCCGGTTACGTGCCGGTCGACCCGGCGCATCCGGCCGAGCGTTTGAGCTACCTGCTCAGCGACAGCGCCCCGGTAGTGGTGCTGACCCAGAGCGATCTGCGTGATCGGTTGCCGACGCTGGACGTCCCGGTCATCGACCTCGACCGCCGCACCTGGCCACTGAGCCCGGCCCTTGACCCGCAGGTGCCGGGGCTGACCAACGAGCATCTGGCCTACGTGATCTACACCTCGGGCTCGACCGGTCTGCCCAAGGGCGTGATGGTCGAACACCGCACCCTGTCCAACCTCGTCGACTGGCACTGTGGCGCGTTCGACCTGTGCGCCGGCCGTCACACTTCAAGCCTTGCCGGCTTCGGCTTCGACGCCATGGCCTGGGAAGTCTGGCCGGCCCTGTGTGCCGGTGCGACCCTGCACCTGGCGCCGACCCGCGACGGCAACGAAGACATCGACGCCTTGCTCGACTGGTGGCGCGCGCAGCCGCTGGACGTGAGCTTCCTGCCCACGCCGGTGGCCGAATACGCCTTCAGTCAGAACCTCGAACACCCGACCTTGCGCACGCTGCTGATCGGCGGGGATCGCCTGCGGCAGTTCAGCCGTCACCAGCATTTCGATGTGATCAACAACTACGGCCCGACCGAAGCCACGGTGGTGGCGACCTCGGGCAAGGTCGACGCCGGGCAGGTGCTGCACATCGGTCGGCCGGTGAGCAATGCCACGGTCTATTTGCTGGATGAGCAGCAACATCCGGTGCCCATCGGGGTGGCGGGGGAGTTGTATGTCGGTGGTGCCGGGGTTGCCCGGGGTTATCTGAACCGTCCCGAGCTGACGGCCGAACGGTTTCTCGACGATCCGTTCAACAGCGGGCGCATGTACCGCACCGGTGACCTCGCACGTTGGCAAAGCGACGGCACCCTCGAATACCTGGGACGCAACGACGATCAGGTGAAGATTCGCGGCGTGCGCATCGAGTTGGGCGAGATTGAAACCCGGCTCAACCAGCTCCCCGGCATTCAGGAAGCGGTATTGCTGGCCCGTGAAGACGAACCCGGCCAGCCGCGCCTCGTCGCCTATTACACCGAACAGGCTCAGGTCGAACCGCAACCGGTGGCCGAGCTGCGCGCCTGCCTGCTGGCGCAGTTGCCCGAGTACATGGTGCCGACGGCGTTCGTGCGACTGGACGCGTTGCCGCTGACCGCCAACGGCAAGGTCGACCGCAAGGCCCTGCCGGCGCCGGATCGCGCGGCGCTGTTCACTCGCGAGTACGAAGCACCGCAAGGCGAACTGGAAACCGCGCTGGCGCGGATCTGGGGCGAAGTGCTGCAAGTCGAGCGAGTCGGGCGCCGGGATCACTTTTTCGAACTGGGGGGGCATTCGCTGCTGGCGATGCGCATGGTGTCCCAGGTTCGCCAACGCCTGGGCGTCGAGCTGGCCCTCAGTGAGCTGTTCGCCAATGCCGAACTGGCGGCGGTCGCCGAGGTGCTGGCCCAGGCCGGGCGCAGCTCGCAACCGGCGATGGTGCCGGTGCCTCGCGACGGCGCGCTGCCACTGTCGTTCTCCCAGCAACGGCTGTGGTTTCTGGCGCGGATGGAAGGGGTCAACACCGCCTACAACATTCCGCTGGGCCTGCGCCTGCGCGGTCATCTCGACGAGTCGGCGTTGCAACAGGCATTGGCGCGGATCGTCGAGCGTCACGAAACCCTGCGCAGCCGTTTTATCCCGCACAACGACGACGTGCAGGTGACGATCGCGGCGCTCGACGACGCGGTGCTGCTGCGGGTCGAAGATCTGCGTCAGCATCCACACGCCGACGAAGCCTTGCAGGCGTTGATCCGTGAACAGGCTTCGACCCCGTTCGATTTGCAGAGCGATCCGTTGATTCGCGGGCGACTGGTCCGGTTGGCTGACGACCACCATGTTTTGCTGCTGACCCTGCACCACATCATCTCCGATGGCTGGTCGATGGGCGTGCTGACCCGTGAACTGATGGCGCTGTATCAGGCGTTCAGCCAGGGCGAAGCTGATCCGCTGCCGCCACTGGCGCTGCAATACGCCGACTACGCGATCTGGCAACGGCGCTGGTTGAGCGGTGAAGTGCTGCAACGGCAGAGCGATTACTGGCAGCAGAATCTGGCCGGGGCCCCGACCTTGCTGGTGCTGCCGACCGATCGTCCGCGTCCGGCGCAACAGGATTACACCGGCAGCAGCGTCGAGTTCCGGCTCGATGAACCGCTGAGCGCCGGGCTCAAGGCCCTGAGCCAGCGCCATGGCGTGACGATGTACATGACGATGGTGAGCGCCTGGGCGCTGTTGCTCGGTCGCTTGTCCGGGCAGTCCGACGTGGTGGTGGGTTCGCCGATTGCCAACCGTGGCCGAGCGGAAATCGAAGGGTTGATCGGGTTGTTCATCAATACCCTGGCCCTGCGCATCGACATCTCCGGCGAGCTCAGCGTCGAAGCGCTGTTGGCTCGGGTCAAAGCGCTGACGTTACAGGCTCAGGCCCATCAGGACCTGCCCTTCGAGCAGGTGGTGGAAGCCACCCGGCCGGCGCGCAGTCTTTCCCACAGTCCGTTGTTCCAGAACACCTTGAGCTGGGAAAACAGCGTCGGACCGGCGCTGGAACTGGGTGAGCTGGCGCTGGAAAGCGTGGCCGGCCCGACCCGTTTCGCCAAGTTCGACCTGTCGCTGACCCTGGGCGAAACCCGCGAGGGCTTGCGCGGCGTGCTGGAATACGCCACGGCGTTGTTCGATGAGTCGACCATCCAGCGTTACGCCGGCTACTTCGAGCAGTTGCTGCGAGGGATGGTTGCCAACGATCAGGCCGCGTTGGAACAGCTCGACATGGTTCAGGCCCACGAGCGTGAACAATTGCTGGTTGCGTTCAACGACACGCACGCTGAGTTTGTGTCGGGGCTGACGATTGCGCAGCGATTCGAGGCGCAAGTGATCGAGCGGCCCGAGGCGGTTGCGGCGGTCTGCCAGGGGCAGGCGTTGACCTTTGCCGAATTGAACCGACAGGCCAACACCTTGGCCCATCATCTGATCGGGCTGGGTGTTCGTCCCGATGATCGGGTGGCCATCGTTGCCCGGCGCGGGCTCGACACGTTGGTCGGGCTGGTGGCCATTCTCAAGGCCGGCGCCGGTTATGTGCCGGTGGATCCGGCGCACCCGGCGGAGCGTTTGCACTATCTGCTGAGCGACAGTGCTCCCGTGGCGGTGCTGTGCCTGAGTGATTTGCGTGAACGACTGCCGGCGCTTGATGTACCGGTGATCGACCTCGATTTGCAGGGCTGGCCGGACTCCGAGACCGGCAATCCGCAAGTGCCTGACATGACCAGCGAACAACTGGCCTATGTCATCTACACCTCGGGCTCCACCGGTTTGCCCAAGGGCGTGATGGTCGAACACCACACCTTGAGCAACCTCGTCGACTGGCACTGCAAGGCGTTTGATCTGTGCGCCGGTCGCCACACTTCAAGCCTTGCCGGTTTCGGTTTCGACGCCATGGCCTGGGAAGTCTGGCCGGCCCTGTGCGCCGGCGCGACCCTGCATCTGGCCCCGGCCCGTGACGGCAGCGAAGACGTAGACGCGCTGCTCGGCTGGTGGAGCGTGCAACCACTGGACGTGAGCTTCCTGCCGACACCGGTGGCCGAATACGCCTTCAGCCAGAACCTCGAACACCCGACCTTGCGCACGCTGCTGATTGGCGGCGACCGTCTGCGTCAGTTCAACCGTCAGCAGTCGTTCGATGTGGTCAACAACTACGGTCCGACCGAGGCCACGGTGGTTGCCACCTCGGGCATTGTCGAGGCGGGGCAGGCGCTGCACATCGGCAAACCGATTGCCAACGCGACGGTGTACCTGCTCGATGAACAGCTCTGCCCGGTGCCGGTCGGCGTGGCCGGGGAGCTTTATGTGGGCGGCGCCGGTGTGGCCCGGGGTTACCTGAATCGTCCGGACCTGACTGAAGAACGTTTCGTAAACGACCCGTTCAACCACGGCCGGATGTACCGCACAGGTGACCTGGCCCGCTGGCGCGCCGACGGTTCCATCGAGTACCTGGGGCGCAACGACGATCAGGTGAAGATCCGTGGCGTGCGTATCGAACTCGGCGAAATCGAAACTCGCCTCAATCAGTTGCTCGGCATCCAGGAAGCGGTGCTGGTGGCTCGCGAAGACGAACCCGGTCAGGTGCGACTGGTGGCGTACTTCACCGAGCAGGTACAGGTCGAGCCGTTGGCTGTGGCCGAGTTGCGGGCGCACCTGCTGACTCAGTTGCCTGAATACATGGTGCCGGCAGCCTTCGTCAGACTCGACGCGCTGCCGCTGACCGCCAACGGCAAGGTCGATCGCAAGGCACTGCCGGCGCCGGATCGCAGCGCCTTGTTCACCCGCGACTATCAGGCGCCGCAAGGTGAACTGGAAACCACCCTGGCGCAGATCTGGGCCGAGGTGCTGCAGGTCGAGCAGGTCGGACGTCAGGACCACTTTTTCGAACTGGGCGGCCACTCGTTGCTGGCGATGCGCATGCTGTCTCAGGTGCGTCAGCGACTGGGGGTGGAACTGACCCTCGCCGAGCTGTTCGCCAACGCCGAACTTGCCGCTGTGGCCGAGGTGCTGGCCGAGGCCGGGCGCTGCACGCAACCGGCGATCAGGCCGGCGCCACGCAAGGGCGCGCTGCCGTTGTCGTTCGCCCAGCAACGCCTGTGGTTCATGTCCCAGCTGGAAGGCGCCAACACCGCTTACAACATTCCCCTCGGCCTGCGCCTGCGCGGTCGCCTCGATGAAGCGGCCCTGCAACGGGCGCTGGCGCGGATCGTCGAGCGTCACGAAACCCTGCGCAGCCGTTTTGCCCAGTTCAACGAGGAAGCCCAAGTGCTGATCGCACCGCTCGACAGTGGTGTGCTGTTGCGGGTCGAAGACTTGCGCCAGCACCCGCAGGCCGACGAAGCCTTGCAGGCGCTGATTCAGGGCGAAGCGTCGGGGCCGTTCGACTTGCAGGACGATCCGCTGATTCGCGGGCGTCTGGTGCGACTCGCCGATGATCACCATGTGCTGTTGCTGACCCTGCACCACATCGTCTCCGATGGCTGGTCGATGGGTGTGCTGACCCGCGAGCTGATGGCGCTGTATCAGGCGTTCAGCCATGGCGCGGCCGATCCGCTGCCGCCGCTGACGTTGCAGTACACCGATTACGCCGTGTGGCAGCGCCGCTGGCTGAGCGGCGAAGTCTTGCAGCGTCAGAGCGATTACTGGCAGCAGACCCTGGCCGGTGCGCCGGCACTGTTGATGTTGCCCACCGACCGTCCACGCCCGGCCCAGCAGGATTATGCGGGCAGCAGTGTCGACATCCGGCTGGATGAACGTTTGAGCGCAGGCCTCAAGGCGCTGTGTCAGCGGCACGGCGTGACGCCGTACATGGCGGTGATGAGTGCCTGGGCGATGTTGCTCGGTCGCTTGTCCGGGCAGTCGGATGTGGTGATCGGCTCGCCGGTCGCCAACCGTAACCGGGCGGAAATCGAAGGGCTGATCGGGCTGTTCGTCAATACGCTCGCTGTTCGCATCGACACCTCGGGCGCGCTGAGCGTCGAGGCGCTGCTGGCGCGGGTCAAGGCGTGCACGCTGGAAGCGCAGGCCCATCAGGATCTGCCGTTCGAGCAGGTGGTGGAAATCACCCGGCCGGTGCGCAGCCTGTCCCACAGCCCGTTGTTCCAGACGCTGCTGAGCTGGGACAGCGGCAGCGGTGCGACGCTGGCCCTCGGTGACCTGACGCTGGAAGGGGTGGCCGAGCCGAGCCATTTCGCCAAGTTCGATCTGTCGCTGACGTTGGGCGAGGCGCAAGGCGTGATCCGGGGTTCGCTGGAATACGCCACGGCGCTGTTCGATGAATCGACGGTTCAGCGTTATGCCGGTTACTTGCAGCAGCTGTTGCAGGCCATGGTCGGCAACGATCAGGCGCTGCTGGAACAGGTGGATGTGCTGGCGGAGGATGAGCGTCGGCACTTGTTGCATGGCTTCAATGCCACTGACGTTGATTACGACCTTCAGCAGAGCATCCACGGTCTGTTCGAGGCGCGGGTCTTGCGCACGCCGCAGGCTGTGGCGGTGCTCTCAGGCGAACAGCGGCTGAGCTATGCCGAGCTGAACGTTCGGGCCAACCGTTTGGCTCATCACTTGCGCGGCTTGGGCGTTGGCCCGGATGCGCGAGTGGCGATTTGCGTCGAGCGGGGGCTGGAGATGGTGGTCGGGTTGCTGGCCATTTTGAAGGCCGGCGGTGGTTATGTGCCGCTGGATCCGGCGTATCCGCTGGAGCGTCTGGCGTACATGCTGGAGGACAGCGCGCCGTCGGCGGTGCTGGTGCAGGGTTCGACTCGCGGTTTGTTGGGTGAGGTTTCGGTGCCGGTGGTCGATCTGGATCGCGACACCTGGCAATCGTTGTCGGTCGACAACCCGTCGGTCGATGGATTGACTCCGCAGCACACGGCTTACGTGATCTATACCTCGGGCTCCACTGGCCAGCCGAAGGGCGTGATCAACGAGCACTCCGGGGTCGTCAACCGCTTGCTGTGGATGCAGGACGCTTATCGCCTGACTTCTGAAGATTCAGTGCTGCAAAAGACGCCGTTCAGCTTCGACGTTTCGGTGTGGGAATTCTTCTGGCCGTTGATGACCGGCGCGAGACTGGTGATGGCCCGTCCGGGCGGTCACAAGGATCCGCTGTATTTGAGCGAAGTGATCGAGCAAGAACGCATCACCACGCTGCACTTCGTACCATCGATGCTCGACGTCTTCCTTGCCCATGGCGACACCGCGCGTTGCAACGGTTTGCGCCAAGTGATGTGCAGCGGCGAAGCGTTGCCGGGCAGTCTGGTGCGGCGCTTCAAGCAGCAATTGCCGGGCAGCGGATTGCACAATCTCTATGGCCCGACCGAAGCGGCAGTGGACGTAACGGCGTGGGATTGCGCAGGGCCAATCGACACCACCCCGGACAACACACCGATCGGCAAACCGATCGCCAACACCCGCATGTACATCCTCGACGCCCAGCAGCAACCGGTACCGCAAGGCGTGGTCGGCGAGCTGTACATCGGCGGTGTGCAAGTGGCGCGAGGTTACCTGAATCGTCCAGAACTGAGCGCCGAGCGTTTCCTTCAGGATTCATTCCAGTCCAATGGCCGCATGTACCGCACCGGCGACGTCGCCCGCTATCTAGCCGACGGCAACATCGAATACCTGGGCCGCAACGACGATCAGGTGAAGATCCGAGGCCTGCGTATCGAACTCGGTGAAATCCAGTCCCGCCTTACCGACATCGGAGGCGTGCAGGAAGCGGCCGTGCTGGCTCGCGAAGATGTGCCGGGAGACAAGCGTCTGGTCGCCTATTACACCGGCGCCCAACTGGAAATCGACGTACTGCGCAGCCATCTGCTGGAACACCTGCCGGATTACATGGTGCCCGCAGTGTTCGTGCATCTCGATGCACTGCCGCTGAGCCCCAACGGCAAGCTCGACCGCAAGGCCCTGCCAGCACCGGATCAGGCCTCGGTCATCACCCGCGAATACGAAGCACCAGTCGGCGAGGTGGAAATCCTCCTCGCCGGACTCTGGGCCGAATTGCTCAACGTGGAACGGGTAGGGCGTCACGACAACTTCTTCGAGTTGGGCGGGCATTCGCTGATGGCCGTCAACCTGGTAGCGCGGATGCGCCATGTCGGTCTGGCCGCCGACGTGCGCGTGCTTTTCAATCAACCGACGCTCGCCGCACTGGCCGCCGCGGTCGGCGATGAGACGGAGACCGAAGTCCCGGCCAACCGCATCGCGCCGGACTGCAAACACATCACCCCGGACATGCTGCCACTGGTTGCGCTGGACCAGCCCGCCATCGACCGCATCGTCGCCAGCATTCCCGGCGGCGCAGCGAACGTGCAGGACATTTATCCGTTGGCGCCGTTGCAGGCCGGCATTCTGTTCCATCACTTGTCGGCACCCCAGGGCGATCCGTATGTTTTGCAAGCGCAGTTCGCGTTTGCCGATGAATCACGTCTGCGGGTGTTCGCCGAGGCCTTGCAGGCCGTGATCGAACGCCATGACATCCTGCGTACGTCGCTGTTCTGGGACGGTCTGCAAGAGCCGGTGCAAGTGGTCTGGCGCCAGGCATCGCTGGTGTGTGAAACGGTCGAACTGGACACCGCTGATGTGGATGCGCTGAGCCAATTGCGCAGCCGCTTCGATGCCCGGCAGTACCGCATGGCTGTCACGCAGGCGCCGCTGATGCGCGTGGTGCACGGCTGGGATGCGGTCAATCGGCGCGTGGTGGCGCTGCTGCTGTTCCATCACCTGGTCATGGATCACATTGCGCTGGAAGTGCTGCGCCACGAGATGCAGGCAGTCCTGCTAGGTCAGGTTCGGCAACTGGCCGAACCGGTGCCGTATCGCACTTACGTTGCCCGCACGCGCTCGGGGCTGAGTGAAGAGGAACATGAAACGTTCTTCCGCGACATGCTCGGCGATATCGACGAACCGACCCTGCCGTATGGCCAGGGCTCTGTCGCGGACAGCGGCAACGGGCATGCGCAGCGGTTGCTGGACACCACGTTGAGCCAGCGGGTCAGGGCCAAGGCCAGACGTCTGGGCGTCAGCGCCGCGAGCCTGATGCACCTGGCCTGGGCCAACGTGCTGGGGCAACTGTCGGGGCGTGAAAACGTGGTGTTCGGCACGGTGCTGCTTGGCCGCTTGCACGGCGGTGAAGGGGCCGAACGGGCGCTGGGGGTGTTCATCAACACCTTGCCGCTGCGCATCGATCTGGGCGGGCAATCGGTGAGGGAGGCCGTGCTGGCGACCCATCAGCGCTTGAACCGTTTGTTGCATCACGAACACGCGCCGCTGGCGCTGGTGCAGCGTTGCAGCGCCATGGCGCCGGGGGCGTTGCTGTTCAATGCGTTGTTCAACTACCGCCACAGTGGCGGCGGAGGCACGCCATCCGCTGAGGTCCTGGCTGCATGGCAGGGCATGCAGTTGCTCGATGCCGAAGAACGCAGCAACTACCGCCTGAGCCTGAGTGTCGATGACCTGGGCGAAGACTTCAGCCTGACCGCGTTGACCACGGCCGGGATTGATGCCGGGCGAATCTGTGACTACATGCACCTAGCGGTTGGCAACCTGTTGCAGGCTATGGAACAGACGCCGCAATTGGGCGTCGATCAGTTGTCGATTTTGCCGCCGGATGAACGTCAGAAGTTGCTGGTCGGGTTCAATGCCACCCAGCGCGAATACCCGTCGGGGTCGACGGTTCATGGACTGTTTGAACAGCAAGTGAAACTGCATCCGCAACATCTGGCGGCGGTGCATGGCCGCGCGACGTTGACCTTTGACGAGCTGAATCAACGGGCCAACCGACTGGCCCACTATCTGATCGGGCAGGGCGTACAGCCGGGCGAACATGTGGCGATCCTGTTGCCGCGTTCGCTGGATCTGTTGATCGCGCAACTGGCCATCAGCAAGTGCGCGGCGGCTTATGTGCCGCTGGACATCAACGCGCCGGCCGAGCGGCAGGCGTTCATGGTTGAGGATTGCGGGGCGAGAGCGCTGCTGACCTTGAGCACTGAAGCGGTTGATTACGCGGTGCGCCGGATTGATCTGGATTTGCTGTCGTTGGACGCACAACCGGTCCACAACCCGGATCTGCCGCAGTCTTCCGAATCCCTCGCCTACATCATGTACACCTCCGGTTCCACTGGCACGCCTAAGGGCGTGATGGTGCCGCACCGGGCGATCAGCCGGCTGGTGATCAACAACGGCTATGCGGATTTCAACTCGCAGGATCGCGTGGCGTTTGCCTCTAACCCGGCGTTCGACGCGAGCACCATGGATGTCTGGGGGCCGCTGCTCAACGGAGGGCGAGTGGTAGTGATCGATCATGCGACCTTGCTTGATCCGCAGGCCTTCGGACGTGAACTGGCCAACACCGGCGCCACAATCCTGTTCGTCACCACCGCGCTGTTCAACCAGTACGTGCAGCTGATTCCCGAAGCGCTGAAGGGCCTGCGCATCGTGCTCTGCGGCGGCGAACGCGCCGATCCGGCCGCCTTCCGCCGCTTGCTGGCCGAGGCGCCAGACCTGCGCATCGTCCACTGCTACGGCCCGACCGAAACCACCACCTACGCCACGACGTTTGAAGTGCGCGAAGTGGCGGACGATGCCGACAGCGTGCCGATTGGCGGGCCAATCTCCAACACCCAGGTCTACGTGCTCGACGCCCGTCAGCAACCGGTGCCGATGGGGGTGACCGGCGAGCTGTACATTGGCGGGCAAGGTGTTGCACTGGGTTATCTGAATCGCCCGGATCTGACCGCCGAAAAATTCCTGCAAGATCCTTTCAGTGACCAACCGGGTGCGCTGCTGTACCGCACCGGCGACTTGGCCCGCTGGCTCGCACCGGGCCAACTGGAATGCATCGGCCGCAACGACGATCAGGTGAAAATCCGCGGTTTCCGCATCGAACTCGGAGAAATCGAAAACCGTCTGCTGAACTGCGAAGGGGTCAGGGAAGCCATCGTGCTGGCCCGTCAGGACGGCCAGGAGCCGCTGCGCCTCGTGGCGTATTTCACGGCCGAAGAGGGCGTCGACAGCGCGAGCCTGCGCAGTCAGTTGCAAGCACGCCTGCCGGAATACATGGTGCCCTCGGCCTGGGTGCAGCTCGACGTCTTGCCGCTGAACAACAACGGCAAGGTCGACCGCAAAGCCTTGCCGATCCCGGCGCAAGACGCACTGCTCAGCCGCGTCTACGAAGCCCCGGCCAATCCGCTGGAGGAAACCCTGGCGCAGCTGTGGGCCGAGGTATTGCAGGTCGAACAGGTCGGTCGTCACGACAACTTCTTCGAATTGGGCGGGCACTCGCTGCTGGCAATTCGTCTGGTCAATCTGATGCAGCAGAACGGGCTGGAAGTGACGTTGGCCGAGCTGTTCCAGTACGCCAGCATCGAGTCGCTCGGCACCTTGCTCAGCCAGCGCACAGGCGCAGAGCAACAGGATGACGGGCTGGTCGTGGTGCGTGCAGGTGGCACCGGTGTGCCGTTGTTCCTGGTCCATGAATTCAGCGGGCTGGACGCCTACTTCCCGGCGCTGGGTTTGCACATCGACGGCGATTTCCCGATCTACGGCCTGCCGGGCATTCCGTTCGGCAAGGCACCGCTGCGCACCATGGAATGTCTCGCCGCACGCATGGTGGAAATCATTCGTTCGGTGCAGCCGCAAGGGCCTTATCGCCTTGCCGGCTGGTCGTTCGGCGGGGTGCTGGCCTATGAAGTGGCGATGCAGTTGCTCGGCATGGATGAGACGGTGGCGTTCGTCGGTCTGATCGACAGTTTCGTGCCGCGCCTGACCGATCAGGGCAAGGCGCGCTGGAGCGACGAGCATGCGCACAAGCGCCAGTTGTTGCAGCACTGCACGATGTACCAGGCCTCTCTTGGCGACGCGGGGCAAGCCGAACTGGCGCATCTGGCGCTGTTGCAGACCGAGCTGGAACAGATCGACTTCCAGCCGTTGTTGAGCCGTTGCCGGGAAGAACAACTGCTGCACCCGGACATGGCGGCCGCAACACCGGAGGATCTGTGGCATTACCTTGACCGCGAGGTCGCCCACGGGCATGCGCTGGCGCACTACCGGATCAATCCATTGGGCTTGCCGCTGCACCTGTTCCGGGCGCAGGAGCATCCGACGGAGTTGTCTCGTCGTCACCCGACTCTGGGCTGGTCGGACGAGATTCCGGCCACGCTGCTGCGCTGCATCGATGTGCCGGGCGATCACCAGAGCATGATGCAGGCGCCGCATGTGCACGTGCTCGGTCAGGCGCTCAGCCAGGCATTGCAGGCTTCAACAGCCATCGAATCCCGAGCCTATCAGCCACTGCTGACGATCCAGACCGGTCACGCCGGGCATGCGCCGATTTTCTGCGTGCCTGGGGCCGGGGACAGTGTTACCGGGTTCATCCATCTGACCGAGGCGCTAGGGCCGGAGTGGCCGATTTACGGGCTGCAACCCCGGGGCCTCGACGGCGCGACGGTGCCGCACAGCCGGGTCGAAAGCGCAGCCACGTTCTACCTGCGGGCACTTGAGCAGTTGTATCCGCAAGGGCCGGTGCATCTGATCGGGCATTCGTTCGGTGGCTGGGTGGCTTATGCCATGGCGGCGCAGTTGCAGGCAGCGGGGCGCGAGGTGGCGTCCTTGACCCTGATCGACAGTGAATCACCGGGCGGCAACAGCGTCGTGGGCAAGCCTTACACCACGACGGCGGCGTTGTTGCGACTGATCGAGTCGCTGCAGCTGTCCAGCGGCAAGTCTCTGGGCATCGATGCGCTGGCCTTCGCCGAAGCCGACGACACCACGCAAATGCGCCTGCTGCATGACGGGATGATGCACGCGGGTGTGCTGTCTGAACGTGTGTCAACCGATGCGATGCAGGGCCCGGTGCGCACGTTTGCCACCGCGCTGCGCACGGTCTATCGACCGGCTCTGGCCTACACCGGACCGGTGCGCCTGGCGTTGGTGGACGACCCGACGCTGGACGCATCAGGCAACCAGCGCGAACAGGTTGCAATGCTCGAAGGCTGGCAGCGCGAGGCCAGGGATCTGGCGGTGTGGTACGGCC
Source organism: Pseudomonas aphyarum (assembly GCF_028657055.1). Lineage (NCBI taxonomy): Bacteria > Pseudomonadati > Pseudomonadota > Gammaproteobacteria > Pseudomonadales > Pseudomonadaceae > Pseudomonas > Pseudomonas aphyarum. Next base: position 183,823 of record NZ_JAMDGS010000003.1, read on the forward strand.
CCGGCAACCACTTCACGATTCTCAAGGCACCCAACGTCTTCAGTCTCGCGGCGTGGTGGCATGACGGGCTGACGGTGGCGGCGGGCCAAGTGTTGTCCTGATTGAAGTTTTTATCCTGGAACCCGGCCGCTGGCCGGGCTCAACCCTGAACGGAATTGTGGTCATTTATGGAACAGTCGAAGTTGCGCAAAGTCGGTCTGGGTATCGCGTTGACGCTGGTGGCCGGGTTGGTGTTCTACACGGTGCAGGCGCCCGCCGAGGCACCGCAATACCTGACCGCCACGGTCGAACGTGGTGACATTGAAAACGCAGTGCTGGCCACCGGTTTGCTGGAGGGCATCAAGCAGGTGGACGTCGGTGCCCAGGTCTCGGGGCAGTTGAAGTCGCTCAAGGTCAAGGTTGGCGACAAGGTCAAGAAGGGCCAGTGGCTGGCGGAAATCGACCCTCTGGTGCTGCAGAACACCCTGCGTCAGGCACAGGTCGATGAGGAGAATCTGCAAGCCCAGCGCCGGGCGACTCAGGCTCAGGTCAGGCAGACCAAGGCGATCTACGAGCGCTATCAGAACCTGCAGGAGGACGCATCGATCTCGCGGCAGGATTTCGAAACCGCGCAATCGAACTACGAAGTTCAGCAGGCCAACCTGTTGTCGCTGGATGCGCAGATCAAGAGCGCACATATCCAGATCGACACGGCCAAGGTCAACCTGGCCTACACGCGGATCGTCGCGCCCATCGACGGCGACGTAGTGGGCATCGTCACTCAGGAAGGCCAGACCGTGATCGCCAACCAGCTGGCGCCGATCCTGCTCAAACTGGCGGACCTGGACACCATGACCGTCAAGGCTCAAGTGTCGGAGGCCGACGTCATTCACATCGCGCCGGGGCAGGAGGTGTACTTCACCATTCTCGGCGAGGACAAGCGTTATTACGGCAAGCTGCGCGGCACCGAGCCTGCACCGCAAAACTTCCTCGAAACCCCGCCCGCCGGCACGCCGAAGCAGAACACGGCGGTGTTCTACAACGCGCTGTTCGAGGTGCCCAACCCCGATCACCGTTTGCGCATTTCCATGACGGCTCAGGTGAGGGTGGTGCTCGATACCGCCAAATCGGTGCTGACGATTCCGGTGGCGGCGCTGGGTCCACGCAACAACGACGGCAGTTTCCCGGTGCGGGTGCTGGACGCCAAGGGCCAGGCGCAATCGCGCAATGTGCAGACCGGGATCAACAACAACGTCAAGGTGCAGGTCAACGACGGTCTGGCCGAAGGTGACCGGGTGGTGATCGGTGATCCGGTGACGAAAGTGGCAGGGGCATGAGCATGAGCGAACCTCTGCTGCAACTGACCGGCATCAGCCGCAGTTTCACTGCCGGCGACCGTGAATTTCTCGCGCTGAAGAACATCAACCTGACGATCCATGCCGGGGAAATGGTGGCGATCATCGGCGCCTCGGGCTCCGGCAAATCGACCTTGATGAACATCCTCGGCTGCCTCGATTACGCCACGGCCGGCAGCTACAAGATCAATGGCCGGGAAACCCGGGATCTGGACAATCAGGCGCTGGCCGAACTGCGTCGTGACTATTTCGGCTTCATCTTCCAGCGCTATCACTTGCTGCCGCATCTGAGCGCGATGCACAACGTCGAGATGCCGGCGATCTACGCCGGCACGCCGGAGCCACAACGGCATGCGCGGGCCCGTGAGTTGTTGGCTCGCCTTGGGCTGGAAGGGCACCTGACCCATCGCCCGAGCCAGCTATCGGGCGGTCAGCAGCAGCGGGTGAGTATCGCCCGTGCGCTGATGAACGGCGGCGAAGTGATCCTCGCGGATGAGCCGACCGGCGCCCTCGACACCACCAGCGGCAAGGAGGTGATGCGGATCCTGCTGGAGCTGCACGCGGCCGGGCACACGGTGATTCTGGTGACTCACGACCCCAAGGTCGCGGCCAACGCCGAGCGCATCATCGAAGTCAGCGACGGCGAAATCCTCAGCGATCGGCGCAACGAGCGCGACACCACGGCATTGAGCAATGAGGACGCGGTGCCCAAGTCCACGGCGGCGCGGCGTCTGGTGGCAAGCCTCGGGTTGTTCAAGGAGGCCTTCAACATGGCCTGGATCGCGCTGATTTCCCATCGGATGCGCACCTTGCTGACCATGCTAGGGATCGTTATCGGCATCACCTCGGTGGTGTCGATCTCCGCCATCGGCGAAGGGGCCAAGCGCTATGTGCTCAAAGATATTCAAGCCATCGGCAGCAACACCATCGATATCTATTCCGGCACCAGTTTCGGCGACAGCCGTTCGGCGGCCATCGAAACCCTGGTGCCGGCGGACGTGACGGCGCTCAATCAGCTCTACTACGTCGACAGTGCCACGCCGGTGGTCGGGCGCAATCTGTTGCTGCGCTATCGCAACATCGACCTCGATGCGCAGGTCAACGGCGTCAGCGATCTGTACTTTCAGGTGCGCGGAATCAAGATGGAATCGGGCATTGCATTCAGCGAAAGCGATGCCCGGCGCCAGGCGCAGGTGGTGGTGATCGATCACAACACCCGCCATCGATTGTTCGGCGAAGGCGTCGATCCGCTGGGGCAGGTGATCCTGATCGGCAACCTGCCGTGCACCGTGATTGGCGTGGCGGCGGAGAACAAGAACATCTTCTCGTCGAGCAAGTCGCTGAACGTATGGGTGCCTTATGAAACCGCAGCCGGACGGCTGTTGGGCCAGCGTTATCTGGACAGTATCAGTGTGCGGATCAAGGACGGCCAGCCGAGCAAAGTGGTGGAAGACAACGTCAACAAACTGATGCTGCAGCGCCACGGTACCAAGGACTTCTTCACCAACAACCTCGACAGCGTGATGCAGACCGTGCAGAAAACCAGTCGCTCACTGGCGCTGTTGCTGTCGCTGATTGCGGTGATTTCGCTGGTAGTGGGTGGCATCGGGGTGATGAACATCATGCTGGTGTCGGTCACCGAGCGTACCCGTGAAATCGGCATTCGCATGGCGGTGGGGGCGCGGCAGTCGGACATCCGTCAGCAGTTTCTGGTGGAGGCGGTGATGGTCTGTCTGCTCGGCGGGGCCATCGGTATTTCGCTGAGTTACGCCATCGGCCATCTGTTCTCGTTGTTCATCAAGGAGTGGGAAATGGTGTTCTCGCTGACCTCGGTGCTCACGGCGGTGATCTGCTCGACGCTGATCGGCATCGTGTTCGGCTTTGTGCCGGCACGCAATGCGTCGCGGCTCGACCCGATCGAGGCGTTGGCGCGGGACTGAAAGGCGGGCATGAAAAAACCGCCGTCCCTGGCAGGGCGGCGGTTTTTTTACAGGCGTGCGAACGCTCAGGCCGCGTTGGACGGATCGCAGGCGGCCGGGCAGTCTTCAGGTGAATACATCCAGCGCATCAGCGAATGACGACCGCTGATCCCCAGTTTGATGGCGGCACGTTTGAGGTAGCTCTCGACGGTATTGACCTTCAGTTGCAACTGCTCGGCCAGTTCAGGCGCGGTGCGGCCGGCGAGGAGGCCGACGCACACTTCCATTTCACGGTTCGACAGGCTCAGGCCCAGTTGCTGCACGCGCTCGCAAAAACGCAATCGCAGGGTTTCCAGGCCTAGCAGCGAGGCTTCGGTCGCTGCGGCTTGCGCCTCGGGATCCGCATTCGCCGGTTGCAGGGCGTGGATGTGCTTTTCCACCATCGGCAGCAATACCGGGGAGATGTCCTGCAACAGACTGCGCTCCCGGGCGGAAAACCGCTTCGACGGGCCGCAGCGGTACACGGAAATCACATAACGGTAACCGTCCTTGCGCCGGGTCAGGTGCAACTGCGAAGCATCGGTGCCCGTGGAGGGTTCGGGGGCGGGCATGTCGCTGCTGCCGGGATCGGTGCTCAGTTCGGAATACACCGTCTCGGCCGTCAGTGCCGCCTCTTTGGGGCATTCAGGCTCGGTGCGTGGCTGCGCACGTCCGACCGGCTCCACGCGCATCTGCCGGATATGCGTGGCATCCACGGCCAGTTGGGTGAGGATCAGGTCATGCAGCATCCGCGGAAAATGCCGGCTGCCGGTGCTGGCAATGACCTTGCCGATGTGAGGGAACAGATGTGAGTTCATGTGTTTCATCCATGAGTAGCAATGGGGGAATTGCGCTTTCCCGACTTACCGGCGGATGTCCTTGGCCGGCAACTACAAATCGGGAAATTGGATCCTATCCTAGTACAACGTTTGAGCGACGGTTTAATGAAGGGGCTATTAGCTCATAACCAGCCTGAGTGGCGTGGCGCGAAGGGTGCTGCCCGTGTCGCGGTAATAAGTTCGTAGGTCTTCGAAGTGATTAATGAAATGTCCTACAGAGACTTTCAGAGAAGTCCTACTTATGACAGCTATTAGCGCGCATAAAAAAGCCCGTTTCAGCCGAAACTGAAACGGGCTTTTCCCGCATCAACGACCGGTTATTTCAGGTCGTTGAAATGGTCTCGCAGGAATTCGTAGAAGCGGAACGCTTGAAACGATCTCCATACGAGGCTCAGCGTACGCAGCAACAGCTTCATACGTTTTGGCCTCCAGGTCGGGGGCCAAACCTCCAGCGCACTTACCGGATCATGTGTGCCTTCGGACAAGCACGTCAGTGTTATCCATGAGGCGGCCGGTTGTGATCCCTCCGAGCCATCATTCCGGCACGGGTGCAAAACCGTGTCGAAGGGCATGAAACCGTTATGGTTCCAGCCAAACCTCACAGATGCACTGTCGAGTGAGCGCGGGCATATTAACCCGTCTCATGGCGTGATTCTGAGGTTCCTGGAAAAAGACTCCGTGTGTTTTGTAATTCGTTATTTCTGTCAGCATGATCTGGTGTGTTAAAGGCCCGACAGGTCTGCCCTTGTATGAGCAGATCGTCGTTAAATACACGCAAAATAACGTTGCAACGAAAACCAAAGATTAATAGTATTCCCGCACGTCAGTGTTGTCCGTGAGCCATCAAGCCCCAGCCGCAAACTGAGGCTTGTCGAAAAAACCGCCCCGCAAAGGCGGTTTTTTTTCGCCCATCGTTTTGCCCTCGCCAGCGATCCTACGCCTCGGTCATTGACGGCAACGCGGCATCCACCAACTCGATCCAGTGCCGGACCGGCGTGCGCCCCGCACCGTCGAGGTGCGCCTGGCAGCCGATATTGGCGGTGACGATGACTTCCGGATGGCCGCTTTCCAGAGCGTTGAGTTTTTGCTCGCGTAACTGCCGGGCCAGTGTTGGCTGGGTCAGCGAGTAGGTGCCCGCCGAGCCACAGCACAGATGTGCGTCCGGCACAGCCGTGAGGTTGAAGCCCAGTCGAGTCAGCACCGACTCCACCGCACCGCCAAGTTTCTGCGCGTGCTGCAAAGTACAGGGACAGTGAAAGGCCAGGCGCTGATCAGCGTGGATGCCGAGGGATTCGAGCGGTTCGTCTCTTAGCACTTCCACCAGATCCCGGGCCAGCGTGCTGACACGTCTTGCCTTCTCGGCGTAGACCGGATCGGCGCCGAGCAAATGCCCGTAATCCTTGATGAACGCACCGCAACCGCTGGCGGTCTGCACGATCGCCTCGGCACCCCGCTCGATGGCCGGCCACCACGCATCAATATTGTGACGGGCGCGGTCAAGGCCGGTGGCCTGGGCGTCGAGGTGATAATCCACCGCGCCGCAACAACCAGCCTCGCGGGCCGGGATCACGCTGATGCCCAGACGATCCAGCACCCGTGCCGCTGCTGCATTGGTATTGGGTGACAAACCCGGCTGCACGCAACCCTCCAGCATCAGCACTTGCCGTGCATGGCGGATGACGGGACGTGTTGCAGGCATCACCGCGTTGCGTGGCAGTTTGTCTTGCAGGGCATCGGGCAGTAGCGCCCGGAACATCTGCCCACCGTTGACCAACCCTTTGAACAACCGTGGATTGGGCACGATGTGTCGCAACCCTTCACGCAACAGGCGTTGCCCGAGCGGCCGCGGGACGGCGGCGTCGACCACTGCCCGACCGATGTCGAGCAGGTTGTGATAATCCACGCCGGAAGGGCAGGTAGTTTCACAGTTACGGCACGACAGGCAGCGATCCAGGTGTTGCTGGGTTTTCGCCGTGACTTCGTTGCCTTCGAGCACTTGCTTGATCAAGTAAATGCGCCCGCGCGGGCCGTCCAGTTCATCGCCTAGCAATTGATAAGTCGGGCAGGTCGCGTTGCAGAATCCGCAATGAACGCAGGTGCGCAGGATGCTTTCGGCCTCTTCGGCGCGGGGCAGTTGTCGGGCTTGCGGGCTGAGGGTGGTCTGCATGGCTCAAAGCTCCGCGTACTGACGCCCGGGATTGAAAATGCCCCGGGGGTCGAGTTGTCGTTTGAGTTGGCGATGATAGTGCAGCAGGGCGGGCGTCAGAGGATGGAATGGTTCATCGATCAGACCGTGGCTGTAGCAGGTCGCATGCCCGCCGACGTCGCCGACCACTTTGCGAATGATCGCCGCTTCGGCCGTGGATTTGAGCCAGCGTTGCGCGCCGCCCCAGTCGAGCCACTGCTCGCCGGGCAGGTTCAGCGGCGGCGTGTTGAGCGGCACGGACAGGCGCCAGAGCGGTTGGTCTTCATCGAAGAAGCTCAGGCGTTGTTCGTTGAGGTCGGCCCAGAACGAACTGTCGATCAACTCGCCACCAAGGCGATCATGGGCGGCCGCCACTGAACCTTCGCCACCCTCCAGACGCAAGCGCAATTGCCGGCCGTCGTGACACGCGGCGCTGATCGGCAACGGCTGCTGGCCCCATTCCGCCAGACGCAGCAAAGCTTGTTCGCTGCTCATTTCCAGACTGATGCTCAAGCACGCTCGCGGTTTGGGCAGCACCTTGAGCGAGACTTCCGTGATAACCCCCAGCGAGCCGTAACTGCCGGTCATCAGGCGCGACAGGTCGTAGCCGGCGACGTTTTTCATGACTTCGCCGCCGAAGCGCAGATGCTTGCCATGTCCCGTGATGATCCGCGTGCCCAACACGAAATCGCGCACCGATCCCGACCACGGTCGACGCGGCCCGGACAGGCCCGTGGCGATCATGCCGCCGACCGTGGCGTCGTCGGCGAAGGCGGGTGGTTCGCATGCCAGCATCTGTTGCGAGGCGTCCAGCACGGTCAGCAATTCTGTTAGCGGAGTACCGCAGCGTGCGGTGATCACCAGTTCGGTCGGGTCGTAGCTGACGATGCCGCGATGGGCGCGGGTGTCGAGAATCTCGCCACCGACGATGCGTCCGAGAAACGCCTTGCTGTTAGCCCCCTGGATGCGTAACGGCGTAGCGTTTTCCAGTGCCCGATTGACCTGTTCGAGCAGCGCGGCGCTGTCATCGAAATCCTTGGTGTCACCCATCAGAACCGCTCCAGTTCAGGGAAGGGCAATTGCCCGTGGTGTACGTGCAGGGCACCGAATTCGGCGCAGCGATGCAGGGTCGGAATGTTTTTGCCGGGATTGAGCAGGCCGCCGGGGTCGAAGGCTGCTTTTACGGCGTGGAACAGGGTCAGCTCGTCACGATTGAACTGCGCGCACATCTGGTTGATTTTTTCCCGGCCCACGCCGTGTTCGCCGGTGATGCTGCCGCCAACCTTTACGCACAATTCGAGGATCTTGCCGCCCAGCGCTTCGGCACGTTCCAGTTCACCGGGCTGGTTGGCATCGAACAGAATCAGTGGATGCATGTTGCCGTCGCCGGCATGGAATACGTTGGCGACCCGCAAGCCATATTCGGCTGAAAGCTGCGCAATCGCGTGCAGTACGCCGGGCAACTCGCGGCGGGGGATGGTGCCGTCCATGCAGTAATAGTCCGGAGATAACCGTCCTACGGCGGGGAAGGCATTCTTGCGTCCGGCCCAGAATCGCACGCGCTCGGCTTCGTCCCGGGCCTGACGCAGTTCGGTGGCGCCGGCGTGTTCGAGCACCTGTCGGACCCGCGCGCAGTCATCGTGGACATCAGCTTCAACGCCATCGAGTTCGCAAAGCAGAATGGCTTCGGCATCCACCGGATAACCGGCGTGGATGAAGTCTTCGGCAGCGCGGATCGCCAGGTTGTCCATCATCTCCAGGCCACCGGGAATGATGCCGGCCGCGATGATGTCGGCCACGGCGCGGCCGGCCTTTTCCACGGAGTCGAATGCTGCCAGCAGCACTTTGGCAGTCTGGGGTTTGGGCAAGAGTTTGACCGTGACTTCGGTGATGACGCCGAGCAGGCCTTCGGAGCCGGTGAACAGTGCCAACAGGTCGAAGCCGGGAGAGTCCAGTGCCTCCGAACCCAGCGTAAGGCGTTCGCCATCGACTGTAAGAATCTCGACCTTGAGCAGATTGTGCACGGTCAGACCGTACTTGAGGCAGTGCACGCCGCCGGCGTTTTCCGCCACGTTGCCGCCGATGGAGCAGGCGATTTGCGAGGAAGGATCAGGCGCGTAATACAGCCCGAACGGCGCAGCAGCCTGGGAAATCGCCAGGTTGCGCACACCGGGTTGAACCCGTGCGGTGCGAGCTTCAGGATCGATCTGCAGGATATTGTTGAAGCGTGACATTACCAGCAACACGCCTTTTTCCAGCGGCAGGGCACCGCCGGACAAACCGGTTCCGGCGCCCCGGGCCACCACCGGTACCCGCCGTTCGTGGCAAATCCGCAACACACCTTGAACTTCATCGATGTGCCGTGGCAGTACCACCAGCAGCGGCGTGGTGCGATAGGCGGAGAGGCCATCGCATTCATACGGCTTGAGTTCTTCAAGCTGATGCAGGACTTCAAGATCCGGCCACTGGCGATGCAGGGCTTGCAACAACGCGGCTTTGTCGACGTCGGGCAAAGCACCGTCGACCTGTTCGTCGTAAAGAATGTTCATGATCGCTGGACGACCCTCCGTTGTCGTTATTCGAGGTCGGTGCCGTTTCCCATCATTGGGCCGCTGACCCCGAGAAGTAAAGCGTAACGGCCGGTGGCGCGTTGTCCCGCGTGCTCCTGTAATATGCGACCACTTCACCCCAACGGTGTCCCGTTGGGTCAGTCGCGTAGTGGGGACTACGTTTATCGGTCTCGGGGCTGCGATTCTGACGATGCGTCGGCAGTCCGCGTAAGTAAAAGCTGTCCGACTGAAACCAGTCATCCATTTCAAGGAAGCATTGCGTGGCACTCAGGGTTTTAGTGGTCGGCGGCTATGGAAATTTTGGCAGCATTGTCAGCCGGCATTTGATTGAGATGCCTGACATCGAGCTGGTGATCTCCGGCCGCGACCCGCAGAAATTGGCGCACAAAGTCGACGAGCTGAAAGCCCGGTCGGGCGTTGTCTGCGAGAGTTGGTGCGGCAACGCGATGGGGGACGGGTTTGAAGCGGCTCTGAAATCGATGGGCATTCAACTGGTCATCCACACCGGCGGCCCGTTTCAAGGGCAATCCTATGCGGTCGCCGAGCGCTGCATCGACGCGGGTGTGCATTATTGCGACTTGTCCGACTGCAGAACTTTCGTCAACGGTATCGAAGCCCTCGATGCCCGCGCGAAACAGGTCGGCGTGGCGATTCTCAGCGGTTGCAGTTCGGTGCCGACACTTTCATCGGCCCTTATCGATGAACAGCGGCATCGCTTCTCCCGTATCGATTCGATCGAACATGGCATTTCCTCTTCGGCGAAAATGCCGGGCCTGTCGACGGTTGAAGGTGTTCTGGCCTACGCTGGCAAGCCGATCAGGCAACTCAGGAATGGCCAGGTTCATGAGGTGGCAGGCTGGCTGGACCTGACGTTGCGCAAGATGCCTCACCTGGGCGTTCGGGTGTTGGCGAATGTCGACGTGCCGGACATGGACATCTTTGCCAGCCGCTATGGCGCGCGAACCTTGAGCTTCAAGGCCGGCGCGGGCCTCAAGCTGGGTGGCGTGGCCAACGGTCTGTTCGCGCTGGCCCGCAGGTTTGGTGCGTTTCGTGATCATGTTCCCTGGGCGGCGCGGCTTCACCGTTGGGGTACCTGGTTCGAGCGATTCGGTGATGGCAAAAGCGCGATGTATATCGACGTGACAGGACTCGGTATCGACAGAAAACCGCTGGCCATGACGGTGCAGCTCACCGCTCGGAATGACAAGGGGCCGGAAATTCCAAGCTGCGCAGCCGTTGCCCTGGCTGCGAAAATCGCCCGGGGATATCAGCCCGAGGCTGGCGCGCGTCCCTGCGTGGGCGAGATAACCGTCGCCGAATACATGGCGGCCATCAACGATCCGCAGAATCTGAGCCTGTCGATGCATTTCTCTGACGGGCAGAACTGACCGTGCTTTATCTGTGCCTCAAATACATTCACATCATCGCCGCGGTTTTCCTGTTCGGATTCGGCATGGGCTCCTACCTCTACCTTATTGCCGCGAGCCGTACGGCCAACCCTCTGGTGATCGCGCATGTAGCGAGAATGGTCGTACGGTTCGACGCCTGGATCACCACGCCGGCGGGCTTTATCCAGATCGCGACGGGTTACGGGTTGACCAGGCTTGCCGGACTGCCCCTGACCACGGAATGGGTGCTGACTTCCTTGATCATTTTCCTGTGCGTCGGCTCGCTCTGGTTGCCGGTACTGGTGCTTCAGAAGCGTTTGCACGTGATGGCTTCGAGCGCAGTCGAGACCGGGGCAGGGCTCCCTGATGAGTACAGCTGCGTGTACCGAAAATGGTTCTGGATGGGTATTGCCGGTTTTCTGGGGATGTTCGTGATCGTGCTGCTGATGGTGACGAAGATGACGCCGGGGCAGTGGGCCGACCTGTTGGTGTAGTGAACGCAACGCCCGATACACCCGCACCGGACGTCGCGTTGTATCAGGCGAAGCTCAATCCAGATCGCTCGCCTGATGCCGCTCCGGAACCTGGCTGTTCTCATCGCCCCACGTCCGGTTGACGCGCTGGCCACGAATCACCGCAGGCCGTTCGGCAATCTCTTGCGCCCAGCGTTGCACGTGGGTGTATTCGTGAGCGGAAAGGAACTCGGCGGCGGAGTAGACGTTGTTGCGCACCAATTGCCCGTACCAAGGCCAGACCGCGATGTCGGCGATGGTGTAGTCGTTGCCGGCAAGGTAGGGGCTTTCGCTCAGGCGGCGATCGAGCACGTCCAGCTGCCGCTTGGTTTCCATGGTGAACCGGTTGATCGGGTATTCGAGCTTTTCCGGCGCATACGCATAGAAATGCCCGAAACCACCGCCCAGGTAAGGTGCCGAGCCCATCTGCCAGAACAGCCAGTTCAGGGTTTCGGTGCGCCCCGCCAGATCGGCGGGCAGGAAGGCGCCGAATTTTTCCGCCAGATAAAGCAGGATCGAGCCGGATTCGAATACGCGAATGGCCGGTTCTACGCTGCGATCCAGCAACGCCGGAATTTTCGAATTGGGGTTGATCTCGACAAAGCCGCTGGAGAACTGGTCGCCCTCGTTGATGCGGATCAGCCAGGCATCGTACTCGGCACCGGTGTATCCGAGCGCCAGCAACTCCTCAAGCAGGATGGTCACTTTTACGCCGTTCGGCGTGGCCAGCGAGTACAGCTGCAACGGATGTTTGCCGATCGGCAGCGTCTTGTCGTGCGTCGGCCCGGCAATCGGGCGATTGATGCTGGCGAACTGGCCGCCGGACGGAGCGATGTGTTTCCAGACCTTGGGTGGAGCGTAGGGCGCCTTGCTCATTAAACGGACCTCATCGGTTGTTTGCCGGAATGACGGGGGCAAGTGGTCGCTTCTTCTATATAGAAGAATGTTGTTTGTCGGTAGCAGAGCTATGGCGCGAATCTGTGCGCAGTTGTGCCGGGCTCACGCCGAGGCGCTGTTTGAAGGCTGTGGTCATATGCGCCTGTGAGTTGAAGCCACAGGCGAGGGCGATCTGCGAAAGACTGTCCGTTGTATCGCGCATTGACGCTCGGGCTTTGGCCAGTCGTCTGTCGATCAGGTAACTGTGGGGGCTCTTGCCGGTTGCCAGCTTGAAGGCACGCATGAAGTAACCCTCGGACAAACCCAGCAGTTGGGCCATCGCCGGGACACCGAGGGGGCTATCAAGGCCTGCGTCGATGAATTCATCCAGCAGGCGCATTCTGCTGCCGGTGATCGAGCCTTGATGAGTGAAGGCTTCATGACCTTCCACCCGTTCCGCCAGACCAAGCGCCCAGCTTTCCCAGTCATCCTCCAGAGAGGCTTGCAGCAGTGCACTGCGCATTCGCGACGCGAGGTGAATGGCCTGAGGGTCGATGCGATTGTTGAACGCATGGTCACCGGCCAATGTCTTGCCGTCGGTGCGTATCACCCGCAGATACTCGCCGCCCATGGGCGACTCGGACAGTACGTCACATCCAGCCGGAACAAACGCCAGGCCATTGGGCATCGCATCGAAGGGGCGTATCCGGTCACTGCCGATGGCGTGCACGCCGCGCTGGCTGTCGAAGGCAAAGCCGATCGCTGACTGGGTCGCCACGTACCGTGCCGAGTAGGCTGCGCCTGGCAGCAACTCGATCGCCCATGGGCCGGCTTCGATACGACGTATCGGTTCATCAACGGTTATGGGATGGCGACGGTTTCGATGGCTCATGCACGCAATAGTAGTGAAAGGGGCGGGTAAAAGTCAGGTCAGTTTTTTGAAAGCCGACGTGACGCTCGCGTCCCTAGACTGGGCTAACGTCCAAGGAGCCACTTATATGCACGCATTCACTCGCGACGATATCGAAAACGCTGCCCGCCAGGTTTACCAGGTGATGCCAGCCACCGCCCAGTACCGTTGGCCGTTGCTGGCCGAGCGGTTGGGCTGCACCGTTTGGGTCAAGCATGAAAACCACACACCGACCGGCGCCTTCAAGGTGCGTGGCGGTATTACCTTCATGCACTGGCTGCGTCGTGAACATCCGGCTGTCAAAGGCATCGTCTCCGCGACGCGTGGCAATCACGGTCAAAGTCTGGCGCTCGCAGCGCGGGCGGTAGGGCTGAAAGCATCGATCGTGGTGCCGCAGGGCAATTCGCTGGAAAAGAACAACGCCATGCGTGGCTTTGGTGGTGAAGTGGTCGAGTACGGGCGCGATTTTGACGAGGCGCGTGAAGAGGCGGCGCGCCTGGCGCAGGAGCATGACCTTTTTCTGGTGCCGCCGTTTCACGTTGAACTGGTCAAGGGCGTGGCGACCTATGCGCTGGAGCTGTTCGATGCGGCGCCGGATCTGGATACGGTTTACGTGCCCATCGGCTGCGGATCGGGGATCTGTGGGGTGATCGCTGCTCGCGACGCACTAGGACTGAATACTGAAGTGGTGGGGGTGGTGTCGACGGAGGCCGCGGCTGCCAAGCTGTCGTTCGACGCAAACACAATCTGCGAAACCGCGTCGGCGAATACCTTTGCCGATGGCTTGGCCGTACGCAAGCCGATTGCGCAGGCGTTCGACATCTATAAGGAAGGGGCAGCGAGGATCGTCTCTGTCAGCGAAGGCGAGATTGCCGAAGCCATGCGTGTGTATTACACCGATACCCACAACCTTGCGGAAGGCGCGGGTGCGTCAGCGCTGGCGGCGTTGATGCAGGAGCGTGGAAGGATGGAGGGGAAGAAGGTCGGGGTGATTTTGTCCGGGGGGAATATTGACCGGTCGGTGTATGCGAAGGTGATTGGTTGATTGCGGCTGTGTTGGCGGGGGGCATTCAGTGACAGTGATAGGTTCGCGTCTATATAGAAGCTGCCTTTTTCCCTCTCTTGATAGAAAACGCAAATTAAGGGTTGACGGCAGATTCTGAGTCTCTATAATTCGCCCCACTTCCGGCGCAGTCGAAACGGAAAACTCCTTGAGATTCAATGAGTTAAGTAGGTTTCGAAGGCGGGTCGCTTCAGTTCATCGAAGCCTGGAAGGGGTTGGAAATGCCGGTTTGTCTGGCGCTTTCAACGGTTCGATCTTCTCGGTCGAAAGCGGAGAAAAAGAGGTGTTGACAGCAGCGTGTAACGCTGTAGAATTCGCCTCCCGCTAACGAGAGATCGGAAGCGCAAGTGGTTGAAGTTGTTGAAGAAATCTTCGAAAACTTCTGAAAATAATCACTTGACAGCAAATGAGGCTGCTGTAGAAT
>NZ_JAMDGS010000004.1:0-230231 GCF_028657055.1 Pseudomonas aphyarum
ATCCGGGGGTGGGAGCGCAGCGACCGTGCGGCGCAGCCGCATGCATCGAGAGGAGGTGCAGCGAAGCAAACCGTAGGCGATGCCCCCGGATCAATCCCGGAGCGAAGGAACCCGAGCCACAGCGAGGGCCGTACGTCAGGGCACAGACCTTTTGGTTACTTTTGGGGCGTTTGCCAAAAGTGACCCGCCGTAAGGGCGGAACCCTAAGAAGCCGTTACCGCAACAACGGATATTCACACCAAACAAACAGACAATGAAAAGGCGCCCGAAGGCGCCTTTTCACTTACCAGCCATCAAGCCATTTCTGCAGTGGTCTCGAAGTCAAACGTCAACTCACCATCCTTGATGTCGATGTGAACCACACCGCCATGCTCGGCCAGCTCGCCAAACAGAATCTCCTCCGCCAGCGGACGCTTGATCTTGTCCTGGATCAGACGCGCCATCGGACGAGCGCCCATGGCCGAATCGTAACCACCGGCCGCCAGCCAGCTGCGCGCCGCATCGGTAACTTCCAGCAGCACACGCTTGTCTTCCAGCTGCGCCTGAAGTTCGGTGAGGAACTTGTCCACCACGCTTTTGATGACCTCATGACTGAGGCGACCAAACTGAATGATGGTATCCAGACGGTTGCGGAATTCCGGCGTGAAGCTCTTCTTGATCACTTCCATCGCATCGGACGAGTGGTCCTGATGGGTGAAACCGATCGAAGCACGCGCCGCCGTTTCAGCACCGGCGTTGGTGGTCATGATCACGATCACGTTGCGGAAGTCCGCCTTGCGCCCGTTGTTGTCGGTCAGCGTGCCGTGGTCCATCACCTGCAGCAGCAGGTTGAAGACTTCCGGATGCGCCTTCTCGATTTCATCGAGCAGCAATACGCAATGCGGTTGCTTGGTGATCGCTTCGGTCAGCAGACCGCCCTGGTCGAAACCGACATAACCCGGAGGCGCACCGATCAGACGCGATACGGTGTGGCGCTCCATGTACTCGGACATGTCGAAGCGCACCAGTTCGATCCCCAACGCCTTGGCCAATTGACGCGCGGCTTCGGTTTTACCGACACCAGTTGGCCCTGCGAACAGGAACGAACCGACAGGCTTGTCAGGCGACTTGAGACCGGCACGGGACAGTTTGATCGCAGTCGACAGCGAGTCGATCGCCGCATCCTGACCGAACACCGTCAGCTTCAGGTCACGCTCGAGGTTGCGCAGCAGTTCCTTGTCGGAGCTGGTGACGTGCTTCGGCGGAATCCGCGCGATTTTCGCAACGATGTCCTCGACCTCAGGCACTTCGATGCGTTTCACACGTTTCTCGACCGGTTGCAGACGCTGGTAGGCGCCCGCCTCGTCGATCACATCGATGGCCTTGTCCGGCATGTGCCGGTCATTGATGTAGCGCGAAGCCAGTTCCGCAGCGGCGCGCAGCGACTCATCGCTGTATTCGATGTTGTGGTGCTGTTCGAAGCGCCCTTTCAGGCCACGCAGGATACCGATGGTGTCTTCCACCGACGGCTCGACGACATCGACCTTCTGGAAGCGGCGCGCCAGGGCACGGTCTTTTTCGAAGATGCCACGGAATTCCTGGAACGTGGTCGAGCCGATGCAGCGAATGTCGCCAGACGACAGCAGCGGTTTGAGCAGGTTCGAAGCATCCATCACGCCACCAGACGCAGCACCCGCACCGATGATGGTGTGGATCTCGTCGATGAACAGGATCGCCTGCGGACGTTTTTTCAGTTCGTTGAGCAGCGCCTTGAAGCGCTTCTCGAAATCACCACGATACTTGGTGCCCGCAAGCAGAGCGCCCAGATCGAGGGAGTAAACGACGCTGTTGGCCAGCAGGTCCGGCACCTGGTTGTCGACAATACGCTTGGCCAGGCCTTCGGCAATCGCGGTTTTACCCACGCCCGCCTCGCCTACCAGCAGCGGGTTGTTTTTGCGACGGCGCGCGAGAATCTGCGCGACACGCTCGACTTCCGTTTCACGCCCGACCAGCGGATCGATCCGGCCCTGGCGTGCGAGTTCGTTGAGGTTGCTGGCATAAGCGTCCAGCGGATTGCCTGAAGAAGAAGACTCACCGCCCTCGTCGTCCTGCATATCTTGTTCACCTTCAGAGTGATCGCCATGCCCCGGCACTTTGGAAATGCCGTGGGCGATATAGTTGACGACATCAATGCGTGCAACGCTCTGCTGTTTCAGCAGGAACACCGCCTGACTCTCTTGCTCACTGAAGATTGCAACCAGCACGTTGGCGCCGGTCACTTCGCGTTTGCCCGAGCTCTGCACATGAAAGACAGCACGTTGCAGCACACGCTGGAAGCCCAGGGTTGGCTGGGTTTCGCGATCCTCGTCATGGACAGGGATCAGCGGCGTGGTGGAGTCGATGAACTCCTGCAGGTCGTGCTTGAGTTTGTCGAGGTTTGCGCCGCAGGCACGCAATACGGTGGCGGCAGCCTCATTGTCCAATAGGGCCAGCAGCAGGTGTTCGACGGTCATGAATTCATGACGTTTCGAACGTGCCTCCTTGAAGGCAAGATTGAGGGTGACTTCGAGCTCGCGGTTTAACATAGCTTCACCTCATACCCAAGTGGTCGGCGATTAACCGTCCTTCTCGATTTCACAGAGTAGCGGATGCTGGCTTTCCCTGGCGTACTGGTTGACCTGCATGGCCTTTGTCTCGGCGATGTCGCGGGTAAACACTCCACATACTGCCCGCCCTTCTGTATGGACGGCCAGCATGACCTTGGTCGCCAGCTCGCGATTCAGGTTAAAAAACACCTCGAGCACTTCGACGACGAAATCCATCGGTGTGTAGTCATCATTGAACAAAACCACCTTGTACATCGGCGGCGCCTGTAACGCAGGCTTTGCTTCCTGAACAGCAACGCCTGCCGAATCGTCGTCGTGCTCCTGTGGAAGATCCTTTTGGAGAAGCGGGCGATCCTGATTGAATGTTAGTCGAATCTGGCTGATTGCATGCATGGAAAGAAAGGTTCGTCAGTTGTGCAAATACAGTGGTGGGGGCGGCTTGACACGTTTTCAACTCCGACTGCCCGGTCACCTTGACTATCGGGAAAACGGTGTTACAACCAATAGAACCCACAGTGGGGAAAAAAGATCCGCGGAGTCAATCTTTTTAACGGATTCGACTGCGGATGAATTGGATGATACTCCAGCGATGGAGACTGTTGCAGAGGGATTTGAGCATGGCTGTCGGCAAGGTGAAATGGTTCAACAATGCCAAGGGGTTCGGTTTCATAAACACCGACTCCCGCGAGGGGAAGGACGAGGACGGCAAGGAGATCGATTTCTTTGCCCACTATTCCGCCATTGAAATGGACGGATACAAAACCCTCAAAGCCGGGCAAATCGTCAAATTCGAGATCGTGCAAGGGCCCAAAGGCCTGCATGCCACAAAAATTCAGAATGTCGAAGCCGCAAAAGATGCCGCCTCGGCAGCCGCTCAGCACCAGTCGGTGACCAGCTGAAGCAACCCGAACACCTGCCAGAAAACAAACCGCCCGGCTCGATCACTCGAGCCGGGCGGTTTTATTGCAGCTGCCGTTCTTACATGTGCTTGATCAACGCTTCACCGAAGCCCGAAGAAGACACCAGCGTAGCGCCCTCCATCAGACGTTCGAAGTCGTAGGTCACGGTCTTGGCCTTGATGGCGCCATTGGTGCCCTTGATGATCAGGTCGGCCGCCTCGGTCCAGCCCAGGTGGCGCAGCATCATTTCCGCCGACAGGATCACCGAACCCGGGTTGACCTGGTCCTTGCCGGCATATTTCGGCGCAGTACCGTGGGTCGCCTCGAACATGGCCACGGTGTCGGACAGGTTGGCACCCGGCGCGATACCGATACCGCCCACTTCCGCCGCCAGGGCGTCGGACAGGTAGTCACCGTTGAGGTTGAGGGTGGCGATCACATCGTATTCGGCCGGACGCAGCAGGATCTGCTGGAGCATGGCGTCGGCGATGGCGTCCTTGACGACGACTTCGCGGCCGGTTTTCGGGTTCTTGAATTTCATCCACGGGCCGCCATCGAGCAGCTCGGCGCCGAACTCTTCCTTCGCCACCTCGTAGCCCCAGTCCTTGAAGGCACCTTCGGTGAATTTCATGATGTTGCCCTTGTGCACGATGGTCAGCGACTTGCGGTCGTTGTCCACCACGTATTGCAGGGCCTTGCGCACCAGACGCTTGGTGCCTTCTTTCGAAACCGGCTTGATGCCGATGCCGCAGTCCTGGTCGAAACGGATCTTGGTGACGCCCATTTCTTCTTTCAGGAATTTGATGACCTTGGTGGCCTCAGGGGAGCCGGCCTTCCATTCGATACCGGCATAGATGTCTTCGGAGTTCTCGCGGAAGATCACCATGTCGACGTCGCCAGGCTTTTTCACCGGGCTCGGCACGCCTTCGAACCACACCACAGGGCGCAGGCAGACATAGAGATCGAGCTGTTGACGCAGGGCAACGTTGAGGGAACGGATGCCGCCACCGACCGGGGTGGTCAGCGGGCCTTTGATGGAAACCACGTAATCCTTGACCGCGTCCAGGGTTTCCTGGGGCAGCCAGGTGTCCTGGTCATAAACCTGAGTTGCTTTTTCGCCAGCATAAACCTCCATCCAGGAAATCTTGCGCTTGCCCCCGTAGGCTTTTTCTACGGCAGCATCAACCACTTTGATCATCACAGGGCTGACGTCGACGCCAATGCCGTCACCTTCGATGAAGGGAATGATCGGGTTATCAGGGACATTGAGAGAATGGTCTGCATTGACGGTGATTTTGTCGCCGACGGCTGGAACCTGAATCTTCTTGTAACCCATGCTGAACTCCATTGTTTGGATTGAACATCTGGCTTGGTTCGAGCGTAACCCAGTTGAATCAACACGCAAACCCTCTGTTCCGGGCGCGACCACATCTCGTTTCGTACAAGCCTGAAAGCAAAGGGAAAAGCGCCAATCTCAAGCATTCACGGCGACTCTACGCCCCACCCCGCCCTGCGACCTTTAGACCAATGGACGAGAATCGTTGCATATGAACCATCGGCAGATTGCCAGCTACCTATGTATAATGCCGCCCGCTGACCAAAGGGTCACGACGGCTGGCCTCTCTAGCACGAGACTTTCCGCCTGATTGGTCGGGTTGTTACCGCAGTCCGACTGCTTGACGCTCTACTGATGCACCCAACATCACCGCGAAGATTCTCGACATTCGGTTCATGGATGACTTTGAACGAACGCGCTTACCCGGCGCCCCTCGAGTTTCTGCGCACGCTTTAGCAAAGAAGAGAGAGTTAATCCGAATATGCCCACCCGCTCGAAGATCATCTATACCTTCACCGACGAAGCTCCAGCCCTCGCCACCTATTCCCTGCTGCCGATCATCGAGGCTTACACCGCCTCGGCCGATATCGCCGTGGAAACCCGCGATATCTCTCTTGCAGCACGTATTCTGGCCAGCTTCCCCGAGCAACTGGGCGACAAAGCCGTAGCCGACCACCTCGCCGAACTGGGCGACCTGGCCGTTACGCCTGAAGCCAACATCATCAAGCTGCCGAACATCAGCGCCTCGGTTCCGCAACTGCAAGCCGCGATCAAAGAACTGCAAGCCCAGGGCTACAACCTGCCGGACTACCCGGAAACCGTGACCAGCGACGCCGACAAAGATGCCAAGGCGCGCTACGACAAGGTCAAGGGCAGCGCCGTGAACCCGGTTCTGCGTGAAGGCAACTCCGACCGTCGCGCTCCGCTGTCGGTCAAGAACTACGCTCGCAAGCACCCGCACAAAATGGGCGCCTGGGCCAAGGACTCCAAGTCCCACGTCGCTCACATGAGCACCGGCGATTTCTACGGCAGCGAAAAAGCTGCCCTGATCGACGCCGCTGACGCCGTGAAGATCGAGCTGATCGCCAAAGACGGCACCGCTACCGTCCTGAAAGAAAAAACCACTGTTCAGGCGGGCGAGATTCTCGACTGCTCCGTGATGAGCAAAAAGGCCCTGCGCGCGTTCATCGCCGCTGAAATCGACAGCGCCAAGCAACAAGGCGTGCTGCTGTCGGTTCACCTGAAAGCCACCATGATGAAGGTCTCCGACCCGATCATGTTCGGCCAGATCGTTGCCGAGTTCTATAAAGACGCCCTGACCAAGCACGCCGACGTGCTGGCCGAGATCGGCTTCAACCTGAACAACGGCATCGGCGACCTGTACGCCCGCATCAAAGCCCTGCCGGCCGAACAGCAAGCCCAGATCGAAGCTGACGTGCAGGCGGTCTACGCCGTTCGTCCGTCGCTGGCGATGGTCAACTCCGACAAAGGCATCACCAACCTGCACGTGCCGAGCGACGTCATCGTCGACGCCTCGATGCCGGCCATGATCCGTGACTCCGGCAAGATGTGGGGCACCGACGGCCAGTTGCACGACACCAAGGCTGTGATCCCGGACCGCTGCTACGCCACCATCTACCAGGCCGTGATCGAAGATTGCAAAGCCAATGGCGCTTTCGATCCGACCACCATGGGCAGCGTGCCAAACGTTGGCCTGATGGCTAAAAAGGCTGAAGAATACGGCTCCCACGACAAGACCTTCCAGATCAAGGCCGACGGCGTGGTTCGCGTGACCGACAGCAAAGGCATCCTGCTGATGGAACAGGCTGTTGAAGCCGGCGACATCTTCCGCATGTGCCAGACCAAAGACGCGCCGATCCAGGACTGGGTCAAACTGGCTGTCAACCGTGCTCGTGCAAGCGCAACTCCAGCCATTTTCTGGCTGGACCCGATGCGCGCCCACGACGGCGTGGTGATCGAGAAGGTTCAGGCTTACCTGAAGGATCACGACACCGCCGGTCTGGACATCCAGATCATGGCGCCGGTCGACGCAATGAAGTACACCCTGCAGCGCACCCGCGAAGGCAAGGACACCATTTCGGTGACCGGCAACGTATTGCGCGACTACCTGACCGACCTGTTCCCGATCATGGAACTGGGCACCAGCGCCAAGATGCTGTCGATCGTGCCGCTGATGAACGGCGGTGGCCTGTTCGAAACCGGCGCCGGCGGTTCGGCTCCGAAGCACGTGCAGCAACTGGTCGAAGAGAACTTCCTGCGCTGGGATTCGCTGGGTGAATTCCTGGCCCTGGCCGCTTCTCTCGAGCACCTGGGTGTGAACTACAACAACCCGAAAGCGCTGGTTCTGTCCAAGACCCTGGATCAGGCCACCGGCCAGTTCCTCGACAACAACAAGTCGCCATCGCGCAAAGTCGGCAACATCGACAACCGCGGCAGCCACTTCTACCTGGCGATGTACTGGGCACAAGCCCTGGCCGCCCAGACTGAAGACGCTGCACTGCAAGCGCAGTTCGCAACTCTGGCCAAGACCCTGACCGAGAACGAAGCGACCATCGTCGCCGAGCTCAACGCCGTTCAAGGCAAGCCAGTGGACATCGGCGGTTACTACCACGCCAATGCCGAGCTGATCAGCAAGGCCATGCGCCCAAGCGCAACCCTCAACGCGGCCATCGCTGCGCTGGTATAAGGTTGTAAAGGGAACATCACAAACCCCGGCCATGCGCCGGGGTTTGTGTTTCTGCCTTTCGCCCAGGAGATTCAATCAATGCAATGGCTCCCCCACATCACCGTCGCCACCATCGTCGAGGACAACGGTCGTTTCCTGATGGTCGAGGAACACAAGGCCGGGCGTAACGTGCTCAATCAGCCCGCCGGTCATCTGGAACCCGACGAAACCCTGATCGAAGCCGCCGTGCGCGAAACCCTCGAAGAAACCGGCTGGGACGTCGAGCCCACTGCCGTGGTCGGCATTTATCTGTACACCGCCCCGAGCAACGGCGTGACTTACCAGCGCGTGTGCTTCAGCGCCAAAGCCGTGAAACATCACCCGGATTACCAACTGGACGACGGCATCGTCGGCGCCAAGTGGCTGACCCGCGAGGAATTAATCGAGCAGCGCGAGCACTGGCGCAGCGAGCTGATCATCCGTTGCATCGATGATTATCTGGCCGGCAATCGCTTCGGCCTCGAACTGATCCGCCCTTCCCTTTAGCCTTGAGGCCGTGAGCCTGATAGAATCGCGTCCTTTTTCAAGACACTCATTGAATCCCTATGCGTGATCCAGCCCCTTCTGACACATCCAAGAAGCGCGTCATTGTCGGCATGTCCGGCGGCGTGGACTCTTCCGTTTCCGCTCTCCTGCTGATCGAGCAGGGCTATGAAGTGGAAGGCCTGTTCATGAAGAACTGGGAAGAAGACGACGGAACGGAATACTGCACCGCCATGGACGACCTGGCGGATGCTCAGGCCGTGTGCGACAAGATCGGTATCAAGCTGCACACCGCCAACTTCGCCGCCGAGTACTGGGATAACGTGTTCGAGCACTTCCTGGCCGAATACAAGGCCGGCCGCACGCCGAACCCGGACATCCTGTGCAACCGCGAGATCAAGTTCAAGGCGTTCCTCGACTACGCCATGATGCTCGGCGCCGACCTGATCGCAACCGGTCACTATGTGCGTCGCCGCGACATCGATGGCCGCACCGAGCTGCTCAAGGGCCTGGATCCGAACAAGGATCAGAGCTACTTCCTGCACGCCGTCGGCGGCGAACAGATCGCCAAGACCCTGTTCCCGGTCGGCGAACTGGAAAAGCCGGAAGTCCGCGCAATTGCCGAGAAATACGAGCTGGCCACCGCCAAGAAGAAGGATTCCACCGGGATCTGCTTCATCGGCGAGCGTCGTTTCAGCGATTTCCTCAAGCAATACCTGCCAGCCCAACCGGGCGAGATCAAGACCACCGAAGGTGAAGTCATCGGCCGTCACCACGGCTTGATGTACCACACCATCGGCCAGCGTCAGGGCCTGGGCATCGGCGGTCTGAAAGACGCCGGCGATGAGCCGTGGTACGTGCTGCGCAAGGATCTGGACACCAACGAGCTGATCGTCGGCCAGGGCAATAACCATCCGTGGCTGTTCTCCAGCGCCCTGCTCGCTTCGGAAATCTATTGGGTCAACCCGATCGATCTGAGCCAGCCGCTGCGCCTGACTGCCAAGGTTCGTTATCGCCAGAGCGACCAGGCCTGCACCCTGGAAAAAACCGAGACCGGCTATCGCGCCGTGTTCGACGAGCCGCAACGCGCGGTCACGCCGGGCCAGTCGGTGGTGTTCTATGACGGTGAAATCTGCCTCGGCGGCGGCGTGATCGAAGTCGCCGAGCCGTGGAGCGGCCAGGCATGAGCCCGACTCAGGAGCAATTGACCGCTCTGGGCGGCGTGTTTCTCGCCGCCGTGCTGGTCGACCGGATCGCCAAGACCGGCCAGACCAACGAGGCCGGCCTGAGCTGCATGCTCGGCAGCCTGCTGGTTCGCGACCCGAAAGACACCCTGGATGTGTACGGCGGCGACGATATCAACCTGCGCGAGGGCTACCGCGCGCTGATCGGCGCCCTCGAGCGCGACCCGAGCACCTTGCAGCGCGAGCCGTTGCGCTACGCATTGTCGATGCTTGGCCTTGAGCGGCAACTGGCCAAACGCAACGACATGCTCGACGTGATCGGCAAACGCTTGCCGCAGATCCAGTCGCAGGTCGAGCATTTCGGCCCGGCTCACGAAAACGTGATTGCGGCTTGCGGCGCGCTGTATCAGGACACCCTGAGCACGCTGCGCCAACGCATTCAGGTGCATGGCGACATGCGCAATCTGCAGCAGCCGAGCAATGCCTCGAAGATCCGCGCCCTGCTGCTCGCCGGCATTCGTTCGGCACGCCTGTGGCGCCAGCTCGGCGGTCATCGCTGGCAGTTGGTCGTGAGCCGACGCAGATTGCTCAAAGAGCTGTATCCGTTGATGCGCAGCGAGTAAATCGTCGCGCAATAAAAGCTTTGTAGTCTGTAACGCGTAATACGCCGGTCAGTTGGCGACGGACCGGCGGATTTTTTCATGTATGATACGCGCCCCATTTCGTTGCCCGACTGTCCGAGAACACCCCATGCAGCTCTCTTCGCTCACTGCGGTTTCCCCTGTTGACGGCCGCTACGCCGGCAAAACCCAGGCCCTGCGCCCAATTTTCAGCGAGTACGGTCTGATCCGTGCCCGCGTTCTGGTTGAAGTGCGCTGGCTCCAGCGACTGGCCGCTCACGCCGGCATCCCGGAAGTGCCAGCCTTCTCCGCCGAAGCCAACGCCGTTCTGAACGAACTGGCCGAAAACTTCTCGCTGGAGCACGCCGAGCGCGTGAAAGAGATCGAGCGCACCACCAACCACGACGTAAAAGCGATCGAATACCTGCTCAAAGAGCAAGCGGCCAAGCTGCCGGAGCTGGCCAAGGTCAGCGAATTCATCCACTTCGCCTGCACCAGCGAGGACATCAACAACCTGTCCCACGCCCTGATGCTGCGCGAAGGCCGTGACGACGTGATGCTGCCGCTGATGCGCCAGACTGCCAACGCCATCCGCGAACTGGCCATCCGCTTCGCCGACGTGCCGATGCTGTCGCGCACCCACGGTCAGCCGGCTTCGCCGACCACTCTGGGTAAAGAGCTGGCGAACGTGGTTTACCGTCTCGAGCGTCAGATCGCTCAGGTCGCTGCCGTTCCGCTGCTGGGCAAGATCAACGGCGCTGTCGGCAACTACAACGCTCACCTGTCGGCCTACCCGCAGATCGACTGGGAAGCCAACGCCCGCGCCTTCATCGAAGACGAGCTGGGCCTGGGCTTCAACCCGTACACCACGCAGATCGAGCCGCACGACTACATCGCCGAGCTGTTCGACGCCATTGCGCGCTTCAACACCATCCTGATCGACTTCGACCGTGACATCTGGGGCTACATCTCCCTGGGTTACTTCAAGCAGCGCACCATCGCCGGCGAAATCGGTTCGTCGACCATGCCGCACAAGGTCAACCCGATCGACTTCGAAAACTCCGAAGGCAACCTGGGCATCGCCAACGCGCTGTTCCAGCACCTGGCGAGCAAACTGCCAATCTCCCGCTGGCAGCGCGACCTGACCGACTCCACCGTTCTGCGTAACCTCGGTGTCGGCTTCGCCCACAGCGTGATCGCGTACGAAGCGAGCCTCAAAGGCATCAGCAAGCTCGAGCTGAACGCTGACAAGATCGCTGCCGATCTGGACGCTTGCTGGGAAGTCCTGGCCGAGCCGATCCAGACCGTGATGCGCCGCTACAACATCGAAAACCCGTACGAGAAGCTGAAAGAACTGACTCGCGGCAAGGGCATCAGCCCTGAAGCGCTGCAGACTTTCATCGATGGCCTGGACATGCCGGCCGCTGCGAAAGCCGAGCTCAAGCAACTGACCCCGGCCAACTACATCGGCAACGCTGTAGCGCAAGCCAAACGCATCTGATCGACTGCTTGACCCGTTTGAGACGCCCGGCCGCGCCGGGCGTTTTTATTCCCGTCTGAAAAATGCTTTTTTTCAATAGGTTACATATGAATCCCGATATTCCTCTTCAACTTCTGGGTGGTCTTACGGCGCGCGAATTCATGCGCGATTACTGGCAGAAAAAACCACTGCTGATCCGTCAGGCGATTCCTGATTTCGAAAGCCCGATCGACGCCGACGAACTCGCCGGCCTGGCCCTGGAAGAAGAAGTTGAATCGCGCCTGGTGATCGAGCACGGCGAGCGCCCATGGGAACTGCGTCGCGGCCCGTTCGCCGAAGACGAATTCAGCAAGCTGCCGGAACGCGAGTGGACCCTGCTGGTGCAGGCGGTCGATCAGTTCGTGCCGGAAGTCAGCGAGCTGCTGGAAAACTTCCGCTTTCTGCCGAGCTGGCGCGTCGACGACGTGATGATCAGCTTCGCCGCCCCAGGTGGCAGCGTCGGCCCGCACTTCGACAACTACGACGTGTTCCTGCTGCAAGGCCACGGCAAGCGCAACTGGAAAATCGGCCAGATGTGCGACTCCGAAAGCCCGCTGCTGCAACACGCGGACCTGCGCATCCTCGCCGAATTCCACGAGACCGAAGAGTGGGTTCTGGAACCGGGCGACATGCTTTACCTGCCGCCACGCCTGGCTCACTGCGGCGTTGCCGTCGATGACTGCATGACCTACTCGGTCGGCTTCCGCGCACCAAGCGCCGCTGAAGTGCTGACCCACTTCACCGACTTCCTCAGCCAGTTCCTGACTGACGAAGAGCGCTACACCGACGCCGACGCCAAACCGGTCAGCGATGATCCACATCAGATCCAGCACGACGCCCTCGGCCGCCTGAAAGCGCTGCTCGCCGAGCACATGAGCGACGAACGCCTGCTGCTGACCTGGTTCGGCCAGTACATGACTGAGCCGCGTTACCCGGAACTGGTGGTCGGCCCGGAAGAAGTCGAGGAAGAAGACCTCCTCGGCGCGCTCGAAGACGGCGCCATCCTGATCCGCAACCCGAGCGCGCGCCTGGCGTGGTCGGACGTCGATGACGATCTGCTGCTGTTCGCCAGCGGCCAGAGCCGTTACCTGCCGGGCAAGCTGCGCGAACTGCTGAAGCTGATCTGCTCCGCCGACGCCCTGCACACCGACAACCTCGGTGACTGGCTGAGCGACGAAGACGGTCGCGGCCTGCTGTGCGAACTGGTCAAACAGGGAAGCCTGGGGTTCGCCGACGATGAATAAGATTCGCGTACGTGTTGCAGACTGGCAAAAGGACAACGCCGAGATCCGCCGCATTCGCGAAACGGTGTTCATTGCCGAACAATCGGTTCCACCCGAGCTTGAGTGGGACGCCGATGACGCCACGGCGGTGCATTTCCTGGCTTTCGAAGGCGACTTTCCGATCGGTACCGCCCGCCTCTTGCCCGACGGGCATGTCGGCCGGGTTTCGGTGCTGAAGGACTGGCGCGGCCTGAAAGTCGGCGATGCGCTGATGCAAGCGGTGATTGCCGAAGCGGAAGCACGCGGCCTGAAGCAGCAGATGCTCAGCGCCCAGGTACAGGCCACGGCGTTCTATGAGCGCCTAGGTTTCAACCTGGTCAGCGAGGAATTTCTGGAAGCAGGGATTCCGCATGTGGACATGGTTCGTCATTCGGCATAACGCTTGATGTGCACCTCAAAACGCCCCGCCATCTCATGATGCCGGGGCGTTTTGCTGTCTACGATTCAACTTGCCCCACCCCGGGCCGACAAACTGGCAATATCAAGCCTTTCGAAAGCGGAGATAACGGACATGTCCCTACGCACCCTGCTCACCACCCTGCTGCTCGGCTGCAGTTTTTCGGTGATGGCAGCCACAGAAATCGTGCCCCTCAAGTACCACACCAGCGCCGATATGCTGCCGGTGGCTCAAGACTTCATCGGCAAGGACGGCCAGGTCAGCGCCTATGGCAATCAACTGATCGTCAAGGCCGAGCCCGGCAAGATCGAAGAACTCAAGGACCTGCTCTCGCAGCTCGACATCGCGCCCAAGCGCCTGCTGATCACGGTCGACACCAACGAAAACAACGGTCGCGGCGATGAAGGCTATTCGGTCAACGGCGCGCAAACCCGCATTATCAGTCGCAGCACCGCCAGCCGCGACGGCGGGATTCAGCAGATCCAGGCCAGCGAAGGCGCACCGGCGCTGATCCAGGTCGGCCAAAGCGTTCCGATCACCAGCAGCCAGACCAACTCCTACGGCGATTACAGCAGCCAGACTCAATATCGCAACGTCACCCAAGGGTTTTACGTCACCGCCAGCGTCACCGGCGAAACCGTTCACCTGGCCATCAGTACCAACCGTGACCGCATGAGCCAGGAACGTCCCGATGTAGTGAACGTGCAAAGCACCGACACAACTGTCACCGGGCGACTGGGCGAGTGGATCACCCTCGCCGGCGTGAATCGCCAGACCCAGGCCGACAAACAGGGCCTGGCCCGCAGCTACTCGACTCAAGGCCGGGATGACATGACGTTGCGGGTGAAAGTCGACACGCTGGACTAAAGCACCAAAAACTGACTGATTAGTCGTATTAGACGAAAGATGTAGTGCTTGAAAAAAAGCACTACAAAACGTTTGACGAGCCAAAAAAGCGAAGGCATGATGGCCTCGCTCCCGCTAATCAGAGGCCCTGGCAAGGGCCTTCGAAGCGATGCTCGCAACCATCCCCGCGAGCCGTTTCGTGTCTGTACCGCCCACAAGGTGTGTTTGACGAGGTTGCCGACTGGAACGAAGTTGTCCCGAGGGACGGAAGCGTAATTAGGTAACCCGGCTTTACACTGTAGTTCGTATAAAGGCCCACGACGCCCGAATGCGCCCGCCAGTTCGCCTTTACCTGCTCACTTCCCCTCGAGCCCATCGTTCATCCCGTCGCCTGCCCCGCCGAACCCGACCTGACCACCTAAGCTTCTGGTCAGCGAGCGCAAGGAATTTTCCACCGCAGAACAACTTTTCATAAAGACGCGACGAGGTTTATCTCCATGGCACTGACACGCGAACAGCAAATTGCAGCCCTTGAAAAAGACTGGGCTGAAAACCCGCGCTGGAAAGGCGTGACTCGCAATTACTCCGCTGCTGACGTCGTCCGTCTGCGTGGCTCGGTTCAACCAGAGCACACCTTTGCAAAAATGGGCGCCGAAAAACTGTGGAACCTGGTCACCCAGGGTGCCAAGCCGTCCTTCCGCCCAGAGAAAGATTTCGTCAACTGCATGGGCGCCCTGACCGGCGGCCAGGCTGTGCAGCAGGTCAAAGCCGGTATCCAGGCGATCTACCTGTCGGGCTGGCAAGTCGCTGCGGACAACAACTCCGCCGAATCGATGTACCCGGACCAGTCGCTGTACCCGGTGGACTCGGTTCCAACCGTGGTCAAGCGCATCAACAACTCGTTCCGTCGTGCCGACCAGATCCAGTGGAAAGCCGGCAAGAACCCGGGCGACGATGGCTACATCGACTACTTCGCGCCAATCGTGGCTGACGCCGAAGCCGGTTTCGGCGGCGTACTGAACGCCTACGAGCTGATGAAGAGCATGATCGAAGCAGGCGCCGCCGGCGTTCACTTCGAAGACCAGCTGGCTTCCGTGAAGAAATGCGGCCACATGGGCGGCAAGGTTCTGGTTCCAACCCAGGAAGCCGTACAGAAGCTGACCGCTGCTCGTCTGGCTGCCGACGTTGCCGGTGTACCGACCATCATTCTGGCCCGTACCGACGCCAACGCTGCCGACCTGCTGACTTCCGACTGCGACCCGTATGACAAGCCGTTCGTAACCGGCGATCGCACTCAGGAAGGTTTCTACAAGGTTCGTGCAGGTCTGGACCAGGCAATCGCCCGTGGCCTGGCCTACGCGCCGTACGCCGACCTGATCTGGTGCGAAACCGCTAAACCAGACCTGGACGAGGCCCGTCGTTTCGCCGAAGCGATCAAGAAGGAATACCCGGACCAGATCCTGTCGTACAACTGCTCGCCTTCCTTCAACTGGAAGAAAAACCTGGACGACGCGACCATCGCCAAGTTCCAGCGCGAACTGTCCGCCATGGGTTACAAACACCAGTTCATCACCCTGGCCGGCATTCACAACATGTGGCACAGCATGTTCAACCTGGCGCACGACTACGCCCGCAACGACATGACTGCCTACGTGAAACTGCAAGAGCAGGAATTCGCTGACGCCGCCAAGGGCTACACCTTCGTGGCTCACCAGCAGGAAGTGGGCACTGGCTACTTCGACGACATGACCACCGTGATCCAGGGCGGCACGTCCTCGGTGACCGCGCTGACCGGTTCGACCGAAGAAGAACAGTTCCACTGATCGACTTCGCCTGAGCGAACGGCCTTTGCGGACCGTATAGAAAGCTAACCGCACTGCCGAAAAACTGACGCCCCGACTGGTTCGGGGCGTTTTTTTGCCTGCGCTTTTCCGGGCGCCTCAGAAAATGGCACAGCCTGTCAGGCAAAACATTGATCCAGAGCGGTATCCGCATCGCGAAAATCGGCTAAAACGGGCGCCGCCGCTACTTGCAGTAACGCGCATATAAGACAACTTCCCAACTACTGACCCGATAAACAGTTACGAAACCACTCCAAACGATATTAATTATCATTTAGCGGCAACTATGTTCGTTACATTTCCTACAAAACATAATTCGTGAAATCCCGGCTAATGCCCGCAACGCATGGGCTGCGGGCCCTTCGAGGTGCGCTATGTCCTTATTCCAATAAATAATTTCGCTATAGGAATTTTACTTGCCGGGTGTTTAGCCATAAAATCAGCGCGATTGATTGCTGCGACATATCGTCACTGCCTTATTTCTTTATCAAGCTCAGAGACCTTTGCTCTCTGTTAAGGATTTCCAGCATGCCCGAAGCGACAGGACTCATGGCCCACAACTGGGGCTTTGCCATTTTCCTTCTGGGTGTAGTCGGCCTGTGTGCCTTCATGCTCGGCGTCTCCAGCCTCCTCGGGTCAAAAGCCTGGGGCCGCAGCAAAAACGAACCGTTCGAGTCCGGCATGCTACCTACCGGTGGCGCCCGCTTGCGGCTCTCAGCCAAATTCTATCTGGTCGCGATGCTGTTCGTGATCTTCGATATCGAAGCCCTCTTTCTCTTTGCATGGTCTGTGTCCGTCCGCGAAAGCGGCTGGACCGGATTCGTCGAAGCTCTCGTTTTCATAGCAATTCTGTTGGCAGGTCTTGTCTACCTGTTCCGAGTGGGCGCCCTTGACTGGGCTCCGGAAGCTCGTCGCAAGCGGCAGGCGAAGCTGAAACAATGAGGCTTTGGCAATGCAATACAATCTCACCAGAATCGACCCCGATGCTCCTAACGAGCAGTATCCGATCGGCCAGCGGGAAACCGTTTCCGATCCGTTAGAAGATCAAGTCCACAAAAACATTTTCATGGGCAAGCTGGAAGACGTGCTGAGTGGCGCGGTCAACTGGGGACGTAAGAACTCCCTGTGGCCGTACAACTTCGGTCTTTCGTGCTGCTACGTGGAAATGACCACCGCCTTCACGGCGCCCCACGACATCGCGCGCTTCGGCGCCGAAGTTATCCGGGCATCACCGCGTCAGGCCGACTTCATGGTTATCGCCGGGACCTGCTTCATCAAGATGGCGCCGATCATTCAGCGCCTGTACGAGCAGATGCTCGAGCCCAAGTGGGTGATCTCGATGGGTTCGTGCGCCAACTCCGGCGGCATGTACGACATCTACTCCGTGGTTCAGGGGGTGGACAAGTTCCTGCCCGTTGACGTCTACGTACCTGGCTGCCCGCCCCGTCCAGAAGCATTTCTGCAAGGCTTGATGCTGTTGCAGGAATCCATTGGCCAGGAGCGTCGCCCACTTTCCTGGGTCGTTGGCGATCAAGGCGTTTATCGCGCCGACATGCCTTCGCAGAAGGAACAGCGCCGCGAACAGCGAATCGCAGTCACCAACCTGCGCAGCCCTGACGAAGTCTGATCCAGTCTGTTTCAAAGAAACGAGAAGCTGGCTTCATTCTTTACGTTGACCGAAAGCGAAAAAATAACCATGACTACAGGCAGTGCTCTGTACATCCCGCCTTATAAGGCAGACGACCAGGATGTGGTCGTCGAACTGAACAACCGTTTTGGCGCCGAAGCGTTCACCGCTCAGCCGACCCGCACCGGCATGCCGGTGCTGTGGGTGGCTCGCGCCAGACTCGTCGAAGTCCTGACCTTCCTGCGCAACCTGCCCAAGCCGTACGTCATGCTCTATGACCTGCACGGCGTGGACGAGCGTCTGCGCACCAAGCGTCAAGGGCTGCCGAGCGGTGCCGATTTCACCGTGTTCTATCACCTCATGTCGCTGGAACGTAATAGTGACGTGATGATCAAGGTCGCCTTGTCCGAGAGCGACCTCAGCTTGCCGACCGTCACCAGCATCTGGCCCAACGCCAACTGGTACGAGCGTGAAGTCTGGGACATGTACGGCATCGACTTCAAAGGTCACCCGCACCTGTCGCGCATCATGATGCCGCCGACCTGGGAAGGTCACCCGCTGCGCAAGGACTTCCCGGCGCGCGCCACCGAATTCGATCCGTTCAGCCTGAACCTGGCCAAGCAACAGCTTGAGGAAGAAGCCGCGCGCTTCCGTCCTGAAGACTGGGGCATGAAGCGTTCCGGGGCGAATGAGGACTACATGTTCCTCAACCTGGGTCCGAACCACCCTTCGGCTCACGGTGCGTTCCGCATCATCCTGCAACTGGACGGTGAAGAGATCGTCGACTGCGTTCCGGACATCGGTTACCACCACCGTGGCGCCGAGAAGATGGCGGAGCGTCAGTCCTGGCACAGCTTCATTCCGTACACCGACCGTATCGACTACCTCGGCGGCGTGATGAACAACCTGCCGTACGTGCTCTCGGTCGAGAAGCTGGCCGGCATCAAGGTGCCAGAGAAGGTCGACGTCATCCGCATCATGATGGCCGAGTTCTTCCGGATCACCAGCCACCTGCTGTTCCTGGGTACTTACATCCAGGACGTCGGCGCCATGACTCCGGTGTTCTTCACATTCACCGACCGTCAGAAGGCGTACACGGTGATCGAAGCCATCACCGGTTTCCGTCTGCACCCGGCCTGGTACCGCATCGGTGGCGTCGCCCACGACCTGCCGCGCGGCTGGGAAAAACTGGTGAAAGACTTCGTTGAATGGCTGCCAAAGCGCCTCGACGAATACACCAAGGCCGCCCTGCAGAACAGCATCCTCAAGGGTCGTACCATCGGCGTTGCCCAGTACAACACCAAAGAAGCCCTGGAATGGGGCGTCACCGGTGCCGGCCTGCGTTCCACCGGTTGCGACTTCGACCTGCGTAAAGCGCGTCCGTACTCCGGCTACGAGAACTTCGAGTTCGAAGTGCCGCTGGCCGCCAACGGCGATGCCTACGACCGCTGCATGGTTCGCGTCGAAGAGATGCGCCAGAGCGTCAAGATCATCGACCAGTGCCTGCGCAACATGCCGGAAGGCCCGTACAAGGCGGATCACCCGCTGACCACGCCGCCGCCGAAAGAGCGCACGCTGCAGCACATCGAAACCTTGATCACGCACTTCCTGCAGGTTTCGTGGGGCCCGGTCATGCCGGCCAACGAATCCTTCCAGATGATCGAAGCGACCAAGGGCATCAACAGTTATTACCTGACGAGCGACGGCGGCACCATGAGCTACCGTACCCGGATCCGCACTCCGAGCTTCCCGCACCTGCAACAGATCCCTTCGGTGATCAAAGGCAGCATGGTCGCGGACCTGATTGCGTACCTGGGTAGTATCGATTTCGTTATGGCCGACGTGGACCGCTAAGCATGAACAGCACGCTTATCCAGACAGACCGTTTCACCCTGAGTGAAACCGAGCGCTCGGCCATCGAGCACGAGCTGCATCACTACGAAGACCCGCGCGCGGCGTCGATCGAAGCCCTGAAGATCGTTCAGAAGGAACGCGGCTGGGTGCCGGACGGCGCTCTGTACGCCATCGGCGAGATCCTCGGCATCCCGGCCAGCGACGTTGAAGGCGTGGCCACGTTCTACAGCCAGATCTTCCGTCAGCCGGTCGGCCGTCACATCATTCGCGTCTGCGACAGCATGGTCTGCTACATCGGCGGCCACGAGTCGGTAGTCAGCGAAATTCAGAACAACCTGGGTATCGGCCTGGGTCAGACCACTGCCGACGGTCGTTTCACCCTGCTGCCGGTCTGCTGCCTCGGCAACTGCGACAAGGCACCGGCGCTGATGATCGATGACGACACCTTTGGCGATGTCCAGCCTGCCGGCGTCGCCAAACTGCTCGAGGGCTACGTATGACCCTGACCTCTTTCGGTCCTGCCAACCGCATCCAGCGTTCGGCCGAGACTCACCCGCTGACCTGGCGCCTGCGTGACGACGGCGAAGCCGTATGGCTCGACGAGTACCAGGCCAAGAACGGTTACGCCGCTGCGCGCAAAGCCTTCGCCGACATGGATCAGGACGCCATCGTCCAGACCGTGAAAGACGCCGGCCTCAAAGGTCGCGGCGGTGCAGGCTTCCCCACTGGCGTGAAGTGGGGCCTGATGCCAAAGGACGAATCCATCAACATCCGCTACCTGCTGTGCAACGCGGATGAGATGGAGCCGAACACCTGGAAAGACCGCATGCTGATGGAGCAACTGCCCCATCTGCTGATCGAAGGCATGCTGATCAGTGCCCGCGCGCTGAAAACCTACCGTGGCTACATCTTCCTGCGTGGCGAGTACACCACCGCCGCCAAGCACCTGAACCGTGCCGTGGAAGAAGCCAAGGCAGCGGGCCTGCTGGGCAAGAACATCCTGGGCAGCGGCTTCGATTTCGAGCTGTTCGTCCACACCGGCGCCGGGCGTTACATCTGCGGTGAAGAAACCGCACTGATCAACTCCCTCGAAGGCCGCCGCGCCAACCCGCGCTCCAAGCCGCCCTTCCCTGCCGCCGTTGGCGTGTGGGGCAAGCCGACCTGCGTGAACAACGTTGAAACCCTGTGCAACGTGCCGGCGATCATCGCCGACGGCGTGGACTGGTACAAATCGTTGGCCCGCGACGGCAGCGAAGACATGGGCACCAAGCTCATGGGCTTCTCCGGCAAGGTCAAGAACCCTGGCCTGTGGGAACTGCCATTCGGCGTGACCGGTCGCGAGCTGTTCGAAGACTACGCCGGCGGCATGCGCGACGGCTTCAAGCTTAAAGCCTGGCAGCCAGGCGGCGCTGGTACCGGTTTCCTGTTGCCTGAACACCTCGACGCACAAATGTACGCCGGCGGCATCGCCAAAGTGGGCACCCGTATGGGTACCGGCCTGGCCATGGCGGTGGACGACAGCGTCAACATGGTGTCCCTGCTGCGCAACATGGAGCAGTTCTTCGCCCGCGAATCCTGCGGTTTCTGCACCCCTTGCCGTGATGGTTTGCCATGGAGCGTCAAGCTGCTGATGGCCATCGAACAAGGCCGCGGCCAGCCAGGCGACATCGAGACCCTGCTGGGTCTGGTCAACTTCCTCGGCCCGGGCAAGACCTTCTGTGCTCACGCACCGGGTGCCGTGGAGCCGTTGGGCAGTGCCATCAAATACTTCCGCCCAGAGTTCGAAGCCGGTATCGCGCCTGCAAGCGCCGCCGTCCCGCCTCTGGCGAAGCCGATCGTAGTCGGCGCGTAAACGCTTAAAAAAGGCGAAGGGTCCGTGCCCTTCGCCTTTCGTCCGATGACGCCTTTCGGGGCTGACTGGATTCGGACGGATAACAAGATTCCATTAGCCACGCCCGCTGACACCGGGCCAACGAAGACCTTTGAACCATGGCCACTATCCACGTAGACGGCAAAGCGCTCGAAGTCGACGGGGCAGACAACCTGTTACAGGCATGTCTGTCGCTGGGCCTCGACATCCCTTATTTCTGCTGGCACCCCGCGCTAGGTAGCGTCGGGGCCTGCCGCCAGTGCGCGGTCAAGCAGTACACCGACGAGAACGACACCCGTGGTCGCATCGTCATGTCCTGCATGACCCCTGCCACCGACAACACCTGGATCTCCATCGACGATGAAGAATCCAAGGCGTTCCGCGCCAGTGTCGTTGAATGGCTGATGACCAACCACCCGCACGACTGCCCTGTGTGCGAGGAAGGCGGTCACTGCCACCTGCAAGACATGACCGTGATGACCGGCCACAACGAGCGCCGTTATCGCTTCACCAAGCGCACCCACCAGAACCAGCAACTGGGCCCGTTCATTTCCCACGAAATGAACCGCTGCATCGCTTGCTACCGCTGCGTGCGTTTCTACAAGGACTACGCCGGCGGCACCGACCTCGGTGTATTCGGTGCCCACGACAACGTGTACTTCGGTCGCGTTGAAGACGGCACCCTCGAAAGCGAGTTCTCCGGCAACCTCACCGAGGTCTGCCCGACCGGTGTGTTCACCGACAAAACTCACTCCGAGCGCTACAACCGCAAGTGGGACATGCAGTTCTCGCCGAGCATCTGCCATGGTTGCTCGAGCGGTTGCAACATCTCCCCGGGCGAACGTTACGGCGAACTGCGTCGCATCGAAAACCGTTACAACGGTTCGGTGAACCAGTACTTCCTGTGCGACCGTGGCCGTTTCGGTTATGGCTACGTCAACCGCACTGACCGTCCACGTCAGCCACTGCTGGCCGACGGCACCAAGCTGAGCCTGGACGACGCGCTGGATAAAGCCGCCGACCTGCTGCGCGGTCGCAACATCGTCGGTATCGGTTCGCCGCGTGCCAGCCTCGAAAGCAACTACGCGTTGCGTGAACTGGTGGGCGCCGAGCACTTCTACTCCGGTATCGAGGCCTCCGAGCTGGAGCGCATCCGTCTGGTCCTGCAAGTGCTGAAAGACAGCCCGCTGCCAGTGCCGAACATGCGCGACATCGAAGACCACGACGCCGTGTTCGTCCTCGGTGAAGACCTGACCCAGACCGCCGCCCGTATGGCCCTGGCCCTGCGTCAGTCGGTAAAAGGCAAGGCCGAAGACATGGCCGAAGCCATGCGCGTTCAGCCTTGGCTCGACGCTGCGGTGAAAAACATCGGTCAGCACGAGCTGAACCCGCTGTTCATCGCCAGCCTGGCTGAAACCAAGCTCGACGACATCGCCGAAGAGTGCGTACACGCCGCTCCAGACGATCTGGCGCGCATCGGTTTCGCCGTGGCTCACGCCCTGGACGCCAGCGCACCGGCCGTTGAAGGTCTGGACGCCGAAGCCCTGGAACTGGCCAAGCGCATCGCCGACGCACTGCTCGCGGCCAAGCGTCCGCTGATCATCGCTGGTACTTCGCTGGGCTCCAAAGCCTTGATCGAAGCTGCTGCGAACATCGCCAAGGCCCTGAAGCTGCGCGAGAAGAACGGTTCGATCAGCCTGATCGTGCCGGAAGCCAACAGCCTCGGTCTGGCAATGCTCGGTGGCGAATCGGTTGATGCCGCGCTGCAAGCGGTCATCGATGGCAAGGCCGACGCTATCGTCGTGCTGGAAAACGATCTGTACACCCGCACCGCCAGGGCCAAGGTCGATGCGGCACTGAACGCTGCGAAAGTAGTGATCGTTGCCGACCATCAGAAAACCGCCACCAGCGACCGTGCGCATCTGGTTCTGCCAGCCGCCAGCTTCGCTGAAGGCGACGGTACGCTGGTCAGCCAGGAAGGTCGCGCCCAGCGCTTCTTCCAGGTTTTCGACCCGCAATACATGGACGCGAGCATTCTGGTCCACGAAGGCTGGCGCTGGCTGCACGCCCTGCGCGCCACCCTGCTGAACCAGCCGATCGACTGGACGCAACTCGACCACGTGACCGCTGCCGTTGCTTCGAGCACCACGCAACTGGCCCGTATCGTCGATGCCGCACCGTCCGCCTCGTTCCGCATCAAGGGTCTGAAACTGGCCCGTGAGCCGCTGCGTTATTCCGGTCGCACCGCGATGCGCGCCGACATCAGCGTTCACGAACCACGTACCCCGCAAGACAAGGACACCGCGTTCGCCTTCTCGATGGAAGGTTACTCCGGCTCCGCCGAACCGCGTCAGCAAGTGCCGTTCGCCTGGTCGCCGGGCTGGAACTCGCCGCAAGCCTGGAACAAGTTCCAGGACGAAGTCGGTGGTCACCTGCGCGCTGGCGATCCGGGCACCCGCCTGATCGAAAGCACCGGTGATTCGCTGAACTGGTTCGCCAGTGTTCCGCGCGCGTTCAACCCGGCCCAGGGCACCTGGCAAGCCGTGCCGTTCTATCACCTGTTCGGCAGCGACGAGAACTCGTCGAAAGCCGCTCCGGTCCAGGAACGCATCCCGGCCGCCTACGTTGCACTGGCCAAGTCCGAAGCGGATCGCCTGGGCGTCAACGACGGCGCACTGCTGAGCCTCAATGTTGCCGGCCAGACCCTGCGTCTGCCGCTGCGCATCAATGAAGAGCTGGGCGCTGGCCTGGTTGCACTGCCGGCCGGTCTGGCAGGCATTCCGCCGGCGATTTTCGGCCAAACCGTTGATGGTCTGCAGGAGGCAGCGCAATGACCTGGTTCACCCCTGAAGTGATCGATGTGATCCTGACGGTCATCAAGGCCATCGTGATCCTGCTGGCCGTGGTGGTCGCAGGCGCGTTGCTCAGCTTTGTCGAGCGTCGCCTGCTGGGCTGGTGGCAGGACCGTTACGGTCCGAACCGCGTTGGCCCGTTCGGCATGTTCCAGATCGCGGCCGACATGCTGAAGATGTTCTTCAAGGAAGACTGGACCCCGCCGTTTGCCGACAAGGTGATCTTCACCCTGGCACCGGTGGTGGCCATGTCCGCCCTGCTGATCGCCTTCGCGATCATCCCGATCACCCCGACCTGGGGCGTGGCGGATCTGAACATCGGCCTGCTGTTCTTCTTCGCCATGGCCGGTCTTTCGGTCTACGCGGTGCTGTTCGCCGGCTGGTCGAGTAACAACAAGTTCGCCCTGCTGGGCAGCTTGCGTGCCTCGGCGCAGACCGTGTCCTACGAAGTGTTCATGGGCCTGGCCCTGATGGGCATCGTGGTGCAGGTCGGCTCGTTCAACATGCGCGACATCGTCGAGTACCAGGCGCAGAACCTGTGGTTCATCATTCCGCAGTTCTTCGGCTTCTGTACGTTCTTCATCGCTGGCGTGGCCGTGACTCACCGTCACCCGTTCGACCAGCCGGAAGCGGAACAGGAACTGGCCGACGGTTACCACATTGAATACGCCGGTATGAAATGGGGCATGTTCTTCGTCGGTGAATACATCGGCATCATCCTGATCTCGGCGCTGCTGGTCACCCTGTTCTTCGGTGGCTGGCACGGTCCGTTCGGCATCCTGCCGCAACTGTCCTTCGTCTGGTTCGCACTGAAGACCGCGTTCTTCATCATGCTGTTCATCCTGCTGCGCGCTTCCATCCCGCGTCCGCGTTATGACCAGGTGATGGATTTCAGCTGGAAATTCTGCCTGCCACTGACCCTGATCAATTTGCTGGTGACCGCTGCAATCGTGTTGTGGAACACGCCTGCGGTTGCGGTTCAGTGAGGATTTGACCCATGTTCAAATATATTGGCGACATCGTTAAGGGTACCGGTACCCAGTTGCGCAGCCTGGTCATGGTCTTCGGCCATGGTTTTCGCAAGCGCGACACCCTGCAATACCCGGAAGAGCCGGTCTACCTGCCACCACGCTACCGTGGCCGCATCGTCCTGACCCGCGACCCCGACGGCGAAGAACGCTGCGTAGCCTGCAACCTGTGCGCCGTGGCCTGCCCGGTGGGTTGCATCTCGCTGCAGAAAGCTGAAACCGAAGACGGTCGCTGGTACCCGGACTTCTTCCGTATCAACTTCTCGCGCTGCATTTTCTGCGGTCTCTGCGAGGAAGCCTGCCCGACCACCGCGATCCAGCTGACCCCGGATTTCGAGATGGCCGAGTTCAAACGTCAGGACCTGGTGTACGAGAAAGAAGATCTTTTGATCTCCGGCCCCGGCAAAAACCCTGATTACAACTTCTATCGTGTTGCAGGTATGGCCGTTGCGGGCAAGCCGAAAGGCGCCGCACAAAACGAAGCCGAGCCGATCAACGTGAAGAGCTTGCTGCCTTAAGGAAGAACGATGGAATTCGCTTTCTATTTCGCATCGGGTATCGCTGTTGTGTCCACACTGCGTGTGGTCACCAACACCAATCCTGTGCACGCCCTGCTCTACCTGATCATTTCGTTGATCGCCGTGGCCATGACCTTCTTCGCACTCGGCGCTCCGTTCGCCGGCGTGCTGGAAGTGATCGCCTACGCTGGCGCCATCATGGTGCTGTTCGTGTTCGTGGTGATGATGCTGAACCTCGGTCCCGCCTCGGTTCAGCAGGAACGCACCTGGCTCAAGCCCGGGATCTGGGCGGGGCCGGTGATTCTCGCCGCCCTGCTGCTGGCCGAACTGCTGTATGTGCTGTTCGCTCACCAGAGCGGTCAGGCCATCGGCCACACCACCGTCGATGCAAAAGCCGTGGGCATCAGCCTGTTCGGTCCGTATCTGCTGGTGGTCGAACTCGCCTCGATGCTGCTGCTCGCTGCAGCCGTCACGGCGTTCCATTTGGGCCGTAACGAGGCGAAGGAGTAAGACATGCCTGCTATCCCTCTCGAACATGGTTTAGCCGTCGCCGGCATCCTGTTCTGCCTTGGTCTGGTCGGCCTGATGGTCCGCCGCAACATTTTGTTCGTGTTGATGAGTCTGGAAGTGATGATGAACGCCTCTGCACTGGCCTTCATCGTCGCGGGCGCCCGCTGGGCGCAACCGGATGGACAGATCATGTTCATCCTGGTGATCAGCCTTGCAGCCGCCGAAGCCAGTATTGGCCTGGCGATCCTGCTGCAACTGTATCGCCGCTTCCACACGCTCGATATCGACGCTGCCAGTGAGATGCGCGGATGAACCTACTCTTTCTGACTTTCGTATTCCCTCTGATCGGGTTCCTGTTGCTGTCGTTCTCGCGCGGCCGCTTCTCGGAAAACCTGTCGGCGCTGATCGGTGTCGGCTCCATCGGCCTGTCTGCCATCGTCGCGGCCTACGTGATCTGGCAATTCAACGTCGCGCCACCGGAAGGTGGCGTCTACACCCAGGTGCTGTGGCGCTGGATGTCGGTGGAAGGTTTCCAGCCTAACTTCGCGCTGTACCTGGATGGTCTGTCCGTGACCATGCTCGGTGTGGTCGTCGGTGTCGGCTTCCTGATCCACCTGTTTGCATCGTGGTACATGCGTGGCGAAGACGGTTACTCGCGCTTCTTCTCGTACACCAACCTGTTTATCGCCAGCATGCTGTTCCTGATCCTGGGCGATAACCTGCTGTTCATCTACTTCGGTTGGGAAGGCGTGGGCCTGTGCTCGTACCTGTTGATCGGTTTCTACTACAGCAACCGCAACAACGGTAACGCCGCACTCAAAGCCTTCATCGTCACCCGTATCGGCGACGTGTTCATGGCAATCGGCCTGTTCATCCTGTTCCAGCAACTGGGCACGCTGAACGTCCAGGAGCTGCTGGTGAAAGCGCCTGAGCACTTCAAGGTCGGCGATTTCTGGATCGTGCTGGCGACCCTGATGCTGCTGGGTGGTGCGGTCGGTAAATCGGCGCAACTGCCGCTGCAAACCTGGCTGGCGGACGCGATGGCCGGCCCTACCCCGGTTTCGGCACTGATCCACGCCGCAACCATGGTGACTGCCGGTGTCTACCTGATCGCCCGTACCCACGGTCTGTTCGCCCTGGCGCCGGACATCCTGCACCTGGTCGGCATCGTCGGTGGTGTGACCCTGGTACTGGCCGGTTTCGCCGCACTGGTGCAAACCGACATCAAACGTATCCTCGCCTACTCGACCATGAGCCAGATCGGCTACATGTTTCTGGCGCTGGGCGTTGGCGCCTGGGAAGGCGCGATCTTCCACCTGATGACCCACGCCTTCTTCAAGGCCCTGCTGTTCCTTGCTTCCGGTGCGGTGATCGTTGCCTGCCACCACGAGCAGAACATCTTCAAGATGGGCGGCCTGTGGAAGAAACTGCCGCTGGCCTACGCCAGCTTCATCGTCGGTGGTGCCGCTCTGGCCGCCCTGCCGCTGGTGACCGCAGGTTTCTACTCCAAGGACGAGATCCTTTGGGAAGCGTTCGCCAGCGGCAACCACGGTCTGCTTTACGCAGGTCTGGTCGGCGCATTCATGACGTCGCTGTACACCTTCCGCCTGATCTTCATCGCGTTCCACGGTGAAGCCAA
The DNA here is from genome assembly GCF_028657055.1 of Pseudomonas aphyarum. NCBI lineage: Bacteria > Pseudomonadati > Pseudomonadota > Gammaproteobacteria > Pseudomonadales > Pseudomonadaceae > Pseudomonas > Pseudomonas aphyarum. The sequence continues at coordinate 27,638 of NZ_JAMDGS010000004.1, forward strand.
GACCGAAGCTCACGCCGGCCATGGCATCGCTCACTGGCTGCCGCTGTCGGTGCTGATCGTGCTGTCGACCTTCGTCGGCGCCATGATCGTTCCACCGCTGCACGGCGTACTGCCGGAAAGCGTTGGTCATGCCGGTGGCGAAGCCAAGCACAGTCTGGAAATCGCCTCGGGCGCCATCGCCCTGGCCGGTATCCTGCTGGCGGCCCTGCTGTTCCTTGGCAAGCGTCGCTTCGTGACTGCGATCGCCAACAGCGGCATCGGCCGTCTGCTTTCGGCCTGGTGGTTCGCTGCCTGGGGCTTCGACTGGATCTACGACAAACTGTTCGTGAAGCCGTACCTTGCGATCAGCCACATGCTGCGCAAAGACCCGCTCGACCAGACCATCGGTCTGATCCCGCGCATGGCCAAGGGTGGTCACACTGCCCTGAGCCGTACCGAAACCGGTCAACTGCGTTGGTACGCTGCTTCGATGGCTGCTGGTGCCGTGTTGGTCATCGGCGCTGTCGTGCTGGTAGCGGTCTGATATGAACCTTGCGAATTTGCGAAAGGAAACGAGCCCGTCATGATTCTGCCTTGGCTAATCCTGATCCCCTTCATCGGCGGCCTGCTGTGCTGGATGGGTGAGCGCTTCGGCGCTACCCTCCCCCGCTGGATTGCGCTGTTGACCATGACCCTGGAACTCGCCCTCGGCCTCTGGCTGTGGGCCCACGGTGACTATTCATTTGCTCCGGCGCCTGGCGCCGATCCGACCTGGGCGCTTGAGTTCAAGCACGTCTGGATCCAGCGCTTCGGCATCAACGTGCACCTGGCCCTCGACGGCCTGTCGCTGCTGATGATCCTGCTGACCGGTCTGCTGGGTATCCTGTCGGTACTCTGCTCGTGGAAAGAGATTCAACGTCACGTTGGCTTCTTCCACCTGAACCTGATGTGGATCCTGGGCGGCGTTGTCGGCGTGTTCCTCGCCCTCGACCTGTTCATGTTCTTCTTCTTCTGGGAAATGATGCTGGTGCCGATGTACTTCCTCATCGCGCTCTGGGGTCACAGTTCTTCGGACGGCAAGAAAACCCGGATCTACGCGGCGACCAAGTTCTTCATCTTCACTCAGGCTTCCGGCCTGATCATGCTGGTGGCGATCCTGGGTCTGGTCCTGGTCAACTACAACAGCACCGGCGTGATCACCTTCAACTACGCCGATCTGTTGAAGACCAAGATGTCGATGACCACCGAGTACATTCTGATGCTCGGCTTCTTCATCGCCTTCGCGGTCAAGCTGCCAGTGGTTCCGTTCCACTCCTGGCTGCCTGACGCTCACGCCCAGGCGCCGACTGCAGGTTCCGTCGACCTCGCCGGTATCTTGCTGAAAACCGCGGCCTACGGTCTGCTGCGTTTCGCCCTGCCGCTGTTCCCGAACGCATCGGCCGAATTCGCGCCGATCGCCATGACCCTCGGTCTGATCGGGATCTTCTACGGTGCGTTCCTCGCTTTCGCGCAAACCGACATCAAGCGTCTGATCGCCTTCTCGTCCGTTTCCCACATGGGCTTCGTACTGATCGGCATCTACTCCGGCAGCCAACTGGCACTGCAAGGTGCCGTGATCCAGATGCTGGCGCACGGTCTGTCGGCAGCCGCACTGTTTATCCTCAGCGGTCAGCTGTACGAGCGTCTGCACACTCGTGACATGCGTGAGATGGGCGGTCTGTGGTCGCGTATCGCTTACCTGCCGGCGATCAGCCTGTTCTTCGCAGCCGCCTCCCTGGGTCTGCCGGGCACCGGTAACTTCGTCGGCGAGTTCCTGATCCTGATCGGTACGTTCGCCAGTGCTCCATGGATCACCGCGATTGCCACCTCCGGTCTGGTGTTCGGTTCGGTCTACTCGCTGATCATGATCCACCGCGCTTACTTCGGTCCGTCCAAATCGGATTCGATCCTGCACGGCATGGACGGTCGCGAACTGATCATGGTGCTGGGCCTTGCGGTACTGCTGATTTACCTCGGCGTCTACCCGCAACCGTTCCTCGACACTTCCGCCGCCACGATGCATGGCGTGCAGCAGTGGCTCGGCACCGCCTTCACTCAACTCGCTTCGGCCCGGTAAGAGCGCTATGGAATTCACGATTCAACACTTTATTGCGCTTGCGCCACTGTTGATCACCAGCCTCACCATTATCGTGGTGATGCTGGCAATCGCCTGGCGCCGCAACCACTCGCAGACCTTCCTGATTTCGGTGGCGGGTCTGAACCTGGCCTTGCTGTCGATCCTGCCAGCGCTGAAAGTCGCGCCTCTGGCCGTGACTCCATTGCTGCAGATCGACACCTTTGCCTGCCTGTACATGGCGCTGATCCTGGTAGCCACCCTCGCTTGCGTCACCCTCGCCCACGCCTACCTCGGCGATGGCGGTTCGGGTTACCCGGGCAACCGTGAAGAACTGTACCTGCTGATCCTGATGGCCGCCGCCGGTGGCCTGGTTCTGGTCAGCGCGCAGCACCTGGCCGGCTTGTTCATCGGTCTGGAACTGCTGTCGGTGCCGGTCTACGGTCTGGTGGCCTACGCCTTCTTCAACAAGCGTTCGCTGGAAGCCGGCATCAAATACATGGTGCTGTCGGCCGCCGGCTCCGCGTTCCTGCTGTTCGGTATGGCGCTGCTGTACGCCGACTCGGGTTCGCTGAGCTTCGTCGGCATCGGTCAGGCACTGGCCGCGACCGGCCTGCCAAGCTCGCTGGCGCAACTGGGCCTGGGCATGATGCTGATCGGTCTGGCGTTCAAACTGTCGCTGGTACCGTTCCACCTGTGGACGCCGGACGTGTACGAAGGTGCTCCGGCACCGGTGGCTGCGTTCCTCGCCACCGCGTCGAAAGTGGCCGTGTTCGCGGTAATGGTTCGTCTGTTCCAGATCTCCCCTGCCGCAAGCAGTGGCGTGCTGAGCAACGTGCTGACCATCATCGCCATCGCCTCGATCCTGTTCGGTAACCTGCTGGCCCTGACCCAGAGCAACCTCAAGCGTCTGCTCGGTTACTCCTCCATCGCGCACTTCGGCTACCTGCTGATCGCACTGGTGGCGAGCAAGGGTCTGGCGGTGGAAGCCATCGGCGTGTACCTGGTCACCTACGTGATCACCAGCCTCGGCGCCTTCGGCGTGATCACCCTGATGTCCTCGCCGTACAACGGCCGTGACGCAGACGCGCTGTACGAGTACCGCGGCCTGTTCTGGCGCCGTCCGTACCTGACCGCCGTACTGACCGTGATGATGCTGTCCCTGGCCGGTATCCCGCTGACCGCTGGCTTCATCGGCAAGTTCTACATCATCGCCACCGGTGTCGAGTCGCACCAATGGTGGCTGGTAGGTTCCTTGGTACTGGGCAGCGCCATCGGCGTGTTCTACTACCTGCGCGTGATGGTCACCCTGTACCTGATCGAACCGAACCTGCGCCGCCACGACGCCCAACTGCACTGGGAACAGAAAGCAGGCGGCGTGATGCTGCTGGCGATCGCCCTGGTGGCGTTCTTCCTCGGCGTCTACCCACAACCGCTGCTGACCCTGGTTCAGCAATCGGGCCTGGCGGGCTGATCGCTCAGCGATAGTTGGCTACAAACAGAAACGGCACCTTCGGGTGCCGTTTTTGCGTCTAAACCGTCTTGAGTTTTTTCACCATTGGCACGCAAGCCAGTTGCAGACCTGAAGGCGATTGGTAGATCGCACTCCCCTCCCCGACGTAACCGCAGCGCCGATAAAAATCAGCGGCATTCAACGTCGCATCCAGACAAACCTCTGTCAGTCCCAGATCCTGTGCCAGCGCTTCCAGAAAGTGCAGCACACGCTTACCCAGACCGCGCTGCATGAAATCCGGATGGATGAAGATTGCGCCGATTTCGCGGTGCTCCAGATCGAGCATGCCGGTTGCCACGGGCTCCCCCTCAACGCAACCCAGATAGAAATGCTTTTGCATGAGCGTGTCATAACCGTCTGCCGCCGAGCCTTTTGTCCAGTCGAGCATTTGCTGCTCGCTGTAGGGACCGATGCATTGATGCCGGATCGCCAGTCGCCGAATCTCGAACGCTATCCCGGCATCGACCGGGGTGGCTCTTTTGATTTCGAACATTTCTCCCTCCTTGAGCCATGTGCGGACAGGCAATGAAAAAGCCCCGTCCATTTCTGGCGGGGCTTTGGGTAACACGTCATTGACCAGACATGCATGACCTTATGGCCCGCCGGAAGCGGTCATAGAGAAGCACATCATGGTCATTCGGTGTTGGGCAGTCATGGCTGGATAGTGCTGCGGATTGTTCCGACGAGTCAATCGCAAGGCTCTTCCCTAAACAGTCGAACGCTCCCACCACACTGCCCGACTCGTCCTACAAGTGTTTTTACGATCGGTGACTACCGTTGAAAAGGGGGCGAAAAGGATGGCCTGGAGGCCTTGACCAATTCGATCATCGGGACAAAACTATACGCAGGTAACGTACAGAACATGGATGCTCTTTTTATCGAATTACCCGCGTTCCAGAAGCACCGGGACGATTACCTGGATGATGACCTGTTTCGCAGCTTTCAGTTGGAGCTGCTGAAAAATCCTGAAGCGGGCGACCTCATCGAAGGCACGGGCGGGCTACGTAAAATTCGCTTCTGCGACCAACGACGCGGTAAGGGCAAGCGCAGCGGATTACGAGTGATTTATTACTGGTGGTCTGGTTTCGACCAATTCTGGCTGTTCACCGTGTACAGCAAAAACGAGCAAGACGATCTGTTGCCTTCCCAGAAAAGAGTCTTCAAACAGGCGCTGGATACAGAAATCAACACGAGAACCCAAATATGAAACGTGACATTTTTTCCGAACTGATGGAGGGCCTTGAGGCTTTGGCCGACGAGCGCCAAGGCAAGGTCACCCTTCGCACCCACAAAGTCCAGTTACCCAAACTATTGCCGATCACTGCCGAGGAAGTTGTTGCGATCCGCCAGCAACTCAACCTCTCCCGGTCAGTTTTCGCCATGTACCTGCGAACCAACACTCGAACCCTCGAAAACTGGGAACAAGGTCGAGCAACGCCAAATGCCCAAGCGACGACACTCATTCGACTAGTCGAGCGTTTTCCACAAACGATCGACCACCTTGCGGCTCTGACCTGACTTCCGGGATCTAACAAAATTGTAATTCCCCAATCACCTCCCCGTTATCCGCAGCCTGCAACGATGTCACCCGGCGACTCTCCCGGCGGGCCCTTGTCCGTCGAACAATAAAACCCACGCCGAAGCTCGTTCCCGTTCTGCCGAACCCAAGGAGTGATTGATGGTTAACAACACAAAAATGTCGATGGCCGCTCTAGCAGTGGTTGTCGGCGCCGGGCCGTCCACGGTGTTTGCAGAAGAAAACCCCGAAGGGTTTATCGAAGGCAGCAGCCTGACGGTGCTCAACCGTAACCTCTATTTCAACCGTGACCACCGCAACGGCCAGTCCAGTCCGACGGGCAATGGTTATTCCGAAGCCTGGGCCCACGGCATCATCGGCAAGTTCGAATCCGGTTTCACCCAGGGCACCGTCGGGGTCGGGGTGGATGCATTTGCGATGATCGGCCTGAAGCTCGACACCGGTGACGGCCGCAACGGTGGCCGCAGTTCGTTCGACGTGTTGCCGGTCAACAGTAACGGTGAGGCGCGGGACGAATACACCAAGGTCGGCGGCGCCGCCAAAGTGCGGGCCTTCGATACGGTGGTGAAAGTCGGTGATGTGTTCCCGGCCAACCCGGTGGTCGCGGCAGGCGATTCGCGGTTGCTGCCGGAAAGCTTTCGCGGTGTGACCGCGACCAACACCAGCATCGAAGGTCTGTCGATCCAGGGCGGCCGGCTGCATGCGATGAGCCAACCGGTGTCCAGCGACCTGCGCGAAAACTTCGCGACCTTCTATGCCGGGCCGGTCAACTCGCCGTGGATCGCTTACGGTGGCGGTGATTATGCGCTGAATAAAAACCTCAGTTTCAGCCTGTATTCCAGTCGCCTGAAAGACGCCTGGAACCAGTACTACGCCGGCACCGCCTGGACGTATCCACTGTCGGATGACCTGTCGCTGTTCGGCGGCCTGAATTACTACAAGGCCGTCGACGAGGGCAAACAGTTGCTCGGCGAGTTCGACAACAACATCTGGAGCGGCCGCGTCGGCGTGAAACTCGGCGCCCACTCCGTCGCCCTCTCCCACCAGCGCAACAACGGCAACGACGACTTCGATTACCTGCGTCAGTCCGACTCGATCTTCCTCGATAACTCCATCCAGTACAGCGACTTCAACTCACCGAAAGAGCGTTCGTGGATGGTGCGCTATGACCTCGACATGACCACCTATGGCGTGCCGGGTCTGTCGTTCATGACCCGTTATGCGCGCGGCAGCGACGCCGATTACTCCAACGCCAACGCCGTGTACATGCGCCGCGATGCCGAGGGCAATCCGCTGACCGACCAGAAGCGCTGGGAACGTGACATCGAAGTCAAATACGTGGTGCAGAGCGGTTCGATGAAAGATCTGTCGCTGCGTCTGCGCCAGGCCACCACCCGCGCCACCGCATTCGAGTCGGATCTGGATGAAGTGCGGGTGATCGTCGAATACCCGCTGGCGATTCTCTGAGTTTCACGAGCAATGCCCATTCACCTTTAGAAGCTCCTGGCTCCTTTGGTAAGAGGTGAATCTTTGGCGTCCTTCGGGGCGCCTTTTTTATGCCCGAAAAAAAGCCCGACTCACTGAACATGAACCGGGCGTTTCAGCGGGAATTAACGTTAACCACCCTGCTGACGGCAATTCCCCATCACGTTGTAAGTGACCGTATTGAGCTGCCCCTTGGAGTCCTCGTAAGTCATCGCAGCCGGCACGACCGCGCATTCATTTTTCGGCCGGACAACGCTCACCACCTTCTTCACATCCAGCTTCATTCCGTACTCGTATTCCTTGACCACCGGCGCCGCTTTGCCCTGATTGGCCGCGTACTGCTCCATGGCTTTGGTGTTGGCGCTGAGCGCCCGGTCGAACGTTCTGTCGCCACCGCCTTCTGCCAACGCATTCAAGGACATCGCCATGACAGCGGTAAACGCCAACAGCTTTAGAGTTTTCATATTCGTTTCCTTCAAAACACGACTCATAAAAAAGCCCACCATCGATGCGCGATGACGGGCTCATTCACTGGCAGCACGCTTACAGGTCTTGGGTCTTGTCGTCCTTCTTGTCGTTCACGACGACCGGATCACGGGCCTTTTCCTTCGCAGCAAACACCTCCATCGAGCGCTCATTGGCGGCCATCATTCGGTCGAAAGTGCGGTCGCCGCCACCTTCGGCCAACACCAGGGAAGACATCATCAGAGCCACGGCAAACGCGCCAATCTGTGCAAGTTTCATCATTGATTCCTCATTCAAGTCACTGACGGGATCAAGGTAACAATCCGAACCTTTCGTGACGGTGGCGCCGAAATTACATATCCGTTATGTAGAAAGGCCCGCAATCGCGGGCCTGTTGTTGAGGCAAAAAGTGACTAAACCGCAGTAGGCGCTTCCTCGTCCCGACGATGCGCCAGCTGATACAACGCCGGCAGGATCAGCAGCGTGAGAATGGTCGAGGACAGGATTCCGCCAATCACCACCGTCGCCAGCGGTCGCTGCACCTCGGCCCCGGTGCCGGTCGCAAGAGCCATCGGAATGAAGCCCAAAGACGCCACCAGCGCCGTCATCAGCACCGGACGCAATCGCGTCAGCGCGCCTTCGTGAATCGCCTCGGAGAGCGAGCGCCCCTCCTCCCGCAAGTTTCGGATAAACGCGATCATCACCAACCCATTCAGCACCGCCACGCCGGACAGCGCGATAAACCCGACACCCGCCGAGATCGACAGTGGAATGTCCCGCAGCCACAGCGCCATGACCCCGCCGGTCAGCGCAAACGGAATCCCGGTGAACACCAGCAAGCCGTCCTTGAGGTTGTTGAACATCATGAACAGCAACCCGAACACCAGCAGCAACGCCACCGGCACCACGATCTGCAAGCGCTTGGCCGCCGATTGCAGTTGCTCGAACTGCCCGCCCCAGGTGGTCCAGTAACCCGCCGGCACCTGCACGTCGCGCTCGATCACTTCGCCCGCTTCGGCAACGAAAGAACCGATGTCGCGCCCACGCACGTTGGCGCTGACGATCACCAGGCGCTTGCCATTCTCGCGGCTGACCTGATTCGGCCCCAGCACCAGATCGAGGCTGGCAACGTCCTTCAGCGCGATGAAACCGATCTGACTGGAAGCGTCACCGCCAGCTGCAGGCACCGGAATCAGCAGCGCCGACAACCCGTCGATGTCCTTGCGCATGGCGTCGGACAAGCGCACCACCATGTCGAATCGGCGGTCACCTTCATACAGCGTCCCGGCCTTCTGCCCGCCGACGGCCACCGCAATGGTGTCCTGCACATCGCCAACGTTGAGGCCGTAACGCGCGGCCTTGTCGCGGTCGATGTTGATGGTCAGCACCGGCAGACCGGTGGTTTGCTCGACCTTGACCTCGGACGCACCGTCGACCTTCTGCATCGCGGCGGCAATCTTCGCCGCCGTGGCGTTGAGCACGTCCATGTCATCACCGAACACCTTGACCGCCACGTCGCTGCGCACGCCGGAGATCAGCTCGTTGAAGCGCAACTGGATCGGCTGCGACAGTTCATAGTTGCTGCCCGGCAGTGTTGCCGCGGCCTGTTGCAGTTCGGCCATCAGGGTTTCGCGGGACTTGCTCGGGTCCGGCCATTGCTCTTTCGGCTTGAGCATCACGTAGCTGTCGGAGATGTTCGGCGGCATCGGGTCGGAGGCGATTTCCGCAGTGCCAGTGCGGGCGAATACACGCTCGACTTCCGGCACTTTATTGAGGATCAACGTTTCCAGCCGCTGCTGCATGTCCACCGATTGCGTCAGGCTGGTGCCCGGCACGCGCAGTGCCTGCAAGGCAAAATCGCCCTCACTGAGACTCGGCACAAACTCGCTGCCCATGCGGCTGGTGACCACACCGCTGAGCACAATCACACCCAGCGCCGCGCCGACCGCCATCGTCCGATGGGACATGACCCAGTCCAGCGCCGGTGCATAAACGCGACGGGCGCCGCGCATCACCACGCCCTCTTCTTCCTTGACCTTGCCGGTCACGAACAGCGCAATCGCCGCCGGCACAAAGGTCACGGACAAGAGCATGGCGCCAAGCAATGCGATGACCACGGTGAATGCCATCGGGTGGAACATTTTCCCTTCGACGCCGCTCAGGGCGAAAATTGGCAGGTACACCACCATGATGATCAACTGACCGAAAATCAGCGGGCGCCGCGCTTCTTTTGCCGCCGCAAACACTTCATGGAAACGCTCGGATCGCGTCAGCAGTCGCCCGTGATGCTGCTGCGCATGGGCCAGCCGGCGCAGGGTGTTTTCGACGATCACCACCGCGCCGTCGACAATGATGCCGAAGTCCAGCGCGCCGAGGCTCATCAGGTTGGCGCTGACCTTGTTGCTGAACATGCCGGTGAAGGTGAACAGCATCGACAGCGGAATCACCATCGCCGTGATCAGCGCGGCGCGGATATTGCCGAGGAACAGAAACAGGATAGCGATGACCAGAATCGCGCCTTCGACGAGGTTTTTCTTCACCGTGGCGATGGCCTTGTCGACCAGATGCGTACGGTCGTACACCGGCACCGCGATCACGCCGGCGGGCAACGACTTGTTGATCTGTTCGAGCTTGGCGGCGACTGCCTGGGAGACCGTGCGGCTGTTTTCACCGATCAACATGAACACCGTGCCGAGCACCACTTCCCGGCCATTTTCCGTGGCGGCGCCGCTGCGCAGTTCGCGGCCGATGTCCACGGTGGCGACGTTCTTTATCCGTATCGGCGTGCCGTCGACGTTGGCCATGACGATGTTGGCGATGTCCTCGGTGCTCGCCACTTGCCCCGGCGCGCGAATCAGCAATTGCTCGCCGCTGCGCTCGATGTAGCCGGCGCCGACGTTGGCGTTGTTGCGCTCCAGCGCCGTCACCAGATCGGTGAGGGTCAGCTTGTAGGCCGCGAGTTTTTTCGGATCGGGCGCGATCTGATACTCCTTGGCAAAACCGCCGATGGTGTTGATCTCGGCCACGCCTGGGACATTGCGCAGTTGCGGCTTGATGATCCAGTCCTGAATCACCCGCAAGTCGGTCGGCGTGTAGGGCGTGCCGTCCTCTTTCAGCGCGCCTTCCTTCGTTTCGACCGTCCACAAAAAGATCTCGCCGAGACCGGTGGAAATCGGCCCCATGACCGCTTCTACGCCCTCGGGCAATTGCTCCTTGGCCGACTGCAACCGCTCGTTGACCAATTGCCGGGCAAAGAACAGATCGGTGCCGTCCTTGAAGATCACCGTGACCTGGGACAACCCCGAACGCGACAGCGAGCGCGTCTGCTCCAGCGCCGGCAGGCCGGCCATCGCGGTTTCAATAGGGAAAGTGATGCGCTGCTCGGTTTCCAGCGGCGAGAACCCGGCCGCGCCGGTGTTGATCTGCACCTGGACGTTGGTGATATCGGGCACGGCGTCGATCGGCAGTTTCTGATAACTGGCGATGCCGAGGCCGGCCATGAGCAGAACGGCGAGCAGCACGATGATGCGCTGCTCGATGGCAAACTGGATCAGGCGTTCGAACATGGGAGTCTTCCGCGATTAATGACTGTGCTCGGCCGAGGCTTTGCCCAGCTCCGATTTGAGGACGAAGCTGCCGGCGCTCGCGACTTGCACGCCAGGCTCCAGTCCGGCGATGACTTCCACCTGACCCGCCGCGCGACTGCCCAGCTCCACCGCTTGCGCCTTGAAGCCGTCGTCGGTGCGCACGAATACCGTGGGTTTGTCCTCGACGGTCTGGATTGCGGTTTCCGGTACGGCGACTTTGGCCTGACGGCTGTCGGTGGCGACCAGCGCGGTGACAAACAGGCCGGGACGCCATGAGCCTTGCGGGTTTTCCAGGGTGACGCGCACGGTCGCGGTGCGGGTCTGTTCGCCAAGCAGGCTGCCGACGTAGGCCACGGTGCCGCTGACTTCGGCGTTCAACTCCGCCGCGCTGACGGTGACGGATTTACCCACTTGCACCTTGTTCAGATCCTTGGGTGAAACGCCGAACGTGACCCACACCCGCGACAGATCCGAGAGCGTGAACGCCGCCGTGGTTTCGTCGACCACCTCGCCCGGCGTCAGGTGTTTTTCCACTACCACACCGTCGAACGGCGCCCGCAGTTCATAGCGATTGCCACCGGTGGCGACCACGCTACCACTGAGCACGCTAATCTTTTGCCGGGCATTGCTCACGGCGATTTCGGCTTCTTCCAGGGCCTGACGTGCCTGGAGGAAATCCTGTTCGGCGGAGATCTTGTCCTGCCACAGTTTCTTCTCGCGCTCGAACGTCGTGCGGGCCAAAGCCAGACGACGTTGCGCGGCTGCCTGCTCACTGCGTTGATCGGAAATCTGCTGACTGGCGATCACGGCCAGCAACTGGCCTTTCTTTACCGACTGCCCGAGATTGACCGACACCGACTCGACCACGCCCGGCACACGCGGTACGACGTGTGCGGTACGGTCCTCGTCGAAGCGCACTTCGCCGGGGAATGACAGACCGAGGTTGAAGTTCTGCGCCTGGGCGGCGGCCAGATGAATCCCCGCCGCCGCGATCTGCTCGGCCGTCAATTCGATGTGCCCTTCTTCGGCGTGCTCGCCGTCAGCAGCGGCGCCTTCTTCGGCGTGATCGGCGTGTTCCGCCGCTTCATCGGCATGCGCATCGATAGACGCATTGCCGCTCCACATCGAGCCGAGGCCAATGCCCAGCGCCAAGGTCGCCGCAGCGACCACGATCAGTTTTTTGTCCATGGAAACTCCTCTGCGCCAAACCATCGCGCAGTGATCAGAAAGTTGAAATTCAAGGGTTGGCGCTGAGGTCGCCGAAGATGCGTTCGATGCGGACCCGGGCGTCGGTCGCCTCGCTCACCGCCTGGATGTATTGGCTGCGAGCGGCGATCAATGTGCGCTGGGCGTCGAGCACGTCGAGGAAGCCGAACTTGCCCATTTCGAAACCGCGAGTGGCGCTGTCGACCGCACTTTGCGCGGCGGGCAGGATGGTCCGGTCGAACGCCTGGATTTCGCCATTGGCGGTTTGCCATTGCGCCAGCGTGGTCTGGATTTCCGTGCGCAAGCGCAGTTCGGTGGCGTTGCGCAGGTCCCGCGCCTGATCGGTACGCCGCGCCGCCGCCAGCACGTTGCCCTGATTGCGGTTGAACAGCGGAATCGGCATCGACAGCCCCACCATATTGACCCGCTCGCGCTCGGTTTCGCTGTACTGGCTGCCGATGCTGACGGTGAGATCGGGAATCCGCTGGGACTTTTCCAGCTCCAGCGACGCCTCGCGCTGGTCGATCTGCAACCTGGCCAGGCGCAGCTCCGCCGTCTCGTTCAGGCGCTCAAGCAAACGGGTGGGCGGCGGTACGCTGGGCAGGCTTTGAGTCGGGCTCTGCACCGTGGTCGACGTCGGCAACGGTGCGCCCATGACCTGCGCCAGTTGCTGGTACGCATTGGCCTGATCGCGCTCGGCGCGGCTCAATTCCAGGCGCACTTCCGAGAGCTGTACTTGCGCCCGCGTGCCTTCCACCGGCGACGACTTGCCCGCCTCGATCCGCCCCTGCGCCACACGCAAACCGTGCTCGGCGAGTTGCAGCGACTGCCTGGCCAGTTGCAAGCGTTGCTGCGCGGTCTGTGCGCCGTTGAACGCTTGAAGCACGTCGGCGCGCAGTGCGTTGCGCTTGCGCTCCAGCTCGATGCCGGCGGCATCCTGCGCACGACTCGCCACATCAATCCGCGCGCCACGCTTGCCGCCCAACTCGATTGGCTGGCTGAGCATCACCGTGGTGGTGCGCGATTCGCGCCGGGTGTCTTCGGCTTCCCACGACACCTCAGGGTTGGGGATCAGCCCGGCCTGCTTGCGGTCGCCCTCGGCAATGCCGATTTCCCACTGTGCGGCGGCCAGATCCGGGTTGCCGGCGAACGCGGTTTGCAGCGCCTGATCCAGCGTCAGAGTCGATGCACTGGCAAGACTGGTACAGGCCAGCAACAAGAGGCCGCTGGCGGTTTTTTTCAGGCGTGATCGCGCCGTCAGTTCAATTAAACCGGGCAATGGAAGGCTTCCTTCAATCAAGAATCGTTGATGGCGCCACGGTAGGGTTTTGAACTTATCGACAAGGTGACGTGAACATTACAAATCCGTTATCCACGGTTTATCGAAGTTGTTTTGATCTAGGATTCGAAGTTCGAATGGCTTTGCTGCAATAGATAGAAACAAATGCGCGTTAGTTATCCGCCGAACAGTACTTGCCGAAATGGAAGTCATGAAAAACCAACCATTTCGCTGCGACAGGCTGTCGCGGATGGCCGATTTAAAGGCCTCAGGCGTTGACTCTGTAGCCACTACAGCCTTTACCGTGCACGCCACTCAGTTCCAAAGTCCGTCAGGAAGTCCCTGCAAAAACTGCAACTTCCAGACTCACTTGTTTAAATACCCATTCATTAAAAGTGGTGAAACATCATGCGAATCCTTGTCGTCGAGGACGAGCTTAAAGCTGCCGAATACTTGCATCAGGGCCTGACCGAAAGTGGTTATATCGTGGATCACGCGGTCAATGGCGCGGATGGTTTGCACCTGGCGCAACAACAGGTTTATGACCTGATCATTCTCGATGTGAACCTGCCGGAACTCGACGGCTGGAGCGTGCTGGAACAACTGCGTCGCACCCACTCCACCCGGGTGATGATGCTCACCGCACGCGGGCGGCTGGCGGACAAGATCCGCGGTCTGGATCTGGGCGCTGATGATTATCTGGTCAAGCCATTCGAGTTCCCGGAGTTGCTGGCGCGAGTGCGCACATTGATGCGGCGCAGTGAAAACATTCCGGTGCCGCAGGTGCTCAAGGTCGCCGATCTGGAACTCGATCCGGGCCGTCACCGGGCCTTTCGTGGCACCCAGCGCATCGACCTGACCACCAAGGAATTCGCCCTGCTGCACCTGCTGATGCGCCAGTCCGGCGAGGTGCTGACCCGCACCCAGATCATCTCGCTGGTGTGGGACATGAATTTCGACTGCGACACCAACGTGGTCGAAGTCTCGATCCGCCGCTTGCGAGCGAAGATCGACGACCCGTTCGACAGCAAACTGATCCACACCCTGCGCGGTGTCGGCTATGTGCTGGAGGCGCGGGAATGAAGCCGGCCAGCCTGTCGCTGCGGCTGGGTCTGACGGTCAGCATTCTGGGTGCATTGCTGGTGGTGTTCCTGGCGATCCTCGCGTATTTCGCCCTGACCCATGAGCTGAATGCGTTGTCCCGGGACAGTCTGGAAAAGAAGATGGAACAGGTCGAGCACAGCCTGACGCTGTACTTCGACACCGGCGAGATCAGTGCCAAGCCGCACATTCTGCTCGATCAGGTCATGGGGCATGACAACCTGACGCTGACCATTTATGACCTGAACTACCTGCGCACCCCGCTGCTCAAGTCCGGTTCGGGCCTGACCGATCCGCGGGTTGAACTGAAAGCGGTACGGGCGACGACCGATCAGTTGACCCACACTGACAGCGCCGATGCCGAAGGCGCGAAGTTTCTCACCGTCTCCAAGCTGATTCGCCTCAAGGACGGCAGCAACGTACCGGTGCTGCTGTCGATGGATAACGCCCACGATCAGGCCTTGCTCAGTGCTTATTTGCGCTCGACATTGATGGCTTTGCCGTTGCTGTTGGTATTCATCGGCCTGACCGCATGGGGCGCCGTGCAGCGAGGGCTGGCACCGCTGCGCGAGTTTCGCAAAGTGGCGGCGCGAGTGACGACGCAGGATCTCGATCATCGCCTGTCGGTGCTGAACATGCCCCAGGAACTCAGCGAACTGGCGCAGGGCATCAACGTCATGCTCGATCGCCTGGACAGCGGCGTGCAACAGTTGTCGCAGTTCTCCGATGACCTGGCCCACGAACTGCGCACGCCGATCAACAACCTGATGGGCAAGGCCCAGGTGACGCTGTCGCGGGAGCGCTCGGTCGAGGAATACACCAATGTTCTGGTGTCCTGCACCGAAGAGCTGGAGCGCGTCGCGCGGATTGTCTCGGACATGCTGTTCCTGGCCCAGGCCAGCCAGCCTGCGGCGCACGCCTCGTTCGAGCCGATTGCGCTGGAGCAAGAGGCGTCCAAGGTGGCGGATCTGTTTTCTCTGACGGCGCAAGACAAACAGATCGATCTGAAGGTCATCGGTAGCGCTCAGGTGTCGGGCGACCGGCTGATGATTCAGCGAGCGATTTCCAATCTGCTGTCCAATGCCCTGCGCCACTGCCCGTCCGGCAAGACCGTTTCGCTGTTCATCGAACAGGCGCCGAACGAGGTGTCGTTGCGGGTGAGCAATCCCGGCACAGGCATCGAAGCGCAGCACCTGCCGTATCTGTTCGACCGTTTTTACCGGGTCGACAGCAGCCGCACCCGTTCACAGGGCAGTACCGGTCTGGGGCTGGCCATCGTGCATTCGATCATGACCTTGCATCAGGGCAGCGCGCAGGTTCAAAGCCGTCCGGGGGCGATGACGGTATTCAGTCTGGTGTTTCCTGTCATGCACCGGGTACGGCACTAAACCTTCAAGCCGATTTGTGCGGTGTTTTCTCAAACCTCATAGGAAAAATCACCGCACAAGTGCTGCATCCTTCCCCGTAAATCCTTCAGTACGAATTTGCGTCTTCCCCGCGCTGAAACGTCTGACAACGACAACAGACAGAACGCCTCAAACCGCTGATTCCTTTCGCTTGGTTCGCCCGTTGCTACGCAGTGCTGCCCCCCCAGAAACACGTCCGCCCGGCGTCAATTCACGTTTTATCAGTACGTATTTCGACACCGCTGAAACCCGCGCCTGGAAACGTCTGGACATTTTTGACCCCGCCCTCACCGCCCTTCTAGATTCGGCCCGTGCTTGCAACAGCACTCCCAAACAACAACCAAGGAGCAACATCATGGGCTACATGGGCAGCTTGAACGCAAACCCTATCGATGAACTGGAAGAGCAGGAAGCCCCCTCGCCAGAGCAGATCGAAGCGCTGCAACTGACCGAGGAAGAACAGGCGGAACTCAACGCCGAGTGACAGAACCCGCGGGGGCCTTGCGCCCTCGCGGGCTTTCCAGGAAGGGAATCATGGACAAGACAACGTTGGCCGAGCGTGAGCTCACGGCCGATCAGGCAGAACGGCGTATTCACACCGAACTTTCACGCCTGGGCCTCACACCGCACACCCGCACCCTCGGCAGCAAAGTGGTTGCCGTTCAGGCGAGTCTTCATGGCGGCGACAACCGTCATGCCCGTGGCTCCGGCAAGGGCTATGCGGATCAGGCACGGCTGGGCGCGCTCTATGAAGCGCTCGAGCACTACTGGACGGATGAGCTCTGTACCTACGATGTTCACCACGAAACGGAAGACTATTTCAAAGACACGCCGATGTTTGCCGATGACTCGCTTCTGCACAGGCTGACCTGCCAGCAAAACGTGCGCATCACCTGCCGGACCTATGTCTGTCCGCCGTGGCATGACCGGTTTTCCTATTCGGTGGCGCTGACTTCGCCGAACGGCTCACGTTCGCCCTCGTCACCGGGCATGGCGGACTACCGCGCCGTGCAGCGCTACGCCAGCAACAGCGGCACCGCGATAGGCGCCACTTACAACGAAGCGATGCTGCACGCCGCCAACGAATGCATCGAGCGCGACGCCGTGTCGTTGTTTCTGCTCAACCATTTTTACTACGAGAATCATCCACCACTGCGACGGGTGGCGCGTCTCACTGAAAGCGACGAACTCGGTCGTCTGTGGGCCGATACCGAACAGGAAATCGATGGCGAAATCGTGCTGGTGGATATCAGCACCGAGTTCATGACCCGGACCTTTCTGGCGTTCACGACGAAGCCGGGGCCTCATCCACAGGTATTCGGCAGTGGCAGCTCCCTCGACCCGCGCCACGCAGCGTGGCGGGCGCTCACTGAACTGGTGCAATTGCAGCTCAGCGCCGCCGAACCCGAATACCGACAGACGCTTAACAATGCGCTGCGCAACCTGCAGCCCTTCCCGCGCCTGCTGCGCTGTGCGCAGTTCGATCCGCAGACGCTGCTGCATCGCTGCGTTCAACACGAGGTGAGACTGGCGGGTTCCGGTAAAGACCTGTCGGTGGACAATCAACTGCACCTGCTGACTCAAGACCTGCGGATTCATGGCCGTACTCTCGGTGCTGCCGTCCTGCAGCGAACCGGGCTCGGCACGACCCTGCTCAATGTGGTGATCCCCGGACTGGAACGCTTCTTCGTGGTTTCCAGCGGCAATGTCGTCATCCCGCAAGCCCGGGGCCGTACTTTGGAGAGGCCAGCCCCATGAACCGACTCGATCGCACCCGGGAACTGACATTGGCCCGAACCATGCGCCTTTACCTCAACGAGAACGGCGCTGTTGGCCACTACCTCGAACCGCGAGGCAGCGGACTGCATCACGTTTTTTTCCTGCGGGTGAACGATGAGCTCTGGGTCGGCCGCAAGCTCCTGCAGCGTGACCAGCATTTCCGGTGGCAGGCCGGCAGCGCGCTCAAACCCGGCATGTTGTTTGGCCCGCATCTCCACTCATTGTGGGGTGATGACGGGTTGTCGATCGGCTATCGAACAGCCTCCCCCGCGGACAAAGCGCAGTTCTTCGAGCACGCCTTGCATCAGGCTGACAGCGAGATCCTGTTTCCCTTTCCACTGCTGGATGAGACGGGCCGGGAAACGGTCTGCCCGGCAGACTTCTGGCAATGCAATGAATCACTGGCCGAACAGCTGAACACTGACGAGCAGCATTTGCGCGAATACTGCGCCGGGCTGCTCCAGGCCATCACTGAAAAAGGCGCGCTGATTTACGACCCGGCCTGTTCGACCGGCGCGTTCATCGCCCACCTCGCCCGCGCCCTGCCCGACTGTCTGTGCCTGGGCAGTGACCGTTCGGCCTCGATGATCGAACATGCCAGGCGCTGCCACAGCGGGACATCCGTCGAGTTCGACGTGCTGGAGGCGAGTGAGGCTTCCGATGCCGGGATTCGCTGCGATGTCTTGATCCTGCGTTTCCTCAACGCCGAAGTCTTGACCCGCCGTGAGGCCCAGGCCGCATTCGAATCGCTGATCCGCTGCGTAAAACCCGGTGGCACGATCCTCGTCTTTGGTCACACGCCGGTGCTGATCCCGGTCACCTGGCTCGCCTCCATCCACAACCTGAAACTTGAATCCAGCGTCGCGGCGCGGCCTGGGCAGGTCGAGCTGTTCCAGTTCTATCGTCTGACGGTTTCGGCGCCATGAGTTTTTCCCTGCACAGCCGAGGTTATTACCCTACCGGCGACGGCCATCAACTCTATTGGGAACGCCATGGTGCTCCGGGACACGAACCTGTGTTTTTTCTCCATGGTGGTCCCGGCGGACGTATCAGCCGCCACCATCTGCAGTTCTTCGACCCAGGCCAGTTCGACATCATCCTGTTTGATCAACGGGGTTGCGGGCGCTCGACGCCCTACGGCGAACTGCGGGATAACACTACCGGGCTGTGTGTCGAAGACATCGATGCCCTGCGCCAGCATTTCGGCTTCGAAAAAATCGGCGTGCTGGGCGTGTCATGGGGTAGCTGGCTGGCGATTCAGTACCAGCAGCGTTACCCGCAGCACCTGCTGAAAACCACGTTGGTCTCGGTATTCGTGCCGTTTGCCGACAATGTCCGGGCCTACGATCAGGCGCTCAATGACGGGCTGGCACAATCGCCTCAAACGTCGTCAGGCCATCGCGCGAAGGACATCTACCGGATCCTCGGCGAAGGCTGCCCATTGGAACAACACCGCGCCGCCATCGAATGGTTGAACGCTGTTCTACGTCGCACAGGGCAGACGATCTGCCCCGACACACTGGAGCGTTTCGTCGATCAGGAAGCGGTGCTCGCGATCCGTCTGGAACTGCATTACCACCTGCAGAACTACTGCTTCACGCCAAAGGATGAAAACCTGACCCTCGACGACAACACCCTGCTGATCCAGGGCATCCGCGACACCCATGGCATGGCCAGCGTGCGCTGGCTCAGGCAACGCATGAACATCCACTGCCGGCTGCTGCACGCCGGGCACAACGCCTTTGAAAACGCCCTCCTCAAAGCGGTGCGTCGGGCGGTGAAACGTGAAATCGAGGGCTAAAAAAAACGGCACCCGAAGGTGCCGTCCCGTCCCGCAAAAGCGCTTACTTGCGTGCCGCCTCCCACGACTTGAGCAGTTCGTTGTAGCTCACGGTTTCGCCTTTCGGTTTCTCGTTGGCCAATTTCGGTTTTGGTGCGCCCGGCTGGTCGAACCAGTATTGCGCGTCGCGCTCGGGGTTCATTTTCGGTGCGCACACCGCTTGGGCCTTGGAGCGTTCCAGGCGGGTCATGATCGCGTCCTGATCCTTGGCCAGACCGTCGAGGGCCTGTTGCGGGGTCTTCTCGCCGCTGGCGGCTTCGGCGATGTGGCTCCACCACAGTTGCGCCAGACGTGGATAGTCCGGCACGTTGGTGCCGGTCGGCGTCCATTGCACACGGGCCGGGCTGCGGTAGAACTCGACCAGACCACCGAGTTTCGGCGCCAGATCGGTCATCGCTTGCGAGTTGATGTCCGACTCGCGAATCGGCGTCAGGCCGACGATGGTTTTCTTCAGCGACACGGTTTTCGAGGTCACGAACTGCGCGTACAGCCAGGCCGCGAGTTTCTGTTTCTCAGGCGTGGATTTCATGAAGGTCCAGGAACCCACGTCCTGATAACCCAGCTTCATGCCCTCTTCCCAGTACGGCCCGCGCGGCGACGGTGCCATGCGCCATTTCGGCGTGCCGTCGGCGTTGACGACCGGCAGACCCGGTTTGGTCATGTCGGCGGTGAAGGCCGTGTACCAGAAGATCTGCTGGGCGATGTTGCCCTGGGATGGTACCGGGCCGGATTCGGAGAAGGTCATGCCCGCCGCTTCCGGTGGCGCGTACTTCTTCAGCCAGTCGACGTATTTGGTGGTGGCGAATACCGCCGCCGGGCCGTTGGTGTCGCCGCCGCGGGTCACACTGGAACCGACCGGGTGGCAATCCTCGACGCGAATCCCCCACTCGTCCACCGGCAAGCCGTTGGGAATGCCCTTGTCGCCGCCACCGGCCATGGAGAACCAGGCATCGGTGAAGCGCCAGCCCAGCGACGGGTCTTTCTTGCCGTAGTCCATGTGCCCGTAAATGCGCTTGCCGTCGATTTCCTTGACGTCTTCGCTGAAGAATTTGGCGATGTCTTCATAGGCCGACCAGTTCACCGGCACGCCCAGTTCATAGCCGTACTTTTCCTTGAACTTGGCTTTCAGGTCGGCGCGTTCGAACCAGTCGGCGCGAAACCAGTACAGGTTGGCGAACTGCTGGTCGGGCAATTGATAGATCTTGCCGTCCGGCGCGGTGGTGAAGGAGATGCCGATGAAGTCCTTGATGTCGAGGGTCGGCGAAGTGAAGTTCTTGCCTTCGTTCGCCATCAGGTCGGTGATCGATTCGGTCTTGCCGTAGCGAAAGTGCGTACCGATCAGGTCCGAGTCGTTGACCCAGCCGTCGTAGATGTTCTTGTCCGACTGCATCACGGTCTGCATTTTTTCCACGACGTCGCCTTCCTGCAGCAGGTCGTGGGTCAGCTTGATGCCGGTGATTTCACTGAAGGCCTTGGCCAGCACTTTGGATTCATATTCGTGGGTGGTCAGGGTTTCCGAGACGACCTTGATGTCCATCCCGCGAAACGGCTCGGCCGCCTTGATGAACCACTTCAGTTCTTCCAGTTGCTGCTCGGCCGTCAGGGTCGACGGCTTGAACTCGCTGCCGATCCATTTTTTTGCGGCATCTTCGTAGGCGTCGGCCCAGGCGGACGCGCTCAAACCGCTGAGTGCCAGCATGGCTGCCAATGAAATGCTATGTCGCAGCTTATTTTTCTTATCGAACATAGAGACCTCCTGTTAGGTTTTCGGAGCAAGATTGCCGAGCGATTCGACTAGCCCCAACGCATCACAGCCAACAGCCACACCAGGGACAACGCGGACGCTACCCAGATGCTCCAGTCGGTCACGCCGATTACCAGCAGATGCAGGTAGGCGCTGCCGAGAAGACCGATGAACAAGCGATCGCCACGGGTGGTGGCAATCGGCAGAAACCCTCGCCGCAAGATGCTCGGCGAGCGCAATTCCCAGGTGGTCATGCCCACCAGGATCAACCCGATCACGATGAAAAACGCCGCCGTCGGGACGGTCCAGCTCATCCATTCCATCATCAGTTCCTCAGACCCGGCCCAGGGCAAAGCCCTTGGCCACGTGGTTGCGAACGAACCAGATCACCAACATGCCGGGGAGAATAGTCAACACCCCCGCCGCCGCCAGTACGCCCCAGTCAATGCCGGATGCCGACACCGTGCGCGTCATCACCGCCGCGATCGGTTTGGCGTTCACCGAGGTCAGCGTGCGCGCCAGCAGCAGTTCGACCCAGGAAAACATGAAGCAGAAAAACGCCGTCACACCGATGCCGGAGCCGATCAGCGGAATGAAGATCTTCACGAAGAACTTGGGAAAGCTGTAGCCGTCGATGTAGGCGGTTTCGTCGATTTCCTTCGGCACCCCGGACATGAAACCTTCGAGAATCCACACCGCCAGCGGCACGTTGAACAGGCAGTGCGCCAGTGCCACGGCGATGTGGGTGTCGAACAGACCGATCGACGAATACAGCTGGAAGAACGGCAGCAGGAACACCGCCGGTGGCGCCATGCGGTTGGTCAGCAGCCAGAAGAACAGGTGCTTGTCACCAAGAAAGCGGTAGCGCGAAAACGCGTAGGCCGCCGGCAGCGCCACGCTCAGGGAAATCACCGTGTTCAGACTGACGTAGTACAGCGAGTTGATATACCCGGTGTACCAACTCGGGTCGGTGAAGATCACCTTGTAGTTCGCCAGCGTGAAATCCTGTGGGAAAAGAGTCAGTCCGCCGAGGATTTCGGTGTTGCTCTTGAACGACATGTTCAGCAGCCAGTAGATCGGCACCAGCAGGAACAGGATGTAGAGCAGCAGGGGAATCAGCTTTCTTTTGCTCATGGCCGGGCCTCAGCGGTTGGCATCGTTGTGGGTCATGGCGGTGTAGAACAGCCAGGACACCAGCAGGATGATCAGGAAGTAAACCAGCGAGAATGCCGCCGCCGGCCCCAGGTCGAATTGGCCTACGGCCATCTGGGTCAGGGTCTGACTCAGGAAGGTCGTCGAGTTACCCGGCCCGCCGCCGGTGAGCACGAACGGCTCGGTGTAAATCATGAAGCTGTCCATGAAGCGCAGCATCACCGCGATCAACAGCACGCTCTTCAACTTGGGCAACTGAATGTGGCGGAACACGGCCCAGGCCGAGGCCCGGTCAATGCGCGCGGCCTGGTAATACACATCGGGAATCGCCCGCAACCCGGAGAAACACAACAGCGCCACCAGCGAAGTCCAGTGCCAGACGTCCATCACCAGCACGGTGACCCAGGCGTCCATGGTGTTGGCCGCGTAGTTGTAACTGATGCCCATGGCGTTGAGGCTCGAACCCAGCAGGCCGATGTCGGCGCGGCCGAAAATCTGCCAGATGGTGCCGACCACGTTCCATGGAATCAGCAGCGGAATCGCTAGCACGATCAGCACCACCGACGACCAGCGACCCTTGGTCGGCATGGTCAGCGCGATGGCGATGCCGAGGGGGATTTCGATCAGCAGCACACACGCCGAGTAGATGAACTGACGCAACAACGAATCATGCAAACGCGGATCGAGCAGCACCTGCTTGTACCAGTCGGCACCGACGAAGTAGCGGCTGGACTGGTCGAAGATGTCCTGCACCGAATAGTTGACCACGGTCATCATCGGGATCACCGCACTGAATGCCACCAGCAGGAACACCGGCAACACCAACCACCAGGCCTTGTTGTTCTGCACCTTGTTCATGGCTGTACCTCGCTGTCGGTGGCATCCAGCAGAAATTCGTCGGCATAGACCATCAGCCACTGCGCCGGAAAACTGATGTAGGCCGTGCCCTGCGGCACCGGTTTGTCCTCGGCCAGACGCACTTTCAGCGGCGCGCCGTCCAGATCCAGAGTCATGATCTTGTAGGTGCCGAGGTCCTCGACGTGTACGACCCGTGCCTGCATCGCGTCATCGAACGGCTCGTCCCACACATGGATGAACTCGGGGCGGATGCCGACCTTCAGATTTTTCCACTGACCGTGCTCGATATGGCGCTGCAAGGCGTCGGACAGCGGCAGGTGGGTCGAGTTGAAGCCGACACCGCCCGGTTGCGGCTGCACTTCGATCAGGTTCATCCCCGGACTGCCGATGAAGTAGCCGACAAAAGTGTGGCTCGGCCGCTCGAACAATTCCCGTGGGGTGCCGAACTGGACGATCTGGCCGCCGTACATCACCGCGATCTTGTCGGCGAAGGTCGAGGCCTCCAGCTGATCGTGGGTGACGTAGACCATGGTGATGTTGAACTGCTCGTGGATCTGCTTGAGCTTGCGCCGCAGTTTCCATTTCAGGTGCGGGTCGATCACCGTCAGCGGCTCGTCGAACAGGATCGCCGACACGTCATCGCGCACCAGGCCACGGCCCATGGAGACTTTCTGTTTTTCGTCGGCGGTGAGGTTGCGCGCCTTTTTACTCAACAGGTTTTGCAGGTCGAGGACTTCGGCGATTTCCTGCACCTTGCTGTGCACTTTCGCCTCGGCCAGGCCCTGATTGCGCAGGGGAAAGGCCAGGTTGTCGAACACGGTCATGGTGTCGTAGACCACCGGGAACTGGAACACCTGAGCGATGTTGCGCTTCTCCGGGGTCAGGTCGTTGACCGCTTTGCCGTCGAACAGCACATGACCCTGGGACGGGCTGAGCAGACCGGAAATGATGTTGAGCAACGTCGATTTTCCGCAACCCGAAGGGCCGAGCAAGGCATAGGCGCCGCCCTGCTCCCAGATGTGGTCCATCTCGCGGATCGCGTAATCCTCGGGCCCGCTCGGGGTTTTGCTGTAGCTGTGGGCGAGGTGCTGCAAACGGATTTCGGCCATCAGGCAACCCTCGCGACGCGCCGGCCCGGTGCCTGCACCAGACGGCCCTGCGCATCGAACACAAACAGTTTATGGGTCGGGATATAGATGCGGATCGGCGCATCGACGTCGTATTCGTGAACCCCCGGCAAGTGCAGCACCAGCAGGAAATGCTCGTTGCGCACGTGGAGGAAGGTTTCCGAACCGCTGATTTCCGCCACCTCGACGGTCACCGCCAGTTCCAGGTCGTCGTCGTTGCTCGGCACCAGCGAGATGTGGCTCGGACGCACGCCAAAACGGAACTCGCCCTCGCCCACCGGCCGCAGATCGACATTCAACGGGAAGTGCACGAAGTTGGCGAAACTCACTTCGTTGCCGGCGATGCGCCCCGGCATCAGGTTGATCGGCGGCTCGGAAAACAATTCGGCGGCCAGCACCGTTTGCGGCTGGTGATAGACCTCGGTCGACGGGCCGCTCTGGATCACCCGACCCTCGTGCAGAATGGTCGTGGTGCCGCTCAGCGCCAGCGCTTCGTTGGGTTCGGTGGTGGCGTAGATGGCGATGGTGTGGCGGGCCTTGAACAGCTCGCGCATTTCCTGGCGCAGTTCTTCGCGCAGTTTGTAGTCGAGATTGACCAGCGGCTCGTCGAACAGGATCAGCTCGGCATCCTTGACCAGCGCCCGGGCCATGGCCGTGCGCTGTTGCTGGCCGCCGGACAGTTCCAGCGGATAGCGCTTCAGAAACTTCTCGATGCGCAGCATCTTCGCGGTTTCCTGCACCTTGCTCTGGATCTGCTCGTTGGAGATCCCGGCCTGGCGCAGCGGCGAGGCGATGTTCTCGAACACCGTCATGGTCGGGTAATTGATGAACTGCTGATAGACCATCGACACGTTGCGCAGACGCACCGGGCGCTGGGTGACGTCGACGCCGTTCATCAGTATGCGGCCGCTGTCGGGCTTGTCCAGACCGGCCATCAGGCGCATCAGACTGGTCTTGCCGGACAGCGTGCGCCCGAGCAAAACGTTGAAGGATCCAGGTTCGAATTTCAGGCTCGCATCGTCGATCCAGGTCTGGCCCTCGACGGTGCGGCTGACGTGCTCCAGGGTGAGTGACATGGCTCGGCCTTTTTATTATTGGAGTCAAGCGACCTGTCCTGTAGAGCGACATTCGTGCCAGAAACGGCAAGCTGTTGATTTGCCGTCGAATTCGCTGAAAGCCACGCAAACCGTGGTTCGTAGCTGAACACAAGTGAACAGTCGCGACTGAACAATTGAACAGTCGGGCGATTGACAATGAACAATAGTGAACAACACTCTATGGATGCTTTTTGCTCGTCGAACGAGCCATAACAAAAACAACAAAGCACCCTTCAGAGACTGCCAATCATGGCCGCACCTGCCCCGCCGCTTTCCCACGACGCCATCGTCCAGGACTCCTGGTCCCGTTGCCGTGCCTTCGGTCTCAATCACCAAAGCGCCCCGGCCTTCGATCAGTTGCCCGCCGCCGGCATCGCGCAGTTGCTTGACCGCCATCATTCGCTGGTGCAGACCACCCACCAGGAAGTGCTGCCGTATTACGAGAACATCCTGAGCAACTCCAACTGCCTGATCATGCTGGCCGACAATCAGGGCCAGGTGCTGACGTCCTGGGGCACCCAGCGCTTTATCGAGCCGAACCTGGCGCGCGGTTTTCAGGCCGGCGCCAGTTGGGTCGAGCGCGCCAGCGGCACCAACGCCATCGGCACGGCGCTGGCCTGCGAGCAGGCGGTGCACATTGAACACGATGAACACTTTCTCAAGGCCAACCGCTTCATGACCGGTTCCGCCGCGCCGATTTTCGATGCCGAGCGCAAGGTCATCGCCGTGCTCGATGTGTCCAGCGACAGCTATCTGCCGCCATCGCACACCCTCGGCATGGTCAAGATGATGAGCCAGACCGTGGAGAACCGGCTGATCCTCAACCTGTTCCATGGCCAGCACTTTCAACTGACCTTCAACACCGGGCTGAACAACCTCGACAGCCAGTGGGCCGGGCTGTTGATCTTTGATGAGAGCGGTCAGGTGCTGTCGGCCAACCGTCGGGCCGACAATCTGTTGGGCGTGCGGTTGTCGCGGGTCAGCGTTGAAAGCCTGTTCAAGGTGTCGGTGCTGGAGTTGATCAATCAGCCTGACGGTTTGCCGTTTGCCTTGCAGACCTCCGGGCGCAATCGTTTCCAGTGTTTGTTGAAACGGCCTAAACAGGCGCCTATACAGGCGCGGGTCTTTGCTGAAACCAGAACCGCTGAACCGAAAGTCGCCGTACCGACGGCCATCAGTCTGAGCACATTGCACTTCGGCGACAGTCGCGTGGAAAAAGCCGTGCGCCAGGCCGAACGCCTGCTGGAAAAGGACATTCCGCTGCTGATTCACGGGGAAACCGGGGTCGGCAAGGAAGTCTTCGTCAAGGCTCTGCATCAGGCCAGCTCTCGCAGCAAACAGGCGTTCATCGCCGTCAACTGCGCGGCGATCCCCGCCGAACTGGTGGAGTCCGAGCTGTTCGGCTACGAGAAAGGCGCGTTCACCGGCGCCAACCAGAAAGGCAGCATCGGGCTGATCCGCAAGGCCGACAAGGGCACGCTGTTCCTCGATGAAATCGGCGACATGCCGCTGCCGACTCAGGCTCGCCTGTTGCGCGTGTTGCAGGAGCGCTGCGTGCAACCGGTGGGCAGCAGCGAGCTGTTTCCGGTGGATCTGCGGATCATCTCCGCCACCAACCGTTCGCTCAGGGAACAGGTGCAACTGGGGCGTTTTCGCGAGGACTTGTACTACCGCATCGGCGGCTTGACCCTCGAACTGCCACCGCTTCGCGAGCGCAGTGACAAGCAGGCGCTGTTCAAACGGTTGTGGGAGCAACATCGCGAGCCGTCGCAGTGGGCAGGATTGAGTCGCGAGGTGCTGGACTTGTTTGAACGGCACCCGTGGCCGGGCAATCTGCGTCAGGTCAGCAGCGTGATGCAGGTGGCGCTGGCGATGGCCGAGGAACAACCGATTCGGCCCGAGCATTTGCCGGACGACTTTTTTGTCGATCTGGAAATGGAGCCAGTGGAAGTGGCCGAGCCGCTGGGCATCGACTTGAACGATGCCGAGGCGTTGAACCGGGAGTTGCAGTTGGCCGGGGGCAACATTTCCCATCTGGCGCGACGGTTGGGGGTGAGCCGCAATACCCTCTACAAGCGGTTGCGACAACTTGAAGGTTGAGTAAACCCCTGCCCCTCACCCCAGCCCTCTCCTGCGGGAGTGGAAGCCAACCGAGGTGTCTTGCGTTTTAGATCGACCTGAAAAACCAGTCGATTATGGATTCGGCGCAAATCGTTCAAGTCGGTGTACCTCTCGAACATCCCCCAATCGCTACCCTCTCCTGGGGGAGAGGGCTAGGGTGAGGGTGAAAAGGCTTGCTCAACAGGCGCAGCCGATGCGGCCGCCAACGTCCGCAGCCCCATCAGCACCACAACCATCATCATCAGACCTGCGGCTATCGCAACGCCGAACCCTGCCCGCGCGCCGTAAGCATCAATCACCAGCCCCGCCAGCATGCCGCCGAGCGCCACGCCGATGCTGATCCCGGTGGTCATCCACGTCAGCCCTTCGGTCATTCTCGCCGCCGGGATGATGATCGTCCCCAGCTTCATGACCACCACCATGGTCGGCGCAAACGAGATGCCGGCGATAAACAACATCGCGGACAGGACATAAACGTCCGGTGAGAACACCGGCAATACGCCGGTGACTGCCGTGACCAATATTCCGATAAAGAACTGTTTTTCAATCGCCAGCGAAACCCGCAACGCGCCGAAGGTCAAGCCTGCCACCAGCGAGCCGAATGCATAGGCGGCGAGGATGAAGGTGGCAGCCGATGGCCAGCCTTGCGCATTGGCGAAGGCCACAACGGCGACATCGATCGACCCGCCAATGGCCCCCATCGCCAGCAGCGCGAGGACAATGGTGCGAACGCCGGGAATCAGCAGGGTTGAACCGCTGTTTTTCCGGTTGCCCGCCACCACTTTCGGTTCGGTCTGACGCTGCATGAGAAACGCCGTCACGCCGACGGCCAGCAGCCCTACCGCCACCAGCGGCCCGGCTTCCGCAAAGAAACTCACGCTCAAACCGATCGCCAGTGGGGGGCCGACGATGTAAGCCAGTTCGGTGAGGACCGTGTCCAGCGAGAACGCGGTGTGCAGCTGCGGTTTGCCACGAAATAGCTGCGTCCAGCGTGCGCGGATCATTGACGGCATGCTCGGCATCGTTCCCGCCAGTGCCGCCAGCACAAAAAACAACGCGGCGGGCGCCCTCAGGTGCACGGCCACAATCAGCGCCAGCAACATGACGATGCTGAAAACCGTGACGATGGGCAGCACGCGGCTCTGGCCATGCTGATCAACCTGTTTCGAGATGCGCGGGCCGAGCAGCGCGTTGGCCAGGGTAAACGTGCCGGCGACTGCGCCGGCCAGCCAGTAAACGCTGGTCTGCTGCACCAGCATGGTGATGATGCCGATGCCGATCATTGCCTGGGGCAGCCGGGCGATGGAGCTCGCGAGCACCAACCCGGTTGCGCCGGGGGTTGTCAGGAGTTCGCGATAGTGGTTTGCCATGATGTCTCCGTTGTTGGATTCGCCGCTGATGAGCTTCCTGCTGCGTGCGACATCAGGACCTACGCGAACGTCAAAAGCAACCCCTCACCCCAGCCCTCTCCCGGAGGGAGAGGGAGTCGACCGAGATGTCTGACGCTATCCATCGACCTGAAAGACCGAGTCGATTATGGATTCACAGCACGCATTTCAGGTCAGCGAAACTCCCGTGCATCCCTCAATCAGTCCCCTCTCCTGGGGGAGAGGGTTAGGGTGAGGGCGTAATCTCGGAACGGCACAAATCTCCCAGCCAGCAGAAAAACAAAAACCCGCACAAGGCGGGTTTTGTTTGTAACAGGCGCAGCAATCAGTCAGCCAGACGCCAGGTCGTGCCGCCCTTGCCGTCTTCCAGCACCACGCCCATGGCGGTGAGCTGGTCGCGGATGCGGTCGGATTCGGCCCAGTCCTTGCCGGCACGAGCCGCCAGACGCGCAGCGATCAGCGCCTCGACTTCGGCTGCATCGACACGCCCTTCGGCGCCAGCCTGCAGGAAATCATCGGCTTCGAGCTGCAACACACCCAGCACGCTGGCCAGTTCTTTCAGGCGCGCTGCCAGACCGGCCGCCGCATCGAGATCGCTCTCGCGCAGACGGTTGATCTCACGCACCATCTCGAACAGCACCGCGCAGGCTTCAGGGGTGCCGAAGTCGTCGTTCATCACCGTGGTGAAACGCTCGACGAACGCTTCGCCACCAGCCGGCGCCACGTTCGGCAGGCCTTTCAACGCGTGGTAGAAACGCTCCAGTGCGCCCTTGGCGTCCTTGAGGTTGTCTTCCGAATAGTTGATCGCGCTGCGGTAGTGGCTCGACACCAGCAGGTAACGCACGACTTCCGGGTGGTACTTGTCGAGCACGTCGCGAATGGTGAAGAAGTTGTTCAAGGACTTGGACATCTTCTCGCCATTGATACGGATCATGCCGCAATGCATCCACGCGTTGGCGTAGGTCTTGCCGGTGGCCGCTTCGCTCTGGGCGATTTCGTTTTCATGGTGCGGGAACTCGAGGTCGCTGCCGCCGCCATGAATATCGAAGGTCTCACCCAGGCAGCAGGTGGACATCACCGAGCACTCGATGTGCCAGCCCGGACGCCCGGCGCCCCACGGCGATTCCCAGCTCGGCTCGCCCGGCTTGACGCCTTTCCAGAGCACGAAGTCCAGCGGATCTTCCTTGGCTTCGTCGACCTCGATCCGCGCACCGATGCGCAGGTCTTCGATCTTCTTGCGCGAGAGCTTGCCGTAGCCCATGAACTTGCCGACGCGGTAGTACACGTCGCCATTGCCCGGGGCGTAGGCGTAACCCTTGTCGATCAGGGTCTGGATCATCGCGTGCATGCCAGGAATGTGATCCGTGGCGCGCGGCTCCATGTCCGGCTTCTTGATGTTCAGGCGCGCTTCGTCTTCGTGCATCGCCGCGATCATGCGCTCGGTCAACGCTTCGAACGACTCGCCGTTCTCGTTGGCCCGGTTGATGATCTTGTCGTCGATGTCGGTGATGTTGCGCACGTAGGTCAGGTCATAACCGCTGAACCGCAACCAGCGGGTCACCAGGTCGAACGCGACCATGCTGCGGCCGTGGCCCAGGTGGCAGTAGTCGTACACGGTCATCCCGCAGACGTACATGCGCACCTTGTTGCCATCCAGCGGCTTGAAGACTTCTTTGCTCTTGGTGAGCGTGTTGTAGATCGTAAGCACGGTGTTTCCTTAAGACTTGATCACTGGCCCCACGAATCGCGCAGGGTCACGGTACGGTTGAATACCGGCTGGCCTGGTTTCGAGTCCTTGATATCCGCGACGAAGTAGCCTTCGCGCTCGAACTGGAAACGGTCTTCCGGCTGTGCATTGCCCAGCGAAGGCTCGGCACGACAACCGGTCAGCACTTGCAGTGAGTCAGGGTTGATGTTGTCCAGGAAACTCGCGCTGTCTTCGGCCTTCTCCGGGTTCGGAGAACGGAACAGGCGATCGTACAGACGCACTTCGCACTCGATGCTGGCAGCGGCCGGCACCCAGTGGATCACGCCCTTGACCTTGCGGCCTTCAGGGTTCTTGCCCAGGGTGTCCGGATCGTACGAGCAACGCAGCTCGACGATGTTGCCGTCGGCGTCCTTGATCGCTTCGTCGGCACGGATCACGTAGCTGCCGCGCAGACGCACTTCGCCGTTCGGCTCCAGGCGCTTGTAGCCTTTTGGCGGCTCTTCCATGAAGTCATCGCGGTCGATGTAGATTTCACGGGCGAATGGCAACTTGCGCACGCCGAGTTCTTCTTTCTGCGGATGACGCGGCAGTTCGAGGTTGTCGACCTGGTCTTCCGGGTAGTTGGTGATCACGACTTTCAACGGACGCAGCACGCACATGGCGCGCGGGGCGTTCGCGTCGAGGTCCTGACGGATGCTGAATTCGAGCATGCCGAAGTCGACCACGCCGTCGGAACGGTTGGTGCCGATCATGTCGCAGAAGTTGCGGATCGACGCCGGGGTGTAGCCACGGCGGCGGAAGCCCGACAGCGTCGACATGCGCGGATCGTCCCAGCCGTTGACGTGTTTCTCGTCAACCAGTTGCTTGAGCTTGCGCTTGCTGGTGATGGTGTAGTTGAGGTTCAGACGGCTGAACTCGTACTGACGCGGGTGCGCCGGTACTGGCAGTGCGTCGAGGAACCACTCGTACAGCGGACGATGGCTTTCGAACTCCAGGGTGCAGATCGAGTGGGTGATGCCTTCGATGGCGTCCGACTGACCGTGGGTGAAGTCGTAGTTCGGGTAGATGCACCACTTGTCACCGGTCTGATGGTGATGGGCGTGGCGGATGCGGTACATGATCGGGTCGCGCAGGTTCATGTTCGGCGAGGCCATGTCGATCTTGGCGCGCAATACGCGGGCACCGTCCGGGAACTCGCCGGCGCGCATGCGGGCGAACCAGTCCAGGTTCTCTTCCACCGAACGGTCGCGGAACGGGCTGTTCTTGCCAGGCTCGGTCAGGCTGCCACGGTATTCCTTGGCTTGCTCAGGGGTCAGGTCGTCGACGTAGGCCTTGCCGGCCTTGATCAGCTCGACGGCCCAGTCGTGCAACTGGTCGAAATATTGCGAGGCATAGCGCACTTCGCCGGACCATTCGAAGCCCAGCCATTTGACGTCGCTTTCGATCGCGTCGATGTATTCCTGGTCTTCCTTGGCCGGGTTGGTGTCGTCGAAACGCAGGTGAGTGACGCCGCCGAACTCCTGGGCCAGGCCGAAGTTCACACAGATCGACTTGGCGTGGCCGATGTGCAGGTAGCCGTTGGGCTCAGGCGGGAAACGGGTGACGATCTGCGTGTGCTTACCCGAGTCCAGGTCCGCCTGGATGATCGGGCGCAGGAAATTGACCGGCGTAACGGGGCCGGTCTTGGAATTCGAGGTAGGGTCGACAGTGGGCTTGCTCATAGGATCCTTGAACGTACAGTGCGCGGCCGGGACACGGGCCTGACAAAACAAAGCCGCTATCATAGCCGATGCTGTCAAGCCCCTGACAGAGCAGGGCTTAAAAGGAATGCATTTAATCACCGGGTTTTGAAAAACAGCCTCGAAATTCGCGCCTGTCACGCTAAACTGCGCACCTTGGCCCTCACGGGCTGAACCGGCAAGGGGCGAAATGCTCCAATGCCCACGAATTCCTTATAAAGAGTAGCGATCATGACTCAAGTAAAACTGACCACCAACTTCGGTGACATCGTCATCGAACTGAACGCTGAAAAAGCCCCGATCACCGCGGCAAACTTCATCGAATACGTGAAAAAGGGTCACTACGAGAACGTCGTGTTTCACCGCGTCATCAAAGGCTTCATGATCCAGGGCGGCGGTTTCGAGCCAGGCATGAAAGAAAAGAAAGACAAGAGCCCGAGCATCCAGAACGAAGCCGACAACGGCCTGAAGAACGAGAAATACACCCTGGCCATGGCTCGCACCATGGATCCGCATTCGGCCTCGGCTCAGTTCTTCATCAACGCCACCGACAACAGCTTCCTCAACCACACCTCCAAGACCGCTCAGGGCTGGGGTTATGCCGTGTTCGGTAAAGTGGTTTCGGGCACCGACGTTGTCGACAAGATCGAAGGCGTTTCCACCACGTCCAAGGCAGGCCACCAGGACGTACCAGCAGACGACGTGATCATCGAGAAAGCCGAGATCATCGAAGCGTGATACTGCTGATTTCAGACTTGCATCTGGAAGAGGAGCGCCCGGACATCACCCGGGCGTTTCTGGATTTGCTCGCCGGACGCGCCCGCTCGGCGAGTGCGTTGTACATTCTGGGCGACTTTTTCGAGGCGTGGATTGGCGACGACGCCATGACCCCCTTCCAGCGTTCCATCTGCCAGGCCCTGCGCGAACTCAGCGACAGCGGCACGGCCATTTTTCTGATGCACGGCAATCGCGACTTCATGCTCGGCAAGGCCTTCTGCAAGCAGGCCGGCTGCACGCTGTTGAAGGACCCGAGTGTCGTGCAGTTTTACGGCGAACCGGTGCTGCTGATGCATGGCGACAGCCTGTGCACCCGCGACGAAGCCTATATGAAGCTGCGCCGTTACCTGCGCAACCCGATCAGTCTGTTCATCCTGCGCAACCTGCCCTTGCGCACCCGCCACAAACTGGCGCGCAAGTTGCGCAGCGAAAGCCGGGCGCAGACGCGGATGAAGGCCAATGACATCGTCGATGTCACGCCGGAGGAAATTCCGCGGATCATGCAGGAATACGGGGTGAAAACCCTGATTCACGGGCACACCCATCGCCCGGCGATCCACAAGTTGCAGATCGGCGATCAGGCGGCGAAGCGGATTGTGCTGGGGGATTGGGATCGTCAGGGTTGGGCGTTGCAGGTGGATGAGAATGGGTTTGCGCTGGCGCCGTTTGACTTCTTACCACCTCTGGCATTGTCTAACGGCTGAGATCCACCCCTCACCCCAGCCCTCTCCCCAAGGGGGCGAGGGGGAAAGGGAGCCGATCTTCATGCTGTTCAAAACCTGAGTTTGACTCGAGCTCGCAAGCCAGACTCTTCAAGCCCTGAGTTCAACTCGACATCTCAGGTCGATGTACCTCGCACATCCACCTCGGTCAGTCCCCTCTCCCTCCGGGAGAGGGTTAGGGTGAGGGAAAGCTCTTGATCTTAGTGCCCGGAAGCCGCAGGCCCTGCCTTCGCAGCAAACGGCGGTTTCGCCAGCCAAACAATCAGAATCAACCCCATAAACCCCCACCCCAACAACGTGAAGTAATCCACGGTGGAAAGCATATACGCCTGACTGGTCAACACATGATCCAGCTGCGCATACGCCGGATTGCTCGCCCCGCCCAACTGATTCAACGCCTCACGGGTCGCCGGCTCATAAGTGCTGATGCTCTCGCTCATATAGGCATGATGCTGATCCGCCCGGCGAATCCAGATCCACGTAGTCAACGACGCCGCAAAACTGCCGCCCAGTGTCCGCAGGAACGTCGCCAGACCCGCGCCATCGGCAATCTGGCTCGGCGGCAAGTCCGACATCAGAATGCTCAAGGTCGGCATGAAGAACAGCGCCACACCAATCCCCATGAACAACTGCACCAGGGCGATGTGCTGGAAGTCCACCTCGTTGGTGAACTCGGCACGCATGAAGCAGCTCAGGCCGATCGCCAGGAACGCCAGCCCGGCCAGCAGACGCAGGTCAAACTTGTGCGCGTACTTGCCGACAAACGGTGACAGCAGCACCGGCAGAATGCCGATCGGTGCCACCGCCAGACCGGCCCAGGTCGCGGTGTAGCCCATCTGGGTCTGCAACCACTGCGGCAGGATCAGGTTGATGCCGAAGAATCCGGCGTAACCCAACACCAGCACCAGCGTACCGATGCGGAAGTTGCGGTGGGCGAACAGCCGCAGGTTGACCACTGGATGTTGATCGGTCATTTCCCAGATCACGAATACAGCCAGCGCAATCACCGAAATTGCCGCGCCAATGATGATGAAGTTCGACTCGAACCAGTCCAGGTCATTGCCCTTGTCGAGGATCACCTGCAACGCGCCCACGCCGATGATCAGCGTGATCAGCCCGACGTAATCCATCGGCTGATGGCTGGTGACCACCGGGCGCTTGGCCAGCTGCTGGCGCACCACCATTACCGCGAAGATCCCGATCGGCACGTTGATGAAGAAGATCCACGGCCAGCTGTAACTGTCGGTGATCCAGCCGCCGAGGATCGGCCCGGCAATCGGCGCCACCACCGTGACCATCGCCAGCAACGCCAGGGCCATGCCTCGCCTCGCCGGCGGATAGACCGCAATCAACAGCGTCTGGGTCATCGGGTACAACGGCCCGGCCACCAGGCCTTGCAGCACGCGGAAGCCGATCAGTTCCGGCATCGACGTGGAAATACCGCAGAGGAACGAGGCCAGCACGAACAGGATGGTCGCCCACAGAAACAGCTTCACCTCGCCGAAGCGACGGCTCAGCCAGCCGGTGAGCGGCAGCGCAATGGCGTTGCTCACGGCGAACGAGGTGATGACCCAGGTGCCCTGCTCCGAACTCACGCCGAGGTTGCCGGAAATGGTCGGCAGCGCCACGTTGGCGATGGTGGTGTCGAGTACCTGCATGAAGGTCGCCAGCGACAGGCCGATGGTGCTGAGCAACAGGCTGGGCGGCGTAAAAGAGGCGTTATTGCTCATCGCGAATCCTTTGGAACTCGGCGGGTGCCGCGCTTGTTACAGACGCAGTCACCTTTGTGGGAGCGAGCTTGCTCGCGATGGCGGTCTGTCAGATAAATTAATGCTGAATGACACACCGCTTTCGCGAGCAAGCTCGCTCCCACAGAGGAAGGGAATCAGCGTTGCGCGGTCTTGCTGACCGCCGCGCTGTTGTCGTGGATCAACTGGGTGATCATCGCGTCGGCTTCGGCCAGTTGGCGGTCGTAGACGTTGGTGCTGAACGAGGCCTTTTGCGGCGGCTGCTGGGCCAGTACCGGGCCGCTCTGATCGTGCAGATTGACCTCGACATTGGTCGACAGACCGACGCGCAGCGGGTGTTTGGCCAGCTCCTCGGCGTTGACGTGAATCCGTACCGGCACACGTTGCACGATCTTGATCCAGTTACCGGTGGCGTTCTGCGCCGGCAACAGGGCGAACGCGCTGCCGGTGCCCGCGCCGAGGCTGTCGATGGTGCCGCTGAACTTCACGTCGCTGCCGTAGATGTCCGACTCGATCTCCACCGGTTGGCCGATGCGCATGTCACGCAGCTGGGTTTCCTTGAAGTTGGCGTCGATCCACAGCTGATCCAGGGGAATCACCGCCATCAGCGCAGTGCCCGGCTGCACACGCTGGCCAAGTTGCACGGTGCGCTTGGCGACATAACCAGTGACCGGCGCAATCAAGGTGCTGCGAGCGTTGGTCAGGTAGGCCTGACGCAGTTGCGCCGCGGCGGCCATCACGTCCGGGTGCGACGAGACCACGGTGTCATCGACCAGCGCGCTGGTGGTCTTCAGTTGCTGTTTGGCGTTGGCCAGGGCGTTCTGTGCCGAGGTCAGGTCATCGCGGGCGTGGGACAGTTCTTCCTGGGAAATCGCCCCGCCGGCCGCGAGATTTTTCCGGCGGTTGAAGTTGTCCTGGGCTTTCTGCACTTCGGCCTGTTGCGCGTTGACCTGGGCCTTCATGCCGTCAACGTTGCTGTACAAGCCGCGCACCTGACGTACGGTGCGGGCCAGATTGGCCTTGGCACTTTGCAGGCCGACTTCGGCGTCGTTCGGGTCGAAGTTGATCAGCACCTGGCCTTCATGCACCAGATCGCCGTCGTCGGCGCCGATGCTGACCACGGTGCCGGTCACCAGCGGGGTGATTTCCACCACGTTGCCGTTGACGTAGGCGTCGTCGGTGCTTTCGCTCCAGCGCCCGATGAATTCGTGATACGCCCAGACACCGGCACCGGCGAGGGCAACCACAACGGCCAGCACCAGCAGCATCACCTTGCGTTTGCGCGGGTTGCCAGTGTCCTGGGAGTTGTCTTGAGCTTGTGTGTTTTCGGCAGTGGCCATGACAAGTACCTTGAATTAGTTGTGCGGCGTGGCTGGGGTGGCGTTGGCTGCGGTCAGGGTTTGCCCCTGGAAGCCGCCGCCCAGCGCTTGCATCAGTTGAATCGACAGGTCGATCTGCTCGGCATTCAGGTTGGCCAGCTGACGCTGGGCCTGCAGCAATTGCTGCTCGATGCTGAGCACGTCCAGGTAGTTGCCTATGCCGGAACCGTAACGCTGGACGACGGTGTTGTAAGAGTCCTGGGCAATCTCGGTCGCGTGCTGCTGGGCGCCGATCTGCCGGCCGATGTCGCGCAACTGGTTGATCGTGTCGCTGACATCGCCCAGGGCTTTCACCAGGCTTTTGTTGTACTGCGCCACGGCGAGGTCGTAATCGGCGTCGCGGGCATCGAGGTTGGCGCGCAGGCGTCCGCCATCGAAGATCGGCACCGAAATCGTCGGGGCAATGTTGAAGAAGCGACTGGCGGAACCGAACATCGCGTCCCCCAACAAGGATTCGGCACCGGCGGAAGCCGACAGGTTCAAGTTGGGATAGAAGCGGGTCTTGGCCGAGTCGATGTCCTTGCTCGCTGCCTCGACACGCCAGCGCGCGGCGACCAGATCCGGGCGACGGCCCAGCAGTTCCGCCGGCAGCACCGATGGCAATGCCACGGCGCTGGCTTGCAGGACTTTCGGCCGAGCGATTTCGTTGCCGCGATCCGGGCCTTTGCCGAGCAGTACGGCCAGGGCGTTTTTTGCGCTGTTCAGGCGTTTTTCGGCGTCGATCAGGCTGGCTTCGGAGCTGGCTTCCAGGCTTTGGGTCTGCTGGAACTGGTACTGGCTGTCGATCCCCGAGCTCAACCGGCGCTGGCTCAAGTCGAGCATCTGTTTGGTGCGTTTGAGGTCTTCGTTGGCCAGGTCATAAACGATGTGCGCCTGACCCAGATCGCTGTAGGCCCGGGCCACGTCGGCAGCCAGGGTCAGTTGCGCGGCCTGACGGTCGACTTCGGCGGCACGGGCCTGACCGAGTGCGGATTCCCAGGCGTCACGCTGACCGCCCCACAGGTCGAAGTTGTAATTGAAGCCGGCGCTGATGTTGCGCACGGTGGCGTAGGCATCGCCCTGCCCTCGCGGGTCCTGATCCTTGGCCAGACGCGAACGGCTGATACCGGCGCTGGCGTCGAGGGTCGGATAACGCTCGGCATCGGCGGCGTACGCGGCGGCGCTGGCCTGATGGGCGCGGGCGTCGGCGATCTGCATGTCCGGGCTGTCTTTCAGGGCTTCGCGGATCAGACCGTCGAGCTGTGGATCGCCGAGGCTGGTCCACCAGTCGCTCTTCGGCCAGGCGGCCTGGGACAGGGTGACGCCGTTGAGCGATTGCCCGGTCTGCAGGGTTTTCGCGTCGAGGCTGGCGCCCTGGGTATCGAGGCCACTGTAGTTGGCGCAACCGGCGAGGATCATCGCCGACAGCACCAATGTCAGGCTGCTGCGCAAGGTTTTACCGCTCATTGTGTTCACCTAACCGCTGGATGGTGATCGGGTCACCGGCTGCCAGCAAAATTTTCTTGAGGATGTATTCCAGGGTTTTCAACTCGTCCGGGGTCACGGCGCCGGCCAGTTCATTCATGGCATCGGCGCCGATGTGCGGCAGGCGATCGGCCAGTTGCTGGCCCTGCTCGGTGAGCTTGAGTTGCACCTGACGGCGATCGCCTTCGCTGCGTTGGCGAACCAGGAAACCTTTCTGCTCCAGACGGTCGAGCATGCGAGTCATCGAACCGCTGTCCAGCGACAGGTGCCGGCACAGCTCGGCCGGGGTGTCGACGCCGAACTGGGCCATGATGATCAACACCTTGAACTGCGCGGCGGTGATGCCGTGGGGTTCCATGTGGGTGTCGATGATCTTGTCCTTGAGCAAGGCGGCACGGCCGAGCAACAGGCCGAGATGGCAATGCTTGAATTCGTCTGGGGTGAAATGCTTCATGTGCTCACCTAATAACTGCCTAGGCAGTGAATGTATGTCGAGATGTTACTGCCTAGGCAGCGAATGTCAACGTAATAGTTAGGTTGCTTTGTAATTAGTTGACCACTGGACTCGGTTTTTCGGGGACCCAGGCGAATGCCTTCACGAGCAAGCTCGCTCCCACAGGGATCTCATGTCTGCACGAATCAATGTGGGAGCGAGCTTGCTCGCGAAGGCAGCGACTCGGTGTAGAGCCGTTCAGGATTTGTCGGAGGGGTGATTCATCGGTGGCGGTTGAAGGGGATGGACTTCACGCCCACGCAACGCAGTTGCCACATAC
Source organism: Pseudomonas aphyarum (assembly GCF_028657055.1). NCBI lineage: Bacteria > Pseudomonadati > Pseudomonadota > Gammaproteobacteria > Pseudomonadales > Pseudomonadaceae > Pseudomonas > Pseudomonas aphyarum. Next base: position 66,725 of record NZ_JAMDGS010000004.1, read on the forward strand.
CCGCAGGCACGCCTGGCTCCCGCGTAAATACCGTGCCAGCCCGGCGGTGCCGGCTCGATGGCGGCATGCAACGCCCGCGCATAATCAAGCACCAGGCCCGGCGTCCAGGCCATGGCCTCAGCGCGCTTGCGCACTTGGGCCGCGACCCAGAATTCAGGACTGATGATGACCCGGGCAAAATCCAGCATGCTCGAATGCCCGCGGTTCATCGCACCCTCAAGGGCAGCTTCCAGGCTGTGCGCAACGGCACTCGAACAATTGCGACTGGTGAGGTTGTAGGTGGTGTTCTGCCGATAATCCGCCCAGAACGCCTGAAGCCGCGCGGCGTCGTAGTGCACGAAACTGACCTGAACCGACGACGGGCACCAGTCGGCAACCTCGCTCGCGTAGTCCAGCAGAAACCGTCCGGCCACATCGTTGTTCGGCGTGGCCCGCAGCAAACGCACGAAATCCCCCGCCGAGCGATCGATATCGTCCAGCGGGTAATGGCTGATGTAAATGTCCGGCCCACATTCCATTGCCGCGTGGCCGGCAGATATGACGCCGTTGATATCGACCGCCGCGATATAACGATTGAGCAACCGATTGCGCACCAGGGTGTCTTCAACGGTACCGCTGGGTGTCCAGACATGGATCACCATTGCGCCGTTGTCGGCAGGCGCATGAACCGGAGGAGGCGTCACCGGCGACGGTCTGTTCTTGAACCGCAATGCCTGCTGCAACAAGGCACAGCCCGAAAGAAAGATGCTCATGCCAATGCAGAACGGCACCGTCCCCTTATAGAGGCTCGGATACGGTTCGAGGATGAACACGCCAAAGCCGATCTCGAACAGCGCCACCAGCAGTGACATTCGCCAACCGACAAAGCGCACCACCACCGCAGCCGCCAGTCGAAAACCGCCATCGAGCAGAAAAGCCGCACCGAACAGCACCGCGAGAATCACACCGGCAGCATGCTGTCGGTCGACGATCAGCAGCCCCAGCAGCAGAAACGCCAGACCGCGAGCCTTGCGCAAAGCCGCCGCCGTGCCGGTTTTCGGGGCCGGCACCAGCAAAATGATCAGGGCTTCGAGCAACAGCAAATAGCCGAACACATGCAGCGGAAAATACAGCACGCCGTCCAGCGCATCGATGAAGATGGCCACACCGGCCGCGCCCCAGACAACGCCGGTCAATGCCAGAGCTGACCAGCGCCGACGGACAAAATCGTGACCGAGCAAGACCATACTCAAACGAACCATAGGCGCCCCCCAGGGCGTTTCGGGCAGCCGCAAACGGCGCCCTTCAAGCTGCGATCAGTCTAATACATCCAGAAAAAGCCGGATCGTGGTGACACGATCCGGCCAGGGGGAACACGGGCTAGAAATCCCGCTTGTAGAAGATGTCCAGCGAACTGGCCACGCCGCTGGCGGCTTCGAGGTAGACCTTTTTGCTCAGCTTGTAACGCAGGGCGATGGTGTTGGCCGGCTCGAACACGCCGACGCCGTAACGCAGGCTGAGTTTCTCGGAGATGTTACCGCTGGCCACCACGCTGGTGGTGTTGCCGCTGCCCTGGGTGTCGAGCTGGAAGTCCTGAATGCCCAAGTCACTGGCCAGACTGCTGGTGACCCCGGAACTGCCCATCAGACCCAGACCGAGCGCCGCTTGCGCGAGCATGTTGTTGTCCTCGCCAGTGGTGCTCAGCGGACGTCCCAGCACCAGATAGGACAGCGCCTGTTCCTGGCTCATCGCCGGTTCCGAGAAGATCTGCGTAGTCGGCTGCTCGGCGCTGCCGCTCAGGCGGATACCAGCGATCACATCATCGGTCTGGCGAATCGCTTCGATGTCCAGATACGGCTGATCGATCGGCCCGGCAAACAGCAGACGCGCGCGACGCACCGTCAGGCGCTGACCGTAGGCGCGGTATTTGCCGTCGTTGAGCCACAGCTCGCCACGGGTGTCCATGTTGTCACCGATGTGCACGTGGCCTTGCAGGTTGGCGGTCAGGCCGAATCCGGCGAAGCTCAGTTTGTCCTCACCGACCACCACGTCGATGTCCATTTTCATCGCCAGCGGCGGTTTGCCCTCTTCGGTCTGCGCGCCGACGATGATCGTGTCATCGGAGACTTTCACCGTCGATGGCGGCAGTTCGCGCACGGTGATTTCGCCTTTCGGTACCAGCACCTTGCCGGCAATCGCCAGCTCATCGCCGGCCATGGAAATCTTCAGGTCCGGCGCCACTTCCAGTTTGGCGTAGGGCTCGACCGTCACCGGCAATTGCGTGCCCTTGAGCGCCAGATCCACCACCAGCGCCTGACCCCAGGCGATGTTGCCGTTCAGACTGCCCTGCCCGCTCTTGCCGCTTTTCCAGCCGCCGTTCAATTGCACGGCTTCACCGGCGATCACCGCTTGCAGTTGCAACGCTTGCAGCTCGATCGGCAACTCCGGCCCGGACACTTCGCCGTCGCTGAGCTGCACGGTGCCGTTGACCAGCGGCGCGAGCAGCCCGCCGGAAATCGTGCCGCTGCCGTTCAGGCGCCCGGTGAGTTTCTCGACCATCGGCACAAACGGCCGCGCCACCGACAGATCCAGCCCGCTGAGGCGGAATGAACCGCTGAGCGGCTTGTTCTTCGGCAGCGGATTGATCTGCGCCTGCACCATCAACTCGCCGAGCTTGCCGCCGACGAAGTTGAGATCAGTGTCGATGCGTTTCGGCGTGAGTTTGCTGGTGAGCTTGAGGGTCTGGTAAGGGAAGTCGACCCACTGATCCTTTTCCTTCATGCGCAGGGTGCCGCCGCTGGCATCGACATTGATCTGGCCGTTCGGGCCGCTGGCCGGAAGGTCCAGTTGCAGGTCGGCGTTGAGCTTGCCCTGCCAGGCGAAATCCTTCGGCAGCCACTGCGCCAGGCTTTCGATCGGGAATTGCTTGAGGTGATAACGCAACTTCGGCTCCGGCATCAGGCGCTGATCTTCACCGCACAGGCTGGCATTGCCGGACATCCAGCAATGGGCGCCAAAGTTGATCTTGCCGTCGGCCAGACGCTCGAGTTTCGCCGGGTTTTGCAGTTTCCAGTCCTGCCCCCCGGCCTGAATGTCACCGCTGGCCAGACGCCCGCGCCAGTTGCCTTTGTCCAGATTGCCGTCCAGGCCCAGCGCCAGTTTCAGCTTCGGCCCGAGCAGGTCGAGATTGAGTTTCTGGTTTTTGATATCGCCCTGGGCGCTGGCGGTCAGGGTGCCCAGCGACGTGTCGCCGGCCTGGATGCCGCTGCCCTTGAGGTCGATTTTCGCCCGTTGCGCGCTGTCGAGGTTGGCATCGAGGTTGAGGCTTTGCAGGCGATTGTCCTGGAACGCCAGTTGCGAACCTTGCAGGCCGAGCTTGCCTTGAGGCGCCTTGAGCGTGCCGGCGACATCGACCCGACCGTTGATCTGCCCGCGCAATTGCGGCCAGAGCTGGGCCAGTCGAGCCAGTTTGATGTCGATCTGCCCGGTGAGCTTCTGTTGCAGACTGCCCTTGCCGTTGATGCTGTTGTCGCCGAGGCGGATTTGCAGGGCATTCAGATTCCACTGCTCGCCCGCGCCGTCAGCCTTGGCTTGCAGCACCGCCGGTTGACCGCGTAGTTTGCCTTTCAGATCGAGGTCGGCATTCAGGCTCAGGCGCTCGTTTTTCATTTCGCCTTTGCTCTTCAACGGACCGGCCAGGGTGCCCGGCAATTCCGCGACCCAATACGCCGGGTTGAGCGCCGACAATTCCAGCGCGGTGTCCCAGGCAATGCCATCGGCGAACTGCACGTTCACATGGCCCTCGGCCTTGCCCTGCCCGGCTTCGAGTTTCACTTGTGGCAGAAAGATCTGCTTGAGATTGCCACTGAACGGACTGCTCAGGGTGAACGCCCCCGCCGGCCCATCTGCGGCGGCGGCGAAGTTACCGAGGTACTGACCGTCGGTGTAGGAGACTTCGCCCGTGAAGGTACGCAACGTGACCTGCGGCTCGTCGATCTCCGGATAGAGCCGGTGCCACGGAAAATCCAGCCAGTTGATGTTGGCCTGGGCGCTGAGGCCTTTGCTCCAGTCGACATTGCCGGTCAGCTTGAGGCTTTGCTTGTCGTTGGCCGTCAGGTCGAGGCTGGCAATCTGCGCACCTTTCGCGTCGACCTTGCCCTTGAGCAACAGCGCCACCGGGCCTTTATCGGCAGGCAACGTGGCGTTGCCGAGGAGTTGGTAACCGTTTTTCAGATCGCCTTCGCCGGTCAATACCAACTGATTGAATTGCAAGGTGTCCGGCAGATCGGCGCTCGGCTTGAAAGCCTCCGAGGTAATCCGCACCTTGGCCGGCAGGTTTTCCACCAGCGGTTGCAGTTCGCCGCTCAACTGGCCGTTGAGGTAACCACGGCTGTCGGCGTGCAGGTTGAGGGTTTTCAGCAGATCGCCGTCGATTTTCAGCGCCAGCGTCCACGGCTCGGGAGCCGGCGACGGCAAGGTCAGATCACCGGTGATGTTCAGCGGCCAGTTGCCAGTCGGTTGCAACAGGCCGGACAGGTTCAGGCTCAACTCGTCACGTTGCAGTTTCACGCTGTCGATCTGCATGCCGTTGGCGGTCCAGTGCGCCGCCAGTTGCAGGCCTTTCAACTCTTCGCTGCCGTTGAACAACAGGCTGCCAACCTGCACGTCGCCCAGCTCGATGGCCACGGGCAATTGCAGATCAGGAAGCTTGATCGGACCGCTTTCAGTGACTTCTTCGCTCGGCGGAAATTGCAGGCTGACGGTATCGGCCTTCAGTTGTTGGATGCACAGGGTCATGCGCGTCAGGCACAGCGGCGACCATTCGAAGATCGGCTTGCTCAGCTCGACGCGGCTGCTGTCCTGCTGCCACAACAGGTGATCGGCGCTCCATTGCCCGCCGAGGCGACCCTGGAAATTGTCGACGCTCAAACCCGGCACCAGACCCAGCACCCAACGGCTGCCGGCCTGCGTTCCGAGCACAGCGGTAATGCTCAATACAATCAGCAGCACCAGCGACAACAACGCCAGCGCCGATATTTTCAAACCACGCTTCACAGCTCAGGCCCCATGGAAAAGTGCAGCCGGATGCCGCCATCGTCGTCCAGCGCGTGGGCCAGGTCGAGGCGAATCGGCCCCACCGGCGAAACCCAGCGCACACCGATACCGACCCCGGTCTTGAGGTTCGGCAGTTCGAGTTTATTGAAGGAGTTGCCCTGATCGACGAAGGTCGCCACGCGCCACTTTTCGGCAATCGAATATTGGTACTCGACGCTGCCGGCCACCATGTAGCGCCCGCCGATGCGGTCGCCCTCGGAGTTCTCCGGGGACAGGCTCTGATAGTCGTAACCGCGCACGCTCTGATCGCCACCGGCGAAGAAGCGCAGCGACGGCGGTACCGATTTGTAGCCGTTGGTGGCGCTGCCGCCGACCTGCACCCGACCGAGCAGACGGTGCTTGTCGAACACGGTGGTCAGGCCTTTGACCAGCGCCGTGCCGTAGACCAGGTTGTTGTCGGAACCGAGACCTTCTTTCGCCACTTTGCTTTCGAAGGTCAGGCGATAGCCATTGTGCGGATCGATGCGGTTGTCACTCTTGAGATAGGAATAGCTGACGCCGGGCATCAGCAAGGTGCTCAGACCGGAGTCGTCGCCGAGCTGGTATTCCTCGCGCTGCCATTTCAGCGAGATCACCCGCTGCCAGCCGCTCGGCAATTTGCTGTGCCATTCCGGGCCGAAGGTCAGCAGCTTGCTCAAGGTGTCGGAACCGTCGATGTCCTCGTATTGATAACCGCCGGCCCAGCGCAGCTTGTCGGTCAGCGGCGGGTCCAGCGGGATGTCGTAGAACAGGCCGACGTTTTGCCGTGGCGCCGACAGTTCGGCCTCCCAGCCATAACTGTCGCCCTGCGGGTTGACCCAGTGGCGGGTCCAGTTGGCCTTGATTCGCGGGCCGACGTCGGTGGAATAACCGAGACCCAGACCCATGGTGCGCGGCTTGCGGGTGTCGAGTTTGACGTCCACCGGGATCACGTCGTTTTTCGCGGCGGTCGGCGCGGCGTCGACTCGCACGCCCTCGAAATAGCCGCTCGATTGCAGGTCGCGGTTGAGTTCGGCGATCAGCTCGGAGTCATAAGGCTCGCCAGCCTTGAACGGCACCATGCGTTGCAGCAGGTCTTCGTCGAACGGTGTGTCGCCTTCAAAGCTGACTTTGCCCAGCGCATAACGCGGGCCGCTTTCGTAGATCAGTTCGACATCGGCGACCCCGGCGCGGGGATCGACCATCAATTTCTGGCTGGTGAAACGGCCGCTGAAGAAGCCATAGCGCGAGGCCTGATTCTGGATCAGCCGCTTGGCGTCTTCGTAACGCCCATGGTTGAGTACCGCGCCGGGCTTGAGCACGTCACTTTTCGGGACTCGAAAGGATTTGAGGGAGGCCGCCGGGCCGTCGATGCGCACGGTCACATTGCGCAGGCGGATCGGCTCGCCGGGATCGATGTTCAGCACCAGACGCGGTTTTTCACCGCCCTTGACGTCACTTTCGATCTGCGGCTGGTAATAACCCAAGGCCTGGGCGGCCTTGCGCGCCTGTTCTTCGGCGCCGCGACTGAAGCGCTGCAAGGCTTCTTCGTCACGATCGCCGAGGCTGCCGATATAGCCTTCTATATTGGCTTTCAGTTCATCGTTGGACGGTTTGATCCGCACATCCAATTCACTTTGCGCCAGCGCCGCGCAGCTGGTTAACAGCATGAGCACGCCACTGGTAAATCTTCCTGGAAACTTCATAGGCGCGGATGCTATCACGGGCTTGGGAGCGTGATAGAACAGGAAATTTCCCAAAAAGTTCGATGGTCATCCCGTTGCTGTTTGTAACACCTGCGGGTTGGCGTGGAAAAACACGTGCTCGCGCACCGGGCCGACGGCCACTTCGCCGATCTCCTCGTAACCCTGACGCTTGTAGAACTCCAGATACCGCGGGTTGCCGGTGTCGAGGATCACGCCTTGGGAGCTTTCGTCCACCGCGCACCAGTTGTGCACCGCTTGCAGCAGTTGTTCGCCGAAATGCTTGCCCTGAAATTGCGGATGCACGCCGAGCAGCGGCAGCATGTGCACCGAGTCGGTCGGCACGCAGGCTTCAACGGCGGCGTGATATTCCAGATAACGCCGGGTGCAGCGGAAACCGGTGCTCAGCACCATGCGCAAACGCCAGGCCCAACTCTCGGTAACGCCCAGACGCCGTTGTGGCGGCGCGATCAGGGCGATGCCGATCAAGCGGTCGTTGACCAACAGGCCGATGGCCGGCAGATCCAGCAAAAAATGCTGTTTGACCAGTTCCCGCACCGTGGCGCGGACCCGCTGCTCGTAACCCGGACGCTCGGCTTCGAACAGGTAGGCGAAGGTCGGCTCGTGGCGGTAAGCCTGATAAAGAAGGGATCGCGCTTCCCGGGAATAGCCGCGGTCGAGCATATGAATGTCGGCGATGGCGGTTTGGGTTTCAGGCATGACGGTTATTCTCCCTGGACGGGACTCAACAGGCCCCGTTCTTGTTATACGAGCCTTGGGCTGAAGGGATCGTTCCCACACCCGAAAGACATTAGCAGCGCATATGGACTACCGCCACGCTGGCCCAGATCCTACATGTCAGCTAGCATCGCCCTTTTGCCAGGACTGCCGACCATGAAGATCGTTTCCTTCAACATCAACGGACTGCGGGCCCGCCCGCATCAGCTGGCGGCGCTGATCGAAAAGCATCAGCCGGACGTCATCGGCCTGCAGGAAACCAAGGTCCACGACGACCAGTTCCCGCTGGAAGAAGTGCGGGCCCTGGGTTATCACGTGTATTTCCACGGCCAGAAAGGCCATTACGGTGTCGCCCTGCTCTCGCGCCAGGAGCCGATTGCCGTGCACAAAGGCTTCGCCACCGATGAAGAAGACGCGCAGCGGCGCTTTATCTGGGGCACTTTCGCCGACGCCAACGGCGTTCCGGTGACGATCATGAACGGCTATTTCCCACAGGGCGAAAGCCGCGACCATCCGACCAAATTCCCGGCCAAGCAGCGTTTCTACAGCGATCTGCAAGCCCTGCTGGAAAGCCAGTTCCACAACGAGCAGCCGCTGGTGGTGATGGGCGACGTCAACATCTCCCCGGAAGACAGCGACATCGGCATCGGCCCGGACAACATGAAGCGCTGGTTGAAAACCGGCAAATGCAGCTTCCTGCCGGAAGAGCGCGAGTGGATGGCCCGCCTGAAAAACTGGGGCCTGACCGACAGCTACCGTCACCTGAACCCGGACGTGACCGACATGTTCAGCTGGTTCGACTACCGCAGCCGTGGGTTTGAAGACGAGCCGAAGCGTGGTCTGCGGATCGACGTGATTCTGGCGTCCCATGGCTTGCTGCCACGGGTGAAAGCCGCCGGTGTCGACTATGAACTGCGCGGGATGGAAAAGCCTTCGGACCATGCGCCGATCTGGCTTGAGTTGAGCTGATACCGCAATCTCCGCAAATCGCTGTGGGAGTTCGCTCCCACAGTTTGAGCACTGTCATCTTTCAGAAACCTCACTGACTTAATCTCCCCGGCAATCCCCTTGGCTGCAATCGGTGCCGGCATGACCCTGCGTGTTCTGTTCGTCTTTCTCCTGAGCGCCTGGCTGCAGGTTGCGGTTGCGGCGTTGCCCATTCCCGAGAACGGCCCGGTATTGCGCATCCAGGGTTCCAACACCATCGGCGCGGCGCTCGGTCCGGCACTAGTGGAAGGCCTGTTGCAAGATCAGGGGCTGTTGAAAGTCCATAGCGAAACCCCGGACACCGCCAATGAACAGCGGGTCGTCGGCCTGACGGCCCAGGGCCAAAGAGTCGTCGTGGAGATCGCCGCCCACGGTTCGAGCACCGGTTTCACTGCACTCAAGAACGCCAGCGCTGATCTGGCCGCCTCCTCGCGCCCGATCAAGGACAGCGAACTGCTGAACCTGCAAGCCCGGGGCGATCTGAAGAGCCCCGACGCCGAGCAAGTCATCGCCATTGATGGCCTGGCGATCATCCTTCACCCCGACAATCCGCTGAATCAATTGAACACCGAACAACTGGCATGCATCTTCAGCGGCGAGGCGAAGACGTGGGAAGAACTCGGTGGCAAGGGTGGGACGATTCATTTGTATGCGCGGGATGATCAGTCCGGCACTTACGACACGTTCAAGGAACTTGTCCTCAGTCGTCGTGGGAAAGCCCTGAACAGTTCGGCGAAACGTTTCGAGTCCAGTGAGCAATTGTCCGATGCCGTGAGCGCCGATCCACAAGGCATTGGCTTTATCGGCCTGCCCTATGTGCGTCAGGCCAAAGCCGTGGCGATTGTCGACGGGCAATCCCAGGCAATGCTGCCGCTCGCCAGCCTGATCGCCACCGAAGACTATCCGTTGTCGCGGCGGCTGTTCTTCTATCTGCCGCCTGACAGCAACAATCCTTGGGCCAAAGCGCTGGTGGAGTTTGCGCAAAGCCGTCGGGGTCAGGCGATTGTCGCGGCCAACGGTTTTATCGCCCAGACCGTGCAGGCCATCGCCGTCACGCCGAATGCACTGATGCCCGAGGGTTATCAATCCCTCAGCCGTCACGCCCAGCGTCTGACGGTGAACTTCCGCTTTGAAGAAGGCAGCGCCAGCCTCGACAACAAGGCCCGCCAGGATCTGGCCCGGGTGTTCGACTATATAAAGCACCACGACAAGACCGACCGCGCGGTAACACTGGTGGGATTCGGCGACGCCAAGGACGACCCGGCCAGGGCGGATTTGCTGTCGAAGCTGCGAGCGATGGCGGTACGCCGGGAGCTGGTGAAGAACGGCGTGGTGTTGCGCGAGGTGCGCGGGTTTGGCGCGCTGATGCCGGTGGCGACCAACAGCGGGGATGAGGGCCGGATCAAGAATCGGCGGGTTGAGGTTTGGGTTTACTGAATCAGGTGTTGATGCGTTGCAGGCACTGATGCCATCGCGGGCAAGCCCGCTCCCACAGGGATCTTCGGTGAACACAAATGGTGTGAACACCAGCAGACTTGTGGGAGCTGGCTTGCCAGCGATGAACGATAACGCGCTTTTGGATCAGCGCTCGCTACGCAGCATTTCCTTCGGCACGTACTTGCCGATCTCGAACTTGCCGATCGCCGCGCGGTGCACTTCGTCCGGGCCGTCGGCCAGGCGCAGGGTGCGTTGCATGGCGTACATGTAGGCCAGCGGGAAATCATTCGAGACCCCTGCCCCGCCATGGATCTGGATCGCCCGGTCGATCACTCGCAACGCAACGTTCGGTGCCACAACCTTGATCTGCGCGATTTCACTCTTGGCGACCTTGTTACCCACGGTGTCCATCATGTACGCCGCTTTCAGGGTCAGCAGGCGCGCCATGTCGATCTCCATCCGCGAGTCGGCAATCTTGTCGACGTTACCGCCCAGGCGCGCCAGCGGTTTGCCGAACGCAGTACGGCTCACTGAGCGTTTGCACATCAGTTCCAGTGCACGCTCGGCCATGCCGATCGAACGCATGCAGTGGTGAATCCGGCCCGGGCCGAGGCGACCTTGAGCGATTTCGAAGCCGCGTCCTTCACCGAGCAGGACGTTTTCGTACGGCACCCGTACGTTGTCGAACAGCACTTCGGCGTGGCCGTGGGGGGCATCGTCGTAACCGAACACCGGCAGCGGACGGACGATCTTCACGCCGGGGGTGTCGACCGGCACCAGAATCATCGAGTGCTGGGCGTGGCGCGGGGCGTCGGGGTTGCTCAGGCCCATGAAGATCAGGATCTTGCAGCGCGGATCGCAGGCGCCGGAGGTCCACCATTTCTTGCCGTTGATGACCCACTCGTCGCCATCGCGCACGGCGCGGGCGGCCATGTTGGTGGCGTCTGAAGAGGCAACGTCCGGCTCGGTCATGGCGAATGCCGAGCGGATCTCGCCACGCAGCAGCGGTTCGAGCCAGCGTTGTTTCTGTTCTTCGTTGGCGTAACGCACCAGCACTTCCATGTTGCCGGTGTCCGGCGCCGAGCAGTTGAACGGCTCGGGGCCGAGCAGCGAACGACCCATGATTTCCGCCAATGGCGCGTATTCGAGGTTGGTCAGGCCGGCGCCGAGCTCCGACTCAGGCAGAAACAAATTCCACAGCCCTTCAGCTTTCGCTTTGGCCTTGAGCTCTTCCATGATTGCGGTCGGCTGCCAGCGGTCGCCCTCGGCAACCTGCCGTTCAAACACGGCTTCGGCCGGGTAAACGTAAGTGTCCATGAACGCGGTCACGCGCTCACGCAGTTCCTGAACCTTGGGCGAATAAGCGAAATCCATGAGCAATTACCTTTTTTCGGCAGGTTGTTTAAGTCATGCAATCGATGCTAGAACAGCGCTGATAATTTACCTAGCCTATTCTCGGCGTGTATAAACATTCATCACCGATATATGATTGGTTGATTTTCCGGGCAGCCCTGACCTGTACCCTCCACCTATAACAAGAGAGCCGCGTAATGAATCTGAGCAAGGTCGACCTCAACCTTTTCATCGTCTTCGACGCGATCTACACCGAAGCCAACCTGACCCGCGCCGGGCAGATTGTCGGCATCACCCAGCCAGCGGTGTCCAACGCCTTGGCGCGGTTGCGCGAAACCTTCAACGACCCGCTCTTCGTACGCACGGCCCAGGGCATGGTGCCGACGCCCATGGCGCAGAACATCATCGGCCCGGTGCGTAACGCGCTGTCGCTGCTGCGGGTGTCGGTTCAGGAAAGCCGGATTTTCAACCCCTCGCAAGCGGTCAAGACCTACCGCATCAGCATGACCGACCTGACCGAAGCGGTGATTTTGCCGCCGCTGTTCCAGCGCCTGCGTCGCCTGGCGCCGACAGTGATCATCGAGAGCTTTCTGTCCAAACGCCGGGAAACCACCAAGGAACTGGCTGCCGGGCGCCTCGACTTTGCCGTGGATGCGCCGCTCAACACCGACCCGCAGGTGCGCCACGTCAAGCTGATGGAAGACCGTTACGTCTGCGCGATGCGCAAGGGCCATCCGCTGGCGACCAAGGAAAAATTCACCCTCGACGATTACCTGTCGCTGACCCACATTCATATTTCCAGCCGTCGCAGTGGCCTGGGCCATGTCGATCTGGCGCTGGGCAAGATGGGCATCCAGCGCAAGATCGCCCTGCGTTCGCAGCACTATCTGATGGCGTCCCAGGTGTTGCAGCAGACCGATATGGTGATGACCGTGCCGGAGCGTTTTGCCCGTCGCCATGACCTGCATGCGTTCAATCTGCCGGTCAACGATGTGCCACCCGTGGAAACCCATTTGTACTGGCACGAAAGCACCGATCAGGACCCGGCCAACCGCTGGATGCGCGAGCAGATGATCGAGTTGTGCCAGCAAGTGACAGCGCACGAGAAGAAGCTCGACAAGCTGCAGGCGCCCGCTACTTGACGTAAACGTCAACCTGCCATTAGCTTAGCGCCAAGACCTTATTTCGAGCGCTTTCATGAGCAGCCAGACCTACAGCATTTCCGACCTCGCCCGCGAGCTGGACATCACCACGCGGGCGATCCGCTTCTATGAAGAACAAGGCCTGCTCAGCCCCGAGCGCCGAGGCCAGGAACGCATCTATTCGCCGCGCGACAAGGTCAGCCTGAAGCTGATCCTGCGGGGCAAGCGCATCGGTTTTTCCCTGGCCGAGTGCCGCGAACTGATCGAGCTCTACGACCCCTCCAGCGGTAACACCAAACAACTCAACAGCATGCTGGCGAAAATCAGCGAGCGCCGGGAACAGCTTGAACAGCAATTGCTGGACATCGAACAGATGAAACTGGAACTCGACACCGCCGAAGAACGTTGCGTGCAGGCGCTGGAGCAGACGCTCAAGAGTCAGCAAGTCGCGCAGTAGCCTCCCGACAATTACAACAGGTCAACGCCATGTCCCTCCCCTCCCAAGTACGCCTGATCGAAGTCGGCCCGCGTGACGGCCTGCAGAACGAAGCCCAGCCCATCAGCGTTGCCGACAAGGTGCAACTGGTCGACGCGTTGAGCGCTGCCGGCCTCGGCTACATAGAAGTCGGCAGTTTCGTTTCGCCCAAGTGGGTGCCACAAATGGCCGGTTCCGCCGACGTGTTCGCGCAGATCCAGCGCAAGCCCGGCGTGACCTATGGCGCACTGGCGCCGAACTTGCGCGGTTTCGAAGATGCGCTGGCGGCCGGGGTCAAGGAAGTCGCGGTGTTTGCCGCTGCGTCCGAAGCGTTTTCGCAACGCAACATCAACTGCTCGATCAGCGAAAGCCTGGCGCGGTTCGCGCCGATCATGGAATCCGCGAAACAGCACGGCGTTACCGTGCGCGGTTACGTGTCCTGCGTGCTCGGCTGCCCTTATGAAGACGAGGTCGCCCCGGAACAAGTCGCCATGGTCGCCCGCGAGTTGTACGCGATGGGCTGCTACGAAGTGTCGCTGGGTGACACCATCGGCACCGGCACCGCGGGCGCTACCCGCCGCCTGTTCGAAGTGGTCTCGAAACAGGTACCGCGAGAAAAACTCGCCGGCCACTTCCACGACACCTACGGCCAGGCCATGGCCAATATCTACGCCAGCCTGCTGGAAGGCATCGCGGTGTTCGACAGCTCGATCGCCGGCCTCGGCGGCTGCCCGTACGCCAAGGGCGCCAGCGGTAACGTCGCCACCGAAGACGTGGTGTACCTGCTCAACGGTCTGGGCATCGAGACCGGCATCGACCTCGACGCCTTGATTGCCGCCGGCCAGCAGATCAGTGCCGTGCTGGGTCGCCCGACCGGTTCGCGCGTGGCCAAGGCTCGTAGCGCACAGTGAGGGGATGGTGTTACCGCCGAGCGCGAAACGTGGGCACAAGCGAGTAACACGGAAACAAATTGTCTGGTTTTGCCTGAAGGAAAAATCCTTCAAAAATCTCAAACCCTTGATTTACAAGGGTTTTTAAAAGTTGGCACGGCTTCTGCTATCTCTATGGCATAACAAGAATAAAAAGCAGCAAACCAATAAAAATAAGACGTACCGACTCTGACATAACAAAAACAACACGGCAGAGACGCAGCTAACAGATTTTTTTGGAGAAGGTGTGCTTTTCAGGGTATTCCTCGGAATGACCCGCAACCGGGCAGAGAACAATAAAACTACCTTCAGGTAGCTCCCGAATCGGTTGGATCGCTAGACGAGAAAGCAGATCAGCGCTCAAAAAAATACGTTTGCTCTTGACCCCGGATGGGGGTCGCCAAAAACAGCGGTAAAGGGCCACGGTTGCCAAAAACAACAACAGACCGACCCTCAATAATAAAAAAGAGCACGCGACGACAAAATTAAAGGGGAGCTTCGGCTCCCCTTTGTGCTGTCTGGCGTTCTGAAATTGTCCGCGACTGATCTCCTCCCCATCTCGATCTTCCTGAAAGCGCTCACTCGGAAAGATCTCAGCGAGGCAATTGATCTTGTGCCTCAACATCCAGCCCCCCACGTACGAGTAATCCCAACAAAAACACGGCGAGCTCTCGGCTTTCGCTGTGTGTAAACATGACGTCGCATGCGCGTTTAAATTACACGAACCGTTACGCCATAAGGGCTACAACACCTTGCGTCGTTGCCTACGCGTACGCCAGAATCCGCCGGCTTACGCGGCTATGGGGTGGGCTATATCGTTTCCCTGTCACTGAAAAACAGTGATCGGGTTTGGTAGCCCGTCTGTAATAGCTGTATGGCAACACCGTATGCAGGCCCTTTTTGGGGCTTTGTTTTATGGTGGTCATGCGTGGGGCTCATTCGTGAGCGCCGGGTTCCTATTGCAGCCGGTCTACCAACCCGCGTATGGCCGCCACCCATCGTTTGGTAGCGTGGGTGATGGCTCCTTGAGTTCTGCGATAGGAGTTACACGTATGTTCAAAGCCACACCCAACCCGCCAGAAACCGATTCAATCCCCTACGACGCCGCACTCGAAGCCGAAAACATAAAAACGGCAACCGAGCGGGCGATCAATCATTACCTCGATCCCGGGGCGCAGAAGACGTCCAAGCCATCGCGCAAGCCCGGAAAGATCTATCTGGTCAATCCAACCATGGATGACGAAACGCTGCTGGTCGAAGCGTGCGAAACGCTGTCGTCGGCCAGTGACATGGCACGGGACATTGGCGACACCGTCGACCCGTCGCAGCGCAAGGCGATGCAGATACTGCAGCAGGTCATCATGCTGAGTGAGCTGCTGGTCAATCGTGTGCTGGATAACCATCACGTCGCGCGGTAGTTGCCGCCTCGGTGAGGGGCTTGTCCCCTCGCTGCCTGGCAGCCGTCTATAACAATCCTCAAGCGACTCTTTTCCGGAGTTCCAGCTGATGTCCAAGACCGTCATTCCACCGTTAGAAGATCCGGTGTCCCCCTACGAATTTCCCGACTCAAGAAAACTCCACGATGCGGCCGAACGCGCCCTCGACTATTACCTGACACCCGCAACCCAGATCATGGCCACGCCCTACACCCCAAACGACATGTTCATGGTCAACCCGCAAACCGACACGGAATCCTTGCTGGCCAACGCCTGCGAATCCCTCGCGTCAGCCACGGTCATGCTCGGTGATTTTGCCGGCCTGCTGGAAGGGCCGAATCGCAAGACTCTTTTGGGCATTGCACAAGTGGTGATGTTGGGTGAGTTGGCGGTGAATCAGGCGTTGGAAAATGTAGAAGTAAAGCAATAAGCGCCGCTTTCGAAGCCAGGGTCCGCGCCCTGGCTTCGAAGGCTCTGATCGATATAGAAAGTTGAAACTGTGGGAGCCAAGCCCCCACAGTTTGATTCTGTCAGCCCTCGTTACCGCGCAACTCCTCGATACTGATCTCGCGCATCCGGAATTTCTGGATCTTGCCGGTCACCGTCATCGGAAACTCCTCGACGAACTTGAAGTAACGCGGCGTCTTGAAGTGGGCGATGCGCTCCTTGCACCACGCTTGCAGTTCTTGTTCGGTGGCGCTGTGGCCGGGATGGAATTTGATCCAGGCGACGATTTCCTCGCCGTAACGCGAGCAGGGAATGCCGATCACCTGCACGTCCGCCACCGCGGGGTGGGTGAAGAAGAACTCTTCCAGTTCACGCGGGTAAATGTTTTCGCCGCCACGAATGATCATGTCCTTGTTACGGCCGGCGATGCACACGTAACCCTCTTCGTTCATGCTCGCCAGGTCGCCGGTGTGCATCCAGCCTGCTGCGTCGATGGCTTCGGCGGTGGCATTGGGGTTGTTCCAGTAGCCGAGCATCACGCTGTAGCCACGGGTGCACAGTTCACCGATGGTGCCGCGTGGCACCGGATTGCCGGCCTCGTCGATGATTTTGCTTTCGAGTTGCGGCTGGGTGCGGCCGACGGTGGTGACGCGCAGTTCCAGTTCGTCGGATGGGCCGGTTTGCAGCGAGACCGGGCTGGTTTCGGTCATGCCGTAGGCGATCTGCACTTCACTCATGTGCATTTCGTTGATGACCCGGCGCATCACTTCGATCGGGCAAGTCGCGCCGGCCATGATCCCGGTGCGCAGGGTCGACAGGTCGAATTCGGCACGTTGTGGCTGATCGAGCATGGCGATGAACATGGTCGGCACGCCGTACAGTGCGGTGGCCTTTTCTTCGGCGACGGTGCTCAGGGTCAGCAGTGGATCGAAGGCATCGTTGGGATAAATCATGGTGCTGCCGTGGGTGATGCAGCCGAGGTTGCCCATGACCATGCCGAAGCAGTGATACAGCGGCACCGGAATCACCAGCCGATCAGCAGCGGTCAGCCCGAGGCTTTCGCCGACCATGTAACCGTTGTTGAGGATGTTGTAGTGACTGAGGGTCGCGCCCTTGGGGAAACCGGTGGTGCCGGAGGTGTACTGGATGTTGACCGGCTGATCGAAGTGCAGGCTGTCGCTGCGTTCACGCAATTGTTCTGGAGAGACACTGGCGGCCAGATCTGCCAGTTGCGACCATGGGAGGAAACCCGAAGGCGGCTGGGGATCAAGGCTGATCAACCCGCGCAACTCCGGCAGGCGCTCGCTGCGCAGTTCGCCGATGGATTGCTCGGCCAGTTCCGGCAGCAAGCCTTGCAGCATGCCGTGATAGTTCGAAGATTTGAAGGCACCGGCGCAGACCAGCCATTGGCAGCCGGATTGCTTGAGTACGTATTCGAGTTCAGAGCTGCGGTAGGCCGGGTTGATGTTGACCAGAATCACACCGATTTTCGCGGTGGCGAACTGAGCGATGCACCACTGCGCGCAGTTCGGCGCCCAGATGCCGAGCCGGTCACCGGCCTGCAAACCCAACGCCAGCAACGCTCTGGCATGCACGTCCACCGCGTCGGCCAGTTGCCGCCAGGTGTAACGCAGCTGCTGATGGCGCACCACCAGCGCCTCGCCGTCCGGGTACTGCGCGACGGTCTCGTCGAACTTCTGCCCGATGGTCATCGCCAGCAAGGCTTTGTCCTGGGAACCACGGGTGTAGCTGCGCTGCGGGTTTGCACTGGGTTGATCCATGACGACCCCTATTGTCTTTATTAGTGGGTGTTGGAACGGAGCTACAGCAGCTCCGACCATTCAGAACTGGCTCTACTCTCGCTCAAGTTGACGTTAACGTAAAGGGTGATTGACAGCCATTCGTCACAGGCTTACGTTAACGTAAAGGTGAGAACTGAAACGCCCTTCTCCCCACCCTACAAAAAAGCCAAAAGGTGACCCATGAGCTACCCATCCCTGAACTTTGCCCTCGGCGAAACCATCGACATGCTGCGCGATCAGGTTCAGTCCTTTGTTGCCAAAGAAGTCGCCCCGCGCGCCGCGCAGATCGACAGCGACAACCTGTTCCCGGCCGATCTGTGGCGCAAGTTCGGTGACATGGGCCTGCTCGGCATCACCGTGCCGGAAGAGTACGGCGGCGCTGGCCTCGGTTACCTGGCGCACGTGGTGGCGATGGAAGAAATCAGCCGTGGCTCGGCTTCTGTGGCGTTGTCCTACGGCGCCCACTCCAATCTCTGCGTCAACCAGATCAACCGCAACGGCAACCACGAACAGAAATCCAAATACCTGCCGAAGCTGATCAGCGGCGAACACGTCGGCGCTCTGGCGATGAGCGAGCCGAACGCCGGCTCCGACGTGGTCTCGATGAAACTGCGCGCCGATAAACGCGGCGACCGTTTCGTCCTCAATGGCAGCAAGACCTGGATCACCAACGGCCCCGACGCCAACACCTACGTGATCTACGCCAAGACCGACCTGGAAAAAGGCCCGCACGGCATCACCGCGTTCATCGTCGAGCGTGACTGGAAAGGCTTTAGCCGCAGCAACAAGTTCGACAAGCTCGGCATGCGCGGCTCCAACACCTGCGAACTGTTCTTCGATGACGTCGAAGTGCCGGAAGAAAACATCCTCGGCGTGCTCAACGGCGGCGTGAAAGTGCTGATGAGTGGCCTCGATTACGAGCGCGTCGTGCTGTCCGGTGGCCCGACCGGGATCATGCAATCGTGCATGGACCTGATCGTTCCGTACATCCATGACCGCAAGCAGTTCGGCCAGAGCATCGGCGAATTCCAGCTGATCCAGGGCAAAGTCGCCGACATGTACACCCAGCTCAACGCCAGCCGCGCCTACCTCTACGCCGTGGCCCAGGCCTGTGAGCGCAACGAAACCACGCGCAAGGACGCCGCCGGCGTGATCCTTTACACCGCAGAACGCGCCACGCAAATGGCCCTGGACGCGATCCAGATTCTCGGCGGCAACGGTTACATCAACGAATTCCCCGCCGGCCGTCTGCTCCGTGACGCCAAGCTGTACGAAATCGGCGCCGGCACCAGTGAGATCCGTCGCATGCTGATCGGTCGCGAACTGTTCAACGAAACCCGCTAAACGGAGCTGTCCATGGCTATCCTGCATACCCAGCTCAACCCCCGTTCAGCGGAGTTCGCCGCCAACAGCGCGGCGATGCTCACACAGGTCGACGCCCTGCACACCCTGCTCGCCCAAGTGGCACAGGGCGGTGGCGCGAAAGCTCAGGAACGTCACACCTCGCGCGGCAAACTGCTGCCGCGTGAGCGGATCAACCGCTTGCTCGATCCGGGCTCGCCGTTTCTGGAAATCAGCCAGTTGGCCGCCCACGCCGTGTATGGCGAAGACGTGCCGGCCGCCGGCGTGATTGCCGGGATCGGTCGCGTGGAAGGCGTCGAGTGCATGATCGTCGCCAACGACGCGACCGTGAAAGGTGGCTCGTACTATCCGCTGACCGTGAAGAAACACCTGCGCGCCCAGACCATCGCCCAGCAAAACCGTCTGCCGTGCATTTATCTGGTGGACTCGGGCGGCGCCAACCTGCCGCGTCAGGACGAAGTGTTCCCGGATCGCGAGCACTTCGGGCGGATCTTCTTCAACCAGGCCAACATGAGCGCCATGGGCATTCCGCAGATTGCCGTGGTCATGGGCTCCTGCACCGCCGGCGGCGCTTATGTGCCGGCGATGGCGGACGAAGCGATCATGGTGCGCAATCAGGCGACGATTTTCCTCGCCGGCCCGCCATTGGTGAAAGCCGCGACCGGTGAAGTGGTCAGCGCCGAAGACCTCGGCGGGGCCGATGTGCACTGCAAGATTTCCGGGGTCGCCGACCATTACGCCGAAAGCGATGAGCACGCCCTCGCCCTCGCCCGCCGCAGCGTCGCCAACCTCAACTGGCGCAAGCTCGGCGAAGTGCAACAGCGCGCGCCGATTGCGCCGCTGTACGCCAGCGACGAGTTGTACGGTGTGGTGTCGGCGGATGCCAAACAGCCGTTCGACGTGCGTGAAGTGATTGCGCGGCTGGTCGACGGTTCGGTGTTCGATGAGTTCAAAGCCTTGTTCGGTACGACGCTGGTGTGCGGTTTCGCCCATCTGCACGGCTACCCGATCGCGATCCTCGCCAACAATGGCATCCTGTTCGCCGAAGCCGCGCAAAAAGGCGCGCACTTCATTGAACTGGCTTGCCAGCGCGGCATTCCGTTGTTGTTCCTGCAGAACATCACAGGCTTCATGGTCGGTCAGAAATACGAGGCCGGCGGCATCGCCAAGCACGGCGCAAAACTGGTGACCGCCGTGGCGTGCGCCAAGGTGCCGAAATTCACCGTGATCATCGGCGGCAGCTTCGGTGCCGGTAACTACGGCATGTGCGGGCGGGCCTACGATCCGCGTTTCCTGTGGATGTGGCCGAACGCGCGAATCGGCGTGATGGGCGCCGAACAAGCGGCCGGCGTACTGGTTCAGGTCAAGCGCGAGCAGGCCGAACGCAGCGGCCAGGCGTTCAGCGCCGAGCAGGAAAGCGAGATCAAGCAACCGATTCTCGACCAGTATGAAGAACAGGGTCACCCCTACTATTCCAGCGCACGGCTGTGGGACGACGGCGTCATCGACCCGGCGCAGACCCGCGATGTGCTGGCCCTGGCCTTGTCCGCGTCGTTGAACGCGCCTATCGAACCGAGCCGCTTCGGCGTGTTCCGGATGTGATCGGGAGAACCTCATGAGCGACTTCAACACCCTCGAATTGCAGAGCGACCCACGGGGTTTCGCGACCCTGTGGCTGAGCCGCGAAGAAAAGAACAACGCGTTCAACGCCGAGATGATCCGCGAACTGATCCTGGCCTTGGACAAGGTCGCCAGCGACGCCACCCTGCGTTTCCTGCTGGTGCGCGGGCGCGGCAAGCACTTCAGCGCCGGCGCGGATCTGGCCTGGATGCAGCAATCGGCCGAACTCGATTACCACACCAACCTCGACGACGCCCGGGAACTGGCGGAGCTGATGTACAACCTCGCCAAACTGAAAATCCCGACCGTGGCCGTGGTGCAAGGCGCGGCGTTCGGTGGCGCGCTGGGTCTGATCAGTTGCTGCGACATGGCGATTGGCGCGGACGACGCGCAGTTCTGTCTGTCGGAAGTACGCATTGGCCTGGCACCGGCGGTGATCAGCCCGTTCGTGGTGCAAGCCATCGGCGAGCGCGCGGCGCGGCGTTATGCGCTGACGGCCGAGCGTTTCGGCGGGCAGCGGGCGCGGGAAATCGGATTGTTGTCCGAGAGCTATCCGGCGACCGAGCTTGAGCAGAAAGTCGAACAATGGATCGACAACCTGCTGCTCAACAGCCCCGCCGCCATGCGCGCCAGCAAGGATCTGCTGCGTGAAGTCGGCAACGGCGCATTGACCCCGGCCCTGCGCCGCTACACCGAAAACGCCATCGCCCGCATCCGTGTCAGCCCGGAAGGCCAGGAAGGTCTGCGGGCCTTTCTGCAGAAACGTCCACCGAGCTGGCAAGCCGCAACCACCACCAAGGAGCCGCGTTGATGAGCGCACCTGTTCTCACCACCCTGCTGGTGGCCAACCGTGGCGAAATCGCTTGTCGGGTCATGCGTACTGCCAAGGCGCTGGGCATGACCACCGTCGCCGTGCACAGCGCCACCGACCGCGAAGCGCGGCACAGCCGCGAAGCGGACATCCGTGTTGATCTGGGCGGCAGCAAAGCGGCCGACAGTTATCTGCAAATCGACAAATTGATCGCAGCGGCCAAGGCCAGCGGCGCTCAGGCGATTCATCCGGGGTATGGCTTTCTTTCGGAGAACGCTGGTTTTGCCCGCGCCATTGAAGCGGCGGGCCTGATTTTCCTCGGCCCGCCCGCCTCGGCCATCGACGCGATGGGCAGCAAATCTGCCGCCAAGGCCCTGATGGAAACTGCCGGCGTGCCACTCGTACCGGGTTATCACGGTGAGGCCCAGGACCTGGACACCTTCCGCGATGCTTGCGAGCGCATCGGTTATCCGGTGCTGCTCAAAGCCACGGCCGGCGGTGGTGGTAAAGGTATGAAAGTTGTCGAGGACGTCAGCCAGTTGGCTGAAGCGTTGGCCTCCGCCCAGCGTGAAGCGCAGTCGTCGTTCGGCGATTCGCGGATGCTGGTGGAGAAATACCTGCTGAAGCCACGTCACGTGGAAATCCAGGTGTTTGCCGATCAACATGGCAATTGCCTGTACCTGAACGAGCGCGACTGCTCGATTCAGCGTCGACACCAGAAGGTCGTTGAAGAGGCACCGGCACCGGGGCTGAGTCCGGAGCTGCGCCGTGCGATGGGCGAAGCCGCTGTGCGTTCGGCGCAGGCCATCGGATATGTCGGTGCCGGCACGGTGGAGTTTTTGCTGGACGCGCGCGGCGAGTTTTTCTTCATGGAGATGAACACGCGGCTGCAGGTCGAGCACCCGGTCACCGAGGCCATTACCGGCCTTGATCTGGTGGCCTGGCAGATTCGCGTCGCCCGGGGGGAAGCGCTGCCGATCACTCAGGATCAGGTGCCGCTGAACGGGCATGCGATTGAGGTTCGGTTGTATGCGGAAGATCCTTCGAATGACTTCCTGCCGGCGACCGGGCGCCTCGATCTGTATCGCGAATCCGCCGCAGGGCCGGGGCGCCGTGTGGACAGCGGCGTTGAGGAAGGCGATGAGATTTCGCCTTTCTATGACCCGATGCTCGGCAAGCTGATTGCCTGGGGCGAGGATCGTGAGCAGGCGCGTTTGCGGTTGCTGAGCATGCTCGATGAGTTTGCGATTGGCGGGTTGAAGACCAACATCAACTTCCTGCGACGGATCATTGGCCATCCGGCGTTTGCGGCGGCGGAGCTGGATACCGGGTTCATTCCGCGCTATCAGGAGCAACTGTTGCCAGCGCCTGCTGCGCTAAGTGAGGAGTTCTGGGAGGCGGCGGCGCAGGCTTTTGCGCAGAGTCTGCCGGGGATCGCTCGGGAAGATGATCCGGCCTCGCCTTGGGCGCTTCACAGCGGTTTGCGTGCCGGGTTGCCTCGTGAAATTACTCTGCATTTGAGTTGCGAGGGGCAGGATCGGGCGTTGACGCTCGGTGCTGGCGGCAATGCAAAACTGTTCGGCGAACAACTGGTGGTCGAGCACGATGGGCTGCGCCGACAGCTGCGGGCGATTCGTCGTGGAGAGGTCCTGTTTCTGCAATGGGACGGCGAGCTGCGACGCGTTGAAACCTACGACCCGATCAGCGCTGTCGAAGCCAGTCACAGCCATCAGGGCGGTCTGACTGCGCCGATGAACGGCAGCATCGTGCGAGTGCTGGTGGAGGCCGGGCAATCGGTTGAGGCCGGCGCGCAATTGGTGGTGCTGGAAGCGATGAAGATGGAGCACAGCATCCGCGCGCCCCACGCCGGCGTGATCAAGGCGCTGTATTGCCAGGAAGGCGAAATGGTCAGCGAAGGCAGTGCACTGGTCGAACTGGAAGAAGCGTGAAAGGTGGATCGATCCTACGCCTGGCGAGGATCGATCTGACTAGTATTTGGCCGATGCCTGAACCACGACACCGATGATTCGGCACTCGTCGGTCAACAAGGCTTTCGGCCAGGTCGGATTGAGCGGCACCAGGTAACGCTGGCCGCCCTCTTCGATCAGTTTGCGGAAAATTGCCTCGTCGCTGTCCGGCCACTGGGCGATCACCAGTTTGCCGGGCTCGGCTTCCAGCGCAGGATCCACCAGGATCATCATCCCTTCGCCGATGCTTTGCCCGGTGGGCGCGGTCATCGCATTCCCCATCACGGTGAGCCAGAACGCAGGGCCACGGGCGTGGTAATCCGTCAGCTCGAAACGCCGCTTGTCCTTGGCACTCGAATACGCAGGCTGGCTCTCGCGGGCCTCGACCGGCACATTCCACTCGCTGACCGGATAGCGAAAGTAAGGGTTGTACTTCTGCGCCAGAGGCATTTCGTCATCCGCATCGATCTGCGGTTCACGAATCACTACCGCGACCTCGAGATACTCCATGCCCAGCGCCTTCAGCACACGGTTCATCTGCGTGATGCCGGGCTCGCGGCGCTTGTTCAGCCAATGGCCGATACCGCCCTGAGACATGCCGACGCGCTCGCCGAGTTCGACTTGAGTGACGTTGAGCTCACTCATTTTGGCCTTGACCAACTCAATCCATTTATCCATGTGCGGCACCATACGTGGACGCCTGCGGCCGGCAAAACACATATTGTAGTATTTAAATTCTGGTCACAAATACTGATAGTACTATGCTTGAGTCACGGATTTGAATCGACCAAGGAGTGACCTTTCACCATGAATATCACCAGTAAAGACTTGCCCGATCTGCAAATGGACACCACCTTCACGTCCCCGCAAGGGTGCGCCGCTGCGCAGCGGGCGTTGGACTATTACTTGAAACCAGCTGTGTCGGAACCGGAAGTGGATGAGCGCTTTTTCGGTGTGAACAGCAATCTGAGTGGCGAAGAATCCCTGGTCCACGCCTCTGATCTGCTGCGATGTGCAGCGGCAACGGCGTTCAAGGCGGCGGACGGCTTGCAGGGCGTGAGTCGGGATCTGGCGTTTTCGGTCGTGCACATGGTGGACATGGCGCGGGCGATGGTTGATCACTCGCTCGATGGCGCGGTTCGCTGAAGACGGGAGTTCGGAGGGACGGGAAAGAATTTTCCAATCGCGCAGATAAAAACATTTGACTTGCAAATGATAATGATTATTATTGCAAGCAGCTGGTCGCGAGATCAGTCGATGGACCAGAGACCTTAGGTCGGTCTTCTGGACTATCTCCTCATCAGGCTAATCACGGTTTTTGACCCGGCTTTTTGCCGGGTCTTTTTTTTGCCAGTTTTCTGGCTTGTGGCTTCAGGCTAATGAAGTCTTTGGGTGCCGCAAATTCGATGGCGCGGATAATATCAAAAGAATATTGCTTGGCAAGCGGACCCCGGCCACATTGGGGCAAAGTAATGCCAATTAGCACTTGAGAATCAATCGCACAGCCACTAAGCTGCATCCGCGTCATGGAGGACGCCCCCCGCCGCAACCCGCAATTCCCCTCGGTTTCACCCCTGTCTTGCGTGTAAAGTAGCCGCCATAAAAATCATATTCAGGAACCGATTATGACCGTGGCCAAATCTTCGTTCGACATCAGCGCCAACTTCGACAGCGGCAACATCCAAGTCATCGACATCAGCAATCCGCTCAGCCCGGTTCTGGCCATTCGGCCAGATACCCGCAGCGCCCATTTCCAGTGGTTCCACTTCAAGGCCAGCGGCCTGCATGTTCATCAGGAACACTGGTTTCGCCTGGTCAACGCCAGCCAGTCCTCCTACAACAAGGCCTGGACCGGTTATCAGGCGGTCGCTTCCTACGACCACGTCAACTGGTTCCGCATTCCGACCCAATTCGAAGGCGACAGCCTGCGCTTCTGCCTCGAGGCCGAGCAGACCCACGCCTGGTTCGCCTATTTCGAACCTTACAGCCGTGGCCGTCATGACTGGCTGATCGAGCAAGCGCTGACCAAGGCCGGCACCGAACTGCTGGCCACCGGCAAAAGCGTCGAAGGCCGCGACATCCAGCTGCTACGCAAAGGCACTGGCGCCGAAGGACGACGCAAGATCTGGATCATCGCCCAGCAGCATCCCGGCGAGCACATGGCCGAATGGTTCATGGAAGGCGTGATCGAGCGCCTGGAACATCATGACGATCCGGTGCTGAATAAACTGCTGGCCAGCGCCGACCTGTACCTGGTGCCGAACATGAACCCGGACGGCGCTTTCCACGGTCACCTGCGCACCAACGCCATGGGCCAGGACCTGAACCGCGCCTGGCAGAACGCCAGTCAGGAAGTCAGCCCGGAAGTACTTTTCGTACAGCAGCAGATGGAAAAGTACGGCGTCGATCTGTTCCTTGACGTACACGGCGACGAAGAAATTCCCCACGTGTTCACCGCCGGTTGCGAAGGCAATCCGGGCTACACCCCGCGACTGGAAAAACTCGAAGAGCAATTCCGCAGCCACCTGAAACACACCACCAAAGACTTCCAGACCAAGTACGGCTACACCCGCGACGAACCGGGTCAGGCCAACATGACCCTGGCCTGCAACAGCGTTGGCCAGAAGTTCGACTGCCTGGCGCTGACCCTGGAAATGCCGTTCAAGGATCACGATGACGCGCCGAACCCGCTCACCGGCTGGTCAGGCAAGCGCTCCAAGCAACTGGGCAAGGACGTGCTGACCACCATCGCGGACATGGTCGACACCCTGCGCTAATCCCCTCGGATTTTCGCTTCACGAAAGATCGCAGCCTGTCTGCGATCTTTTTTTTGCGCAGACTTTTACCCAATCAGGTTGCAAATCAAAACCGGATTACTTACCGTCAATAAAGTTTCAATTTGAAACCTGAAAGGATCCGGGACATGAACCCTGCAACACTCGATAAAGGTGTCGTGCTGCTTTTCGCCATCGCTTGCGGCCTCGCGGTGGGCAACGTGTATTACGCCCAGCCGCTGCTGGATGCGATGGCGGACGCCTTCGGCCTGTCGCCGGGCAGTATCGGGATCGTCATGACGCTGACCCAGGTCGGCTACGGCCTCGGGCTGCTATTGCTCGTGCCCCTCGGCGACTTGCTCAACCGCCGACGGCTGATCGTCACGCAAACTCTACTGTCCGCCGCAGCCTTGCTGATGATCGCCTTGGCCTCGAACAGCGCCTGGCTGCTGATCGGCGTCACCCTGACCGGCCTGCTTGCCGTGGTCACCCAGGTGCTGGTCGCCTACGCCGCTACCCTGGCCGTCCCGGCGCAACGCGGAAAGGTGGTCGGCGTGATCACCAGCGGCATCGTCGTCGGCATTTTGCTCGCGCGCACGGTGGCGGGCGGCATGGCCGATCTGGCCGGCTGGCGCTCGATCTATCTGCTGTCGGCGGGATTGACGCTGGTGATGGCCGCGCTGCTGTTTCGGGTGTTGCCCAAAGATGAAGAAGCACGGCCGACCACACGTTACGTGGCACTGATCGCCTCAGTGTTCAGCCTGTTTCGTGAGGAACCGGTGCTGCGCCAACGAGCAATTCTCGCCCTGCTCACCTTCGCCAGCGCCATGGTGCTGTGGACGCCGATGGTGTTGCCGCTGGCCGCCCCACCGCTGTCGCTTTCCCACAGTGAAATCGGATTGTTCGGACTCGCCGGCGCGGCAGGCGCACTGGCCGCAGCCAGAGCCGGGCATCTGGCGGATCGGGGATTGGGGCAATGGGTCAGCGGCCTGTCTCTGCTGCTGATGCTGGGCTCGTGGCTGCCAATCGCACTCACCCAGTCTTCGTTATGGGCACTGCTGCTTGGCGTCATCACCCTGGATCTGGGCTTGCAGGCCGTGCACGTCACCAGCCAGAGCATGATCTACAGCGTCCGCCCAGAGGCGCAGAGCCGACTGACCGCCGGCTACATGCTGTTTTACTCAATAGGCAGCGCCTTGGGCTCAATCGCCTCAACGGCCATGTACGCCTGGGCGGGATGGCCGGGCGTGTGCTGGCTGGGTGCCGCAATCAACATGGTCGCGTTGCTGTACTGGTGGCGAACGCTGGCCACACCGAAACGTGGCGAGGCTGCTTGCGCCCTCGCCACGTCGGACTGACACAACATCAACCGCGATTGCGTCCCCGCAGCATGCTGTCGAGCACCTCGTCGCGGCGCACCCAGCCATGGAACAGTGCGGCCGCCAGGTGCAGCAGCACCGTCAGGAACAACAGATACGCCAGATACCCATGAGCCTTGCGCAGCAACGCAAACACCTGCGCATCCGCCGGCACGATCGACGGCAATTGCAGCGACGTGCCAAGCATCACCGGATCCCCCGCCGCGCTGATCATTGCCCAACCCAGCAGCGGCAACACCAGCATCAGCGCATACAACAACAGATGAGAGGCCTTGGCCGCCATCACCTGCCAACCCGGCAGATCCGCCGGCAGCGGCGGCTGACGGGTGCCCAGTCGCACCAGAATGCGCACGATCACCAGCAACAGAATCGCGATGCCCAATGGTTTGTGCAGATTGATCAGCCATTCATGCCGCGCCGACACCGAGGTCACCATGCCGGCGCCGATGAACAACATCACGATGATCATCAACGCCATCAGCCAGTGCAGCAAGCGCGCCAGCGGATTGAAATGAGTCGGTTGCGTGCTCATGGGCGAGCCTCCTTTTTGCCGGTTGGCAGTTGGCTGACTTCGCTGGTGCGACGCAGGTAGGAATCGGCGTAACCGGCCGAACGCGCGGCCAGCAACGGATCGTCGGAACCCTGAATGCCGGCCGGCAGCACCAGCGGATCGTAGTTGATGTCACGGCACTCGCCGCTGAGCTGCGGCTGGGTCTTTTCCAGCACCAGGGTGCCGGCGTTCAACATCTTGCGGCCGGCGGGCCAGGTCTTGCTCGCATCGTTCACCGGATCGTCGGCGTTGGCCAAGGTGATGTTCAACTGAAAGCGCAGCGGCCCTTCGGCCAGGCGCTGCACCAGGTCTTTTTCAAGGAAGTCGCTACCTTCAGGCGCGGTAGCACCGGCGGCGTCCTGGGCCAGCGGCGTCATGCTCCAGCGCACCGCCTGCTTCTTGCCGCTGGCATCCACCAGATAGAACGCGTTGACGCTGTTGTAGGTTTCCGTCGCGTAACTCGCCGAAGGTTTAGCGGTTTTTATCCAGGTCAGAAACGGCACGGCCTCCGGGTGTGCGGCAAAAAATGCCGGCACCTTGGTCGGATCCGGTTTACCGGTGGCGGGATCCGGCGATTGCGCCTGCTGCAACTGATAGAACGCCTCGGGTGTGCCGACCGGGAACACCGGCATGCTGTTCATCCCGGTGCGCCATTGCTGGCCGTTGGCCTGAGTGAAACGCAGCGCCAGACTGCGGATCGGTACGGCGCTGTCCGGCGCATACGGACTGCCAGCCGGCAACGCAAAGCGCCCGACCACCGGGGTGCGCGGCTCGTTGAACACTTGCGCGACAGAATACGAGCGAGCCTCGCCGCTGCTCTCGAAATGTCCGATCACGCAAACACCCTTGGCGTGATTTCGGCGAAAGCCGGGATGCACGCCGTTGTTCTTTTCCAGCACATCGACCAACGCTTTCGGCGTCAGGCGTTGTGGGTCAAATGAACCATGAACGTAGGCAAACGCCCCGGCCAGGGCTGCGACCACCACGGCGATTCCGCCAAGACGCAACACCAGGCTCGCGGCACTCAGTGGCGGGCGTTGAGGCCCGCCGGGCGGTGAGCTGCGATCAACCATGAAAGACTCCAGGGCCATCGGCCATAGGGAAAGGTGCTATGAGACGCACGCCTCGTAGGATTATTCCCTCTGAACTGTAGTTTCTTTCATGGAGTGGCGTCGTAGTCCAATCGATACCAGCTAAATCTGATCGAAACGCGGCTCGCGTTTTTCCAGAAACGCCTGCATGCCCTCCTTCTGTCCAGGTGTCGCGAACAGGCCGTGAAACGAGCGTCGTTCAAACAGAATGCCTTCGCGCAATCCTGACTCGGACGCCCGGTCCACCGCTTCCCGGGCAGCCCGTGTCGCCGTGCGGGGAAATCCACCGATACGCTGTGCAATGTCCATGGCCTGCTTCAACAAGTGATCGACGTCTGTCACCCGCGACACCAACCCGGCCTGCTCGGCCTCACGGGCGGACAGTGTGCGACCGGTCAGTATCATGTCCATGGCTTTGGCGCGGCCAATCAACCGGGTCAGGCGTTGCGTACCACCCATGCCCGGCATCACCCCCAGAGTGATTTCCGGCAATGCGAACTTCGCGGACTCGGATGCCACGATCACGTCGCACATCATTGCCAATTCGCATCCCCCTCCGAATGCGAAGCCCGCCACCGCCGCGACTTTCGGCGTGCGCAGAGCGGCAAACGCATCCCAGCCGGCGAAATGGTCTTCCTCGATCATCTCCAGGCAGGACTTTTCGTACATCTCCTTGATGTCGGCTCCGGCAGCGAAATAACCCCGGGTACCGGTGATGAGGAAACATCCGACACCCGGATCACTGTCCAGCGGCTGCAAGGTCTCCAGCATTTCGCGCATCAGTGAACTATCGAGCGCATTTCGTGCGTGCGGGCGGTTGAGGCGGATCAGTACTACGGGGCCGTGTCGTTCAATCAATAGGTTCATCGCAATCTCTTTGAATAGTGGGGTGAGTGGAAAAAAGCCGACGCGCCGTCAGGAATCCCAGATCGCGCCGTAGGCCGGAATACCCCGGGATTCCATTTCCTCGACCACTCGCTCGGTCAGCTTCTGATTGGAAATACAGATCACCGCCTCCGCACCGTGGGTTCGAACGGCGGCATATGCCAGCGCCACCAGATCCGGTTTGCCCAACCGGTCGGTGTCCCAGATATGGGCGTCGGGTTGTGCCTGCAGGATTTCCTCCACCAGCGCATCACCGTAGGTCTCGCGCGGGCTGCGGGTGGACCAGATCAGGTGAATCGGCACTTGCCGCGCCAGCAGATGCGGTAGCACCGGACCAATGCCACTGCCGGTGGCGACGTACACCACCGACTTGAACAGGGTCTCGATATGGGCGACGCCAGCCGTGGTGATGCCCTTGACCCAGACATGGCTCGGCGGCTGCTCGATCAATTCACCGGTCCAGTCGCCGGCCCGGGAAATGATCAGACGGAAACCGTGTTCGTCCGGTGCAGGAATATTGGCAAACGAGTGCCACTCCCACAGCGGATGGCGACTGATTGCGGTGGAAGATCCAGCGAACGGCGTGTGGTGATTGAACCGGGCGATCACCGCATGCGACGACGGTTTGACCAGCGTCACCGGCACCTTGCGCAGGCGCAACCAGGGCAAGGCAATACTGAATGTCAGGATCGGCAGCATCCAGAACGAAACGGACGTCAACAGGACCTGCGCCAGATCTGCCGAAGGATTTCGGTCCCGGGCAAACACCAGCGTCATGGCCCAGAACAGCAGCAGTGCAGCCCAACCGGCGAATCGATGTGTGCGTTCGAAAGCGTTGTGAAACCGTGAGCGAATCCCCGGCAACGCCATGATCGCCATCAGCAGCAACAATCCCAGAAGCGCGGCGCTGATGGCCAGCAGCGTCAGCGAAATCCCGCCTGCCCCCTCAGTTCGTTGCCAGATCATCGAGCCGAGCAGCGCAACGAACCAGACAATCGCGGCCATCGCCCCGCCACTGTGCAAACCGCCGAAGTGATAGACCTTGGCCAGCGAGCGACGAATCGCCAGCGGCCAACACGTGGGAGCACGCGTCGCCAGCCAGAACAACAGATTGATCAGGTATTGCTGACGAATCAGAATCGCCATCGACAGGTTCGCCAACACCAGCTGCGACAACACCTCCAACGCGATTCCCGAAGCCGACCACCACTGCCCGACGGTGATCCCGTAGACCAGCGTCCCGAGGTTCGCCAGTAACACCAGCGCAACCAGGCGGTTGTAATGTGAAAACAGCGGCAGCGTTCCCAGGCGCCGCCAGAGCGGACGTCGAGGTGGCAGGGCAAAAGCGTCGTCGATCTGACTCATTGCACCGCCTCCTGCAGGGTGGCAGCGAGCTGCGCCTGATGCGCCTGTGCCCGCTCAAGCAACAAGCGTTTGTCGACCTTGCCCCTTGAAGTCAGCGGGATGTCATCCACCGGCAGAATCATCGAAGGCACGCAGTAATAGGCCAGACGCTCCTCGCAACGGCGTCGCGCCACATCAGTGTCCGTGGATGCAGGGAAGACAAAAGCCACCAGATGACGGTTATCGAACTTCAAAGTCACCGCGCGCTCGCAGCCCGGTGCGGACTCCAGCGCGGCTGACACCGAGTCCAGCTCAACGCGAAAGCCCCGGACTTTCACCTGATCGTCCACCCGGCCCAGGTGTTCCAGTTCGCCGTCAGCGGTCCAGCGCCCCAGATCACGGGTGCGAAACATCATGCGACCCTGTCCCAGAAACGGATCGAGACGGTAGCGCTCGGCGGTCAGCGCAGGATTGCCCAGATACCCGGCCGTCACACAATCGCCACCGGCCCACATTTCACCCTGCTCCCCCGGCGCGCACAGTTGGCCCGTTTCATCCAGCACATACACGGTGTTGTTGGGCGTTGGCTTGCCGATCGTCAACGGGCCCGTGCCTCGGTAATGCTGCATCGTGTTGACGATGGTGGTTTCTGTGGGGCCGCAAGCATTGTAGAAATCGCAAAACGACGCCCAGCGATCAGCCAGGGGCTGCGGGCAAGGTTCGCCGGCCAGGGCCACCACCTTCACCTGACTGCATCGCGCAGGATCCAGCGTGGCGAGAATCGATGGGGTCGCGATCAGCACGTCACACTGTTCGGCGGTTTCGGCAATGTCCTTGCCCCGGATCAGCAGCGTCGCGCCGTGGGCCAGGCACCCGAGGATTTCCCAGGCGGCCATGTCAAAGGCGATATTGAGGATCTGCCCGA
Source organism: Pseudomonas aphyarum (assembly GCF_028657055.1). Taxonomy (NCBI): domain Bacteria; kingdom Pseudomonadati; phylum Pseudomonadota; class Gammaproteobacteria; order Pseudomonadales; family Pseudomonadaceae; genus Pseudomonas; species Pseudomonas aphyarum. The sequence goes on from NZ_JAMDGS010000004.1 coordinate 98,934, forward strand.
CTTTCATGCCCGGCCCCATGCCGAGATTGCCGGGGCCGGTCAGCAGAATGTTGCAGACATTGCGCTGGGTCACCCTGACACCGTTGGGCTGACCGGTCGTGCCGGACGTAAACAACACAAAACACAAGGCATCCGGTAACGAAATGTCCTCCCCCACATTGACGTCATCGGCGGCCGAGCCCGGTGAGTCGATGAACGTATCCAGATGAATGCAATGTTGTCCGGCCGTCAGCGGAATCCCGTGGGCCAGTGTTGAAAGCGTCAACACCACCTGCGTCGAAGCAACCGACATGATGTGGCTCAACTGCGTGGCCGGGGTAATACCGACATGCTGGGGAATATAGGCGGCCCCCACCTTCAGGGTCGCGAGCATGCCCACCAGCATCGGGATCGAACGTTCGACAAACAGCGCCACGTGATCACCCGGCGCTACGCCATGGCTTGACAACAATCTGGCCAACCGGTTGGCCTGACGGTTCAACTCGCCGTACGTGAAGCTCTGCCCCTGAAAGCGTGCGGCCACATGCTGTGGGTGTGTCGCCGCCCGCGCTTCGAACGCACGGTGAATCAACGAAAACTCAGGCTCGGCCACCTGCCCGCAGCCGAATGTCCGCCAGGTGTCATAACTTTCGCTCGGTGTGGCTGGGTTATTCATTACGATTGCATGCATCTCAAACATCCCTTTTGCTCAAACCATCGTTTTTCAGCTGCTTCGGCCACCGATTGCCTGCTGGCGACATCGGTGGCTGCTTGCGCTTGTCGGACGGGTTGAGCCGGGAGATTTGAATCCATTACATGCACTACAGAACGCGGCGAACCTTCCTACGTCGCCAGTAATGAAATCTTTCAACTCCTGGAATGGAATAAGCTGTGTCGAGAGGCGTCTTCCTACCACTACCGCGCTTCTGGCCCAGAGCATGTCCCTGTCATGAATACTCTCGACGAGCAATTACGCGATCTGATTCCCAGATTGCGCCGCTTCGCGCTTTCGCTGACGCGCAACAGCAGCAGCGCCGACGACCTGGTACAGGCCAGCCTCGAGCGGGCACTGTCGGCTTGGGGCGAGAAGCGCGCCGACGGCGATCTGCGCGCCTGGCTGTTTTCGATCCTGTACCGGCAGTTTCTCGATGCGCATCGGCGCTCGCGGCGTTATGCGCGGATGCTCGAATTCTTCACCGGCCGCGACGACGCCGAGCCCTCGGTGGAACGTACCGTGATTGCCCAATCGACCTTGCAGGCCTTCGACCGACTGCCCACCGAACAGCGCGCGCTGCTGCTGATGGTGTCGGTGGAAGGCCTGACTTATAAGGAGGTCGCCGAGATTCTCGACGTCCCCACCGGCACCGTGATGTCGCGCCTGTCCCGCGCTCGCCAGGCCCTGCGCCAGCTCAGCGACGGGGAAATCAGCAGCCCTTCCTTGCGGATACTCAAATGATCAGTCTGCCCCCCAACGAACGTGACCTGCACGCCTACGTCGACCACCAGCTCAGCGAGGCCGACCGGCATGTGCTGGAAACCTGGCTCGCCAGCCATCCGGACGAAGCGGCGCAGGTTCGCGCCTGGCAACAGGACGCCCAGCACCTGCGCGCCGCCCTCGGCGGTGCCTTGCAACAACCGGCCAATCCGGACCTTGATCCGTCGCTGATTCGCCAGCGGCTCAAACGCCAATCACGCCGCCAGTGGGCCAGCGCGGCGGTGCTGCTGATTGCTGTCAGCCTCGGCGGTGTCGGTGGCTGGAAAGCCCGGGACATGACCGTGTTTCATCCCCCGGCACCGATGACCGACGCCTTGCAGGCGTACCGCTTGATCGCCCAGCAAGGGCTTCTGCCGGCGGACTACAAGGTCGATGGCGACGGCGACATCCAGCGCTGGCTCGACCGTTATTTCACTCAGGCCAATCGCCTGCCGGACCTGACGTCGGCCGGGTTTGCACCGGTCAGCGGCCGTCTGCTGAGCACCGATGAAGGCCCGGCGGCGATGGTGATGTATGAAGACCAGAGCGGGCACAAGGTCAGTTTCTACGTGCGTCCACCGGGGCCGAAAAATACCTTCCTGCCCCGGGGCAGCCGCCAGGACGGGGATCTGCAGGCCGAGTACTGGTCCGGCAAGGGCTACAACTATGCGATGGTCAGCCCGACCGATACCCCGGCGGCGAAAATGCTCAAGCAATCCGTGAGTTTCTAGCCGCTTCAGAACCCCACATCCAGCACCACATTGTCCAGGTAGGTTCCAGCGGGCGGTGTGGTCTGGTCGGTGTAGATTTTCGCGTTGTAATTGAAGATCTGACTGCCGGTGCCCAGCCCGTTACCGGGATTGACCTCGGCATCGCTGCTGGCCCGGCGGGCCGCGCCGACGCTGCCCCAACGGGTGGTACCGGCGCTCTTGAAAATGTCGTAGGCCAGGTAGTTGCTGCCGGAAATCATCCGCCGCCGTCCGCCGACGCTCAGCGCATTCTGCCCGTCGTTCAGCCCCACGGTGTAGGCACTGCCTTTGGTGCAGGCGAGGTTGATGGTCTGCCCGGTCACCGGGGTGAACGCACTGACCACCGGCGCGCTACCGAAGGCAATGTTCGGCGCGGTAATAGTGCAGTCGTTGGACACCGTCAGGTTGACCGTCAGTGTCGTGGTGCCGCTGTTGATGTCGCGTCCCAGGCAAAGCCCGCCGACACCGATGCCCGAACAATAATTCCAGTTCCAGAAAATGCTCAGTGTCTCGGTATATACCCCGGCGGCCACATTGCTGCCGATGGTAGTACCGAAATAGAGCGGAACGGTTTTCGGCACAGTACCGCCGAGCAAACCGAGGGCGTCGATGATGCCGTTGCGGGCGAAGTCATAGGCAGTGCCGCGCGTCAGCGGGTAACTGGTGCTGTTGTTGGCGTAGATCGTGTAACCGATCACGTCGCCGGTGGGCCCGAGCAAACCGCTTTGGGTCGAGGTGACGGTGGCCCAGAAATGGTCATTGTTGGTCAACAGCGACAGCAGCGAACCGGTGCAACTCAAGCCTCCGTTCAGGGTGGAACTGGGTTGCGAGGTGGTGCGCACGGCGATCGAACTGATGTTCCCGAACCCGGCCGGCGTGGTGGTGACCACCGAACACAGCGCGTGCGCCAGCCCCGGCAGCAGCAACAGCAACCACAGAACAAGCCGCGCCCGGTTCATTGGCACACCAGCGGGCCGATCAGCGGCACTTCATCCTGCTGCAGATCGACGCTGAATTGCGCCTGGCAGGTCTTGCCGTCCGCGAGAGTCACCCGCAGCGAATTCTGCGCCTGAAGATTTTCCAGATAGACCAGCCCGTCCCAACCGACCACCGTCCGCGTGCCGCTCTGTTCGTGCAGCACGCCACTGCCCAGCGGCAATTCCTTCTGCTGCGCATCCACCAGCACGATGCTCGCGGCGATCACCCGGCTCAGCGGAAACTCCAGCAGATAGCCACTGCCCCGGCGTACGGCGACACGCTGTTCGACATTCGGGCTGCGCACGTTGGCCGGCAGGTTCAGCGGATCGATTTCGTACTTGCCGCGGTAATAGGCGCTGCTCCACGGCACCAGCAGGTGGCCGTTACGGTCGGTCTGGCCGACCTGCTGGTTTTCGTAACGCACCGGAATGTCCGCGTAGCCGTCGGTGCTGACCACCACGAACGCATCGTCGATACGGTTGGCGGCGAACACTTGATCGTCCATCCACACCAGCGACCCGCTGGCATCGGCCCAACGGGTTTCGGCGTCGGACGTACCGTAAACGCCAGCCTGCAATTGCACCGATTGCAGACGCCAGGTCACGTCAGCCTGGCGGTAATCCGCGCCGTCGCCCTTGGCGTAGCCGAGATTGAAGCCCACCCCGCCCTCGGACGGCACGGCGCGACTGTAGTTGACCCGTTGCTGCGTCTGCCCGGTCTTGCTGCGTTCGCTGCTGATGGCCAGGCTGCCGCGCAGGTCGAACGGAATCACCAGTTGCGCCTGCACCGCCCAGTTGCTGTCGCCGATTTCGCGGTTGGCCGACAGGTAGAAACTGCTGTTGCGCCACAGCGGTTTGCTCCAGCTCAGGTTGAGCAACCGTGTGCGGGTTTCGTCTGCCGCGCGAATGTCGAAATACCCGACGCCGAGACTGCCCCAGCGTTCAAGGTTGAGGCTCAGGGTCGCCTGCTCACTGCGCTTGCTGAGTGTGGTGTAAGGGCTGTCGACCACGGTCAGGTCGGCATAGCGATCGCGGCGTTGCAGACGCTGATAGGAAAAGCTGTAGCGCTGGCCGCTGTATTGATAACCGAGGCTCAGTTGCTGACCGCCGTCGCCGTCGAAACGGCTCTGGCTGATCGCGCTGTTGAGCACCCCGAAATTGCCCAGCCGCAAGTTGCCCCCCAGCCCGCCGAGGGTCAGGGAATCCGCCGCTTCGGCATGACTTTCCAGAGTAAAAGTGTCGCTGACGCCATAGCGCAGACTGCCCGAGGTGACGCCCGGCCCATAGCTGAAATCCTTCAGGCCGTAATCCCGGCGTAGCGTACCGGCAGACACCGAAAAATCGCTCAGGCCTTTTTGCAACAGGCTGCTGGTGACATAGAACGGCACAGTGGTCGACACCTGCCGGCCCAGTGCATCGGTGGTCACCACCACCGCCTCACCCGCGCCGTTGATAAACGGAATATTGGTCAGGGTGTAAGGCCCCGGTTGCAGGTCGGTGCTGCTGGACTTGTAGCCGTTGATGAACAGATCCACCGAGGACGGCACCGCCGCTTCCCCGGCGAACTGCGGCAGCGGGTAGGTCACCAGATCCGGACGCACTGCAAAATCCCGCGAGAACTGCACACCGCCCAACCGCACCGAACTGCTCCAGGGCAAGGCGCCGCTGACCACGTCCCCGGCCTCGTAGGTCAGCATCCGCTCGTCATCGGAGTAGCGCCAGGTGGTGTCGTAACGCAGATAGCCGTTGTCCAGCGTGCTGACCGCATCCCCCGACAACGTGCGGCGATATTGCCCGGTGTTCGACAACGTGCCCCAACTGTCGAACACCCGTACCTCGTTCCACGCCGCCAGATAGGTGCCAGCGTCGTCGGTGTCATTGAGGTACAGGTCATAGTTGAACAACGCGCCGAAACTGCTCAGCGCCGGGGTGCGTGGATAGACTTCACGGTTGCCGATGAACTGCTCCGGCAGCCAGTCCGGCGGCACGTCGAGCAGCAAGCGCTGGCTGACGCTGTCGTAATCGCTGTGCAGGCCTGGCAGGCCGTCGAGATCGACTTCGGCACCGGCCTCTTCCGGCAGCTTCATGCCGGTGTCGCGCAATACGCTGGCCGGCAGGAACAGGTGACCGCCGCGCTGCTCCACCGCCACCACCCGACCGGTATTCATCTGGTTGACCACCAGTTCCAGAAACAACTGTGCATCGCTGACGGCCTCCATGCCGCTGGGAGGCGGCGGCAGTTCACCGGCCCCGGATGGATGAATGAACATCAGGCACCACGCGCCGGTCATGAACCACAACGGACGCTGAATACGGCGAGCCCATCCCGGACTCATTAGCGTGTTACGTCCGTCAATGGACTGATTCCTCCTGAAACCGCTGGCGCCGAAACCCGAAAGCTTCGACATGACTCGCTACGGCTATCGCGCCGGCGGAATGCTCTGCACCTTTGCTGCGCCGTTGATCCGCCCAGCCAATTCTCCCGCCACCGGTCCCGGTGCCGGCCAGCGCATCACCGCGCCGGGCAATACGTAGCCGAGCAATCCCTCGGCCAGCGGTTTGCTTTGACCGCCCTGTGTGACGGCCACATCGGTCAGCCGCGCATGCACCGCGCCCTGATTGCGCACCTCCACATACGGACGCCCCTCCACCGCCACCGTGCGCCAGCTCAGTTGCGGCAGGCCGATACCTTTGGGGTCACGCTGACGGGCGCTGTCTTCCTTGCTCCACAAACCCGCGCCATAGGCGAACAACGGCACCGAGTAGCGCATCTGGAAGCGGATCGCCGCAGCGGTCTTGCCGTCTTCGGCAACGGGGGGCTGGGCCGAGGGGATTTCATCGATGATGATCCGGTACGCCAGCTCCTGGCCTGGCGGCACGTCCTTGGTGCGGGTCAGGCGCACCAGTTGCTTCTGACCCGGCTCGATCTTCGCCACCGGCGGGCTGCCGATCACTTCGCGCTGATTGCGGTATTGCTCTTCGAAACCGCTCTGGCTCCAGCCGAACACGCGGATCTGCAGGTTGGCGGTTTCCGTGCCGCGATTTTCCAGCCACAACGCACTGGCCTGCTGATCGGCCTCCAGCACCGGATCGATCGGCCAGATCAGCACCGAACTGGCGGCCTGGGCCTTGAGCGTCCCGAACATGACCAGCGCCAGCACGGCGCAACACACGGACGAATAGCGTGACGTGAAAAACCCCATAAACCTGCTCCTTGTCATTTCACATCACCACGACAGCTGCACCTGCAACACATCGCTGTATGTCCCCCCGGGCTGATTGCCCGGCAATTGCACCTGACCGTAGATCGGCAGACTGATGTTGTTCGCGTCGCTGTAGGCCACTGCCACACTCTGGCCGATGCCCAGGCTCTGGCTGTACGCCGCATCGCGAAACAGCGCATACGCCACCTTCGCGCTGCCTCCGCTGATCTGCATGCGTCGCCCGCCGCTGTTGTACTGGCCGCCATCGACCGTCATGTTCAGCGCCACCCCCGGCGTGCATTGCAGCGTGACGCCGCCGGTCAACGCGACCTGCACCGTGCCGGTGGCCAGCGCCGAACGCGAACCGAAATTCAGCCCGCCATAGTTCGATACGCCCCCCACCACCAGACAACCCGGCGTCACCGTGGCACTGACCTGAAAGCTCTGGCTGGTCACCGCCGCCAGCGGCAGCGGCAAACTGCCCGCACACAGCAGGAGCAACGCCGCACAGCCATGCCGGCCCATGGCACTAGAACGTCAGTTCAACGGAAATCGTGTCGGTGTAAGTGCCCGCCGGCAGTCCGGCCTTGCCCACCGCCTGACCGTAGATGTTCACGGTCTGCGCCACACCGGTACTGGCGGCGAGGTTGATCACCCCGTCGATGGCCAGCAATTGCGAGTGCCCGGCGTCGGTGTACAGGTCATACGGCACGTAGTTGGCCACCCCGTCGTACAGCGCGCGGGTACCGCCCGGCGAGAGACCGTCATGGGCGCCGGCCCGGACCTTGACCGTCGGCGTGGTGCCGGCCGAGCACAGGATCGACAGCGCCCCGCCGCCACCGCCCAGCACCTGCCCGGTGGCCGTGGTGAACAGGCTGTTGGCGGTGCCGAAGTTCAACGCACCGAAGTTCAGCCCGGTAGAGCCGCCGGAACCGTTGACCTGGCAACTGCTGATCAGGATCAGGCTGGAGGTGATCTGGCCGGTGACCGTGGTGGCGGCATTGACGCTGGAAGCGAGCGTCAGGCCGAGCAACGACAAACCTATCCTTGATGCAATCGTACGCATGGTGTCCGTCCTCTACGGGGTTACCAGTCGAGCGTCACCGTCAGGGTGTCGGTATAGACACCAGCCGGTACCGCACGGGTGTTCGCCACCACCGAGCCAAATACCGGGATGGGTATCTGTGCGCCGCTGGTGACAGCGAAATTGTGTTGTTGACCGATGCTGTAGCTCTGGCTGCCGGAGGCATCGAGAAACAGCTGATAAGGGAGCGTCTGGCGCCCGTTGCTCAAGCGCCGTGTGGTGCCGTCGCCATGGGCGCCGCCGTCGATGGTCACGGTGAACCCGGTGACCGAAGGGTTGCAGGCGACATTCAGCTGGCCACTGCCCGCTTCGCTGAGGCTGGCCTTGATCGGTGCGTTCCAGGTCGGGCCCTGCTGGCCGAAATCGAGAGAGCCCAGCCCGTCCACCGGGCTGGCGGGACTGGTTGCGTTAGTCACTTCGCAGCCGGCAATCAGCGTCAGCCGCGCAAGGATCTGCCCACTGACCGCCGCCGACGCGACCTCGGTGAACAACAGCAATGTGGCTGTGGCGATTACCCGCCCGTGTCTGCCCATCATTGAGCCCCTACTCCTTCAGGATCACTCGACCACTGCGTTCGTCATTGAACGCCCTTCCCTGCGCCACCCGGCTCCACCGAATGGCTGAAAAAACTCCGCGATCACCAGGTGACCGTCACCTTCACCAGATCCGAATACCGGCTGACCCGTGGAACTTCGGCCATCCGCTCGATCCGCCCGTATAAAGGCAAGTCCACCGTGCCGCTGTCCGGCACCCGGCCGCTGACCGGTACATCGACCACCAGCGGCACCCGCCGCGCAGCGTCCTGATACAGGCGATAAGGAATCGGCTTGCTGCCGGCCTCCCCCGCCATATAACGCACCTCGCCGACGCCACCGTGCAGGCCGCCATCGACGCGCAACTGGTACGGGGTGTCCGGGTTGCATTCCAGACGCGGCAGGCGCGAATTCGTGAGCGCCGCACCGAGTGGCCCGTCCCGGTCGCCGAGCCGCGCCGTGGTGCCGAAATCGAGCACGCCCAGCTGCTCGATACCGGCCTCGCGTTGCTGGCCGATCAACTGGCAACCGCGCTGCACATCGACCCGCACCTCGACCTGAAGGTCGGCGGCGTGGACCGGTATCGCGAGTCCGCCCAGCAATGCCCAGACCATCCCTGCATTCACCGCCCGTTCCTTGATGTCGACAGCGTCTCTGTCGTTACAGTGTTTCAGGTTAGCAACGGACGCCGATTGCGCCAGTCGATTGGATCCAGTCACCGGACGGGATTTGTTTCGAAAGGTTGGCAACACGTCGATTTAAAGTGTTGAAAAATCCTGTACACGCCGCAGATTGCACTTCGGAAAAACGATAAAGCACAGTGGAAGCAAAACTACCCGTCTGGTTAAACTACCCCGCCGCGCTCGGGGGGAGCCGGCCCGATGATGACGGAGTGATTGCAGTGCCCGCCCGACCGCCCGACCGTTCGCGTCTGACTCAGCGCTGGTCAGCCTTGCGCCATTTCTTCGGCAAACGCTCCGTTACAAACGCGGGCCAGTGCGCCGCCAGCGCGCAATCGGTTCGCGACTATTTCCGGCAAAAGGCCCATGGCCAGGGCTACACCCTCAGCCACAGCCAGCAGCGGGTCATCGACTGCATGGCCCATCAGGCCGGCCTGTTGTTCGGCACCCCTGCGCAAACCCCGCCCAGCCTGTATCTGCACGGTGCGGTCGGGCGCGGCAAGAGCTGGTTGCTGGACGGATTCTTCCAGGCGTTGCCGATCCAGCAAAAGCGCCGCCTGCATTTCCACGGGTTCTTCGCCCAGCTGCATCAGGGCATGTTCGAGCACCGCGACCGCGACGACGCCCTCGCCGTTACTCTCGATGCGCTGCTGATGGACTGTCGGGTGCTGTGTTTCGATGAATTTCACGTGCATGACATCGGCGATGCAATGCTCATCACCCGCCTGTTCAAGGCGTTGTTCAAGCGCGGAATCCTGCTGCTGGTGACCTCCAATTACCCGCCCGAGGGCTTGCTGCCCAACCCGCTGTACCACGCGCGGTTCAAACCGGTGATCGACCTGATCAATGCGCGCATGCAGGTGATGGAAGTCGGCGGCCCGCACGATTACCGCAGCCAGGCGCGCCGGCATGCGCATCAAGTGTTCACTCAGGGCCATTACGTCTGGCCGGCCAGCCCGGCGCAGCGCCTGGCCTTGAACCTGCCGCCCCTCGACGCCGCGCCGTTGCCTCTGACGGTCGGCAGCCGGCATTTGCAGGCGCGGCTGTGCGAAGACCGGCGCGTCGGTTTCACCTTCAGCGACCTCTGCGAACAGCCCACGGCGGTGATGGATTATCTGGAACTGTGCCGGCGCTTCGACCACTGGATCATCGATGAACTACCGGAACTGGGCGAATGTTCGATCGCCGCCCAGCAACGCTTCATCAACCTGATCGACGTGCTCTACGACCAGGACAAACACCTGACCCTGCTCGGCCAACTCCCGTTGCACGAAAGCCTCGGCGGCCAGGCGATCGATCTGGCCCGCACCCGCAGCCGGCTCGGGCAATTGCGCGAAGTGCACGAACCGGGCTGATTTGCCGTTATCATGCGGCCCATTTCCGGCGCCCTGCGCCTTCTCGATAGCGACCCTTTTCATGCACACCCTTGCACAACTGCGCGCCGGCGAACTGTCGGGCATCTCCCGGCTGGATCTGGCCGAAGACCTGACTGAATTTCCGCCGGAGATTTTCAACCTGGCCGACACGCTGGAAGTGCTCAACCTCAGCGGCAATGCCTTGAGCAGCCTGCCGGACGACTTGCACCGTCTGACGCGCCTGCGCGTGCTGTTCTGCTCCGACAATCAGTTCACACAATTGCCGGCATGCCTGGGCGAGTGTCAGGCCCTGACGATGATCGGTTTCAAGGCCAACCGGATCACTGATGTGCCCGGCGCGGCGCTGCCGCCGCAGTTGCGCTGGCTGATCCTGACCGACAACGCCATCGAAACCCTGCCGACGGAACTGGGCGAGCGCCCGTTGCTGCAAAAACTCATGCTCGCCGGCAATCGCCTGCGCACCCTGCCGCCGTCACTGAGCCAGTGCCATCGGCTGGAGCTGATCCGCATCGCCGCCAACCAGTTGGCCGAATTGCCGCAATGGTTGCTGGCCCTGCCGAGCCTGACCTGGCTGGCCTACGCCGGCAATCCGCTGGAAACCGAAGCCGATGCCGCCGCCCTCAACAAAGCGCCCCTGATCGACTGGTCGGCGCTGCAGCTGGAGCAACGGCTGGGCGAAGGTGCCTCCGGGGTCATTTACCGGGCGCAGTGGCAACACGCGAATCAGCCGGCCACGCCAGTGGCGGTCAAGCTGTACAAAGGTGAAATGACCAGCGACGGTTCGCCGCTGCATGAAATGAACGCGTGCATCACCGCCGGTTTGCACCCGAACCTGATCCGCGTCGAAGGCCGCATCGACCAGCATCCCGATGGCCAGCAAGGCCTGGTGATGCAGTTGATCGATCCGAGCTACCGCAACCTGGCCGGGCTGCCGAGTCTGGCGTCCTGTTCACGGGATGTGTATGCCGACGATTGCCGTTTCAGTGCCGACGTTGCCCTGCGCATTGCCCGGGGCATCGCCTCGGTCGCCGGGCATCTGCACCGTCACGGCATCACCCATGGCGATCTCTACGGACACAACATTCTGTTGAACGATCAGGGCGACTGTCTGCTGGGGGATTTTGGTGCGGCGTCGTTCCATGCCATGGCGGACACGCCTGAAACCCGCGCGCTGCAACGCCTCGAAGTGCGGGCGTTCGGGATCTTGCTGGGGGAACTGCTGGCGCGCATCGACTCGGGGTTGAGCGATGAACAGCGTCAGGTGCTGGAAGCCCTGGAACAGCGCTGCTGTCAGCCGGATGTGCTGGCGCGGCCGGGGTTCGGCGAAATCAGTCTGGCGTTGCAACACGCCTGAAAAAAAATCGCAGCCCGAGGGCTGCGATTTTCTGGTGTATCAGCCGGCCAGACCGACGAACATGTCCTGCACGTCGTCATGGTTGTCCAGGCCTTCGAGGAACGCCTCGACTTCAGCCATCTGCTCGTCGCTCAGGCCGCTGACCGGGTTCTTCGGCTGGTAGCCCAGTTTGGCCGACAGCACGGTGAAGCCTTGTTCCGGCAGGGCTTTCTGCACCGAGTCCAGGTCAGTCGGGTCGGTCAGGAACAGGGTCGCGCCCTCTTCGCCCGGCTCGAAATCCTGGGCACCGGCTTCGATCGCGGCCATTTCCGGATCGGCGTCCGGGGTGTCCGGCGACGCTTCGATCATGCCGACATGGTTGAAGTCCCAGGCAACGGAACCGGATGCACCCAGTTGGCCCTTGCGGAACGCCACGCGGATTTCCGCCACGGTGCGGTTGATGTTGTCGGTGACACACTCGACGATCAGCGGCACCTGATGCGGCGCGAAGCCTTCGTAGGTCACGCGATGGTACTGAACGGTTTCGCCCAGCAGGCCAGCACCCTTCTTGATGGCGCGGTCCAGGGTTTCCTTGGGCATCGAGGCTTTCTTGGCCTGTTCGACCACCAGACGCAGGTGTGCGTTGGTGGCGGTATCGGCACCGTTACGCGCAGCAATGGTGATTTCCTTCACCAGTTTGCCGAAGATCTTGCCCTTGGCGTTGGCTGCCGCTTCTTTGTGTTTAACCTTCCACTGTGCGCCCATTACTCACTCTCTTGATCTGTGGCGCCGAGACATCTATTGGCCGACGCATGGCGCCAAGTTTATACGGCCTAAAGTCGGCAATCGACCAAAAATTCCGATGCGCATCGACATCTTCTACGCGCCTTGTAGGGCGATTCTGAAAAACCGGTTTGCCACGTCCATTCAACGTCGCGTTTTCGTACCCTCTGTGGCCCGTATTGCCTGAACAGAGCCCGCCCGAATGCTCAATGACAAGGAAAGTCCGTTTTCGTTGACCCTGGCCGAGGGCGGGATAAGCCTGCCGGTCCTGCGCTTCAGCGGTCATGAAGCGCTGAATCAGCCCTTTCGGTTCGAAATCGAAGTCATGGGCCTGGCGCCCGCCTGGTCACCCGGCACACTGCTGCATCAGGCGGCATTTCTGCACCTGGATGACGACCACGGGATTCACGGCATCATTCAAAGCGCCAGTTGCGAACACCGCGCAACGCACCGGATCGCCTATCAACTGGTGCTGATGCCGCATCTGCACGCGCTGGAGCAACATCCCGTACGCCGGGTCTTCACGCAACTGAACGTGCCGGCCATCCTTGAGCAACTGCTCGGCGAACATCACCTCGCTGCTCATAGCTACCGAATCGAGATGACCGTCGGCCATTACCCTACGCGTCCATTCTGCATTCAGTACGAGGAAACCGACCTGGCCTTTTTGCAACGGCTTTGTGAAGAGGAAGGCATCCACTATCACTTCGAGCATCAGCCGGACAGCCATGTGCTGGTGTTCGCAGATGACAGCCTGAGCCTGCCGCAGCAACCGACGGCGATTGCTTTCAACACGCAGATCGATGCGCCGGCAACCGGCCTCAGCAGCCTGTTCCAGCGCCATGAGGCGGTGCTGCCTCAGATTCCTGCCGGCGTGCGTGAGCGAGGGCAATCGATTACGGGCCAGGAGGCCGCCAATCACACGCTGGGCGGTGCCGTCGCCCCACCGGGATTTCTGCCGACTGCACAACGTCACTCGGCCCAACGCAGTCGTCGCCTGCTGGAACGCCAACGCTGCCGGTCACGCTCGATCCACGGCCGCAGCGATTGCCCGCGACTGCTCAGCGGGCGCCTGTTGCAAGTCATGGAGCACCCGGTGAGCGCCTTCAACGAGCAGTGGCTGCTCACCGACTTGCGTCATCAGGGCCAGCAACCTTCGATACTCGATCCGGTCCCCACGGTTCGCCGCTATCACAACGACTTCACGGCGCTGCCCTGGTCGACCCCGTTTCGCCCGCCGCCGAAACAACCGCGTCCGGGCATTCCGGGGTATCAGCCGGCACAAGTACTCGGCGTGCCGGGGCAACCGGCACAGGTGGACGATCAGGGGCGGATCGCCGTGCGGTTATGGCCAGACCAAATTAGTGCAAACGCAAGCGAAGGACTGTGGTTGCCGGTGGTCATGCCCCACGTCGGCGGTGGCCTGCCTCGGGAAAATCTGCCCTGCGCGGGTAGCGAGGTCTGGGTGAGTTTTCTCGACAGCGATCCCGACCGGCCGATCCTCTGCCTCGACGCCTGCCACCCGCGAACGTCGCAGCCCACAGAAACCGAGCCCGACGACGACCTCCTGCTCGACTGGCTGCTCAACCGCTCCGCCCCACCGCGCTGACGATCAACCTTTGTCGGCCTTGCCCGCCGCTGCCGCGAATTTCGCCAGACGCACGTCAAGGTGCCGGGGCCGCCGACCGTGATCCTCGGCGCGCTCCTTGCGGCGAATGGCGTTGCGCACCATCAGCGAGCCGAGGTAGCGGATCGGCTCCGGCGGAAAGTAACCCAGCGGCCCGTTGACCAGTGGCGAACGCGTCCACGGGTTGTCGAGGCCCTGCACCAGAGAGGCGAGAATCTGCCCGCCCATGTGGCACGGCCCGACGCCGCTGCCGGAATAACCGAAACCGTAGAACACGTTGCCGCTGGCGCTCATCTGGCCGAAGAACGGCAGGCCGGTGACCGAGCGATCCGAGGGGCCGTTCCAGGTTGCATCGACTTTCACATCGGCGAACGCCGGGAAGAAGTCATCGAGGCTGCGCTTGAGCAATCCGGTATAGGGCGATGGCTGGTCGAACACCGGCAGCATCCGCCCGCCGTAAGCGAAGGTGTTGCCGCCCTTGCCGAGCATGATCCGGCCGTCCGGAGTGTTGTGGTAGTAGTGCACGAAAATCCGCGAATCGAGCACGGTGACGCCGCTGGTCAAGCCGATTTCCTGCAACAGATCCGGACGCGGTTCGGTGATCAGCATGTCGCTGGAGACGATTGCCACGCTGCGCTCGAACTGCGGGAACGCGCGGGCCATCCACGCGTTCATCGCCAGCACCACGCGGTCGGCGGTCACACAGCCGTTCGCCGTGTGAAGGCGCGCCGGACGGCCCTCTTCCAGCCCGGTCATCGCCGTGCCTTCATGAATCCGCACGCCCAGCTGCAATGCCACGCGGCGCAAGCCACGCACCAGTTTGCCTGGCTGCACGCTGGCGGCGGCCGGCGAGAACCAGCCCTCCAGGTGTTTTTCCGAACCGGCCATGCGCTGTACATCGGCGACCGGCCGCTGAGTAAACGAGTTGATGCCGTTGCGCTCGAGCGCCGCAATCACCGCGTCGGTGGAGCCGCATTGCGCACGGTTGGTGGCGGTGTAAAGCGTGCCATCGAGCCGGTAATCGGCATCCACGCCGTATTGCTCGCAGAACTCGCCGATGGCGTGGATGCTGCGCTCCGATTCCTTGACCAGTCGCACCGCTTCCTCGACGCCGAACAGCCGCTCCAGGGTGAAATACTTCGCCGACCACGACAGCGCACAGCCGCCGTTGCGCCCACTGGCGCCGGCGCCGCAGATGTCAGCCTCGATCAGCAGCACATCGAGTTCGGAGTTCTGCTGCTTGAGCATGATCGCCGTCCACAACCCGGTGTAACCGCCGCCGACGATGCACACGTCGGTGCGCACATCGCCTTGCAGCGGCGGGCAAGGTTCGGACGTGTCGAGCTGCAAAGCCTGCTCCAGCCAAAACGGTCTCATGAAAATTCTCCAGTCAGTCGGCCACGGCACAGCCTGCCGCGAGTGCCGCAGCAGGCCGCGAGGCAGGGTTTATTCAGTTACGCAGGGGTTTGATGGTCAGGGCGCGATTGGGCACGTAGGCGCGCGGTTCCATGACGCCGACCGGGCGGCTATTCCAGTGCGGAATCAGCACCAGGGCCGAGAACAGCGCGCAACCGGCGAACACGATGAACACGGTCACCGAATCGAAGTAACCCGGCAGCAACCCACCGAGCACCGCACCCACCGAGCCGCAGCCGTTGACGAATCCCGCCGCCGTGGCGCCAGCCTTGGCCTTGCCGAAATCGATCGCGGCCGCGCCGCTGATCATCGAGTCCGGGCCGTACAGGGTCAGGCCCATCACGAACAACAATGCGACTACCAGCATCACGCTGCCGGTGTGCAAGGCGCCCATGAACAGCGCGAGGGTCACGGTCAGCGCCAGCAGACTCAACACGCAGGCCGGCATGCGTCGGGCGCCGAACAGTTTGTCCGAGGCCATACCAATCATGATCGGGCCCAGCAGCCCGGCCAGTTCAAACGCGGTGGGAATGATCGCCGCGCCGACCTTGCCGACCGAGGGCATCTGTTCGAACACGATCACCGGGCCCCACAGCAGAATCGCGTAACGCGCCGGTTTCAGCAGGAAATACGCGAGACCCAACACTAACACCGTACGGTTGCGCAGGATTTCCTTGAGTGGCTCCCAGACGCTGAGTTTGCTGTTGGCTTCGGCCTCTTCGGCGCTGATGACCGGCTCCGGCTCCACGGCGGGCAGGCCAACGTCTTCCGGCTTGTCGCGCTGAAAGATAAAGAACAACACCGCCACCACCGCGACCACCGCCGCGCTGGAAATGAACGCCGCGTGCCACGAGCCGATCAGCGTGTAGGCCCACCAGCCGGCGAACGGCGACGCCACCAGACCGCCGAATGCATAACAGGAACTCCACAACCCGAGCACTCGCCCGCGCTGTTCGGAGGGGAAGAAACTGCCGAGGTTCTTGCAAAGCCCCGACCAGCCGGTGGACTGCGCCAGCCCCTGAATCAGCATGCAGGTGGCGAAGATCGGCAAGGTCGCGAAACTGCCCATCACCAGCGCTGCCGCAGCGGAAATCAGCAAACCGCCAAGTACCACAACCCGTGGGCCGAAGCGGTCGGCGAGCATGCCCCAGGTGAACTGGCCGATGGCGTAAGCCGCCAGGTAAATTGCGTCGAGGTTGGCCATGGCCATTTTGTCGAGGGTGAAACTGGGGTCTTCGGCGATGCCCAGTTTGGCCACCGAAAAGGCTTTGCGGGTGAAATAGAATGCGGCGTAAGCGAGCCAGGTGACAGCGAAGATCTGCATGCGCCAACGCGCAATGGTGCCGATGTGCTTGTTCATTGTGGTTCTGACCTCAGGGTGTGAGTGTGCCGGCAGAATCGATGAGTAAACGCCTGTGTTTTTTATTGTTGAGCACTGCGATATCACCCCGTCCCTTCGGCGATACCGGTCAGATGAGTCCTGGTGTTGCACGCACAGGCTCATGGCCAGCGTCGCTGCCCGACCGGGCAGTCAGCGTTGGCGTGAGCCGATCAAAGCAATTACTGTTTAATAAATAAAATCGATTTATCGTATTTCACACATAAGCTCAGCTTGTTACTGGAGTCAGAACATGTCGGTTTCCCACGCCCAGCTCAAAGCCTTTCACGCCGTGGCCGTGCACGGAAGCTTCACCAAGGCCGCCGAGCGGCTTTATCTGACGCAACCGGCGATTTCCGACCAGGTGCGCAAGCTGGAAGAACGCTTCGGTGTGTTGCTGTTTCATCGCAACAAGCGCTCGGTGCGCCTGACGGATCTCGGCGAGCGCTTGCTGGCAATCACCCAGCGTCTGTTTGTAGTCGAAGCCGAAGCCCAGGAGTTGTTGCAGGAATCCCAGGCCTTGCAGACCGGCAGCCTGATTCTCGCGGTGGACGCGCCGGTGCATGTGCTGCCGCAGATCGCCCGGTTTTGTGAGCGCTATCCGGGGATCAGCGTGAAGATCGAAACCGGTAACACCGATGAATCGCTGTTTCGACTGTTCAACTATCAGGCTGATCTGGCGTTGCTCGGGCGTGATGTCAGTGATGAACGTTTGTTGTGCGTACCGCTGCGCAACGACCCGATGGTGGCGTTTGTCTCGCGTCATCATCCGTGGGCCGAGCGTGAATCGATCTGCCTGGAAGATCTGGACGACACGCCGCTGGTGCTGCGTGAACACGGCTCGGTGACCCGCCAGACTCTTGAAGAGGAAATGGCCCGCGCCGGTTTCCGCATCCGCCCGGCGATTCAGGTCGAAGGCCGGGAAGCGGCGCGGGAGGCAGTGGTGGTGGGGATTGGCGTGGGGGTGGTGTCGGCGGCGGAGTTTGGTGCGGACTCACGGGTTTGCGCGCTGCCGATCACCGATTGCACCCGGCGCTTGACCGAAACGCTGGTGTGCCTGCGCGAGCAGAGCTCGCGGCGGGTGGTGGCGACGTTTCTCGAGATGGTGCGCGAGAGTCTTGTTCAGACCGGCGCCAATCCGAAAAACGCCTGAATCAACCGCAACTCCCGCCGCCGCTCCACGCAGCCGATCATGTGCCGGTTCACCAGCCCTTCTCCCGCAATGGGAATCGCGACGACACGGGGGTCATGACTGACCTCCACCGACGACACCACCCCTACCCCCAGTTCAGCCGCCACCGCCTCCGTCACCGCCTCGCGACTGTCCAGTTCCAGCAAAACCCGTGGGCTGACCGAAGCCTGCGCACAGGCCTGATCAAACGTGCGCCGGGTAATCGAACTCGGCTCGCGCAACACCATGATCACCTGATCCAGCTCCTTGAGCCTGACCTCGCCAGAACGTGTCGCCCAAGGATGCCCCGCCGGCACCAGCGCGCAGATCCGCGATTCACTCAACGCTTGAAGATGCAGCCCTTTGCGCGGCTCCACCTCGGTCAGCACCGCCACGTCAGCATGCTCGGACAACAACGCCGCCAACGTTTCCTGAGCATTGCCCAACCGCAGATTCACCGTGATCCCCGGATAGCGTGCCCGCAGGCTGGCGAGCATCGGCATGACCATGTGCGGACCGTCCGCCGCCACCTCAAGTCGCCCGGTGAGCAGCTGCCGATTGGCTTCGAGCAGCGCCTGGGCCTCTTCCGCCATACCGAACATCGCCCGGGTGATCGCCGCCAGTTTGATGCCCTCTTCCGTCAGCTCGACCCGGCGCGCCGTCCGTCGCAACAGCGTGATCTGGTAATGCTCCTCCAGCGCCTTGATGTGCCCGGTGACCGCCGGCTGGCTGATGAACAAGCGTGCGGCGGCACGGGTGAAGCTGCCTTCCCGGGCCACGGCGTCGAAGGCGCGGAGCTGGAACAGATTCATGAATAACCCTCACTGATGGCTGGCATAACAACAAACAATTTGATTGATGATCCGCCGAATTGCAACGTATGCCCCGTAGCTTCATCCCACAGCGCTATCGCGAGGACACACGAATGAGTACTGCCGCACCCATCCTGCTCACTCCCGGCCCGTTGACCACCTCGGCCCGCACCCGCCAGGCGATGATGGTCGACTGGGGTTCATGGGATGACCGCTTCAACCAATTGACAGCCAGCCTGTGCGAGCAACTGCTGGCGATCCTCAACGGCGCCGACAGCCATCACTGCATACCTTTGCAGGGCAGCGGCACCTTCGCCGTCGAAGCCGCGATCGGCACCCTCGTCCCTCGCGAAGGCAAGGTGCTGGTGCTGATCAACGGCGCCTACGGCAAGCGTCTGGCGAAAATCTGCGAAGTGCTCGGCCGCTCGTTCAGCACCTTTGAAACCGCTGAAGACGAACCGACCACCGCCGCCGACGTCGACCGCCTGCTGCGCGCCGACAGTGACATTACCCACGTCGCGCTGATCCACTGCGAAACCAGCACCGGCATCCTCAACCCGCTGCCGGAAATTGCCCAGATCGTCGAGCAACACGGCAAACGCCTGATCATCGATGCCATGAGTTCCTTCGGCGCCTTGCCAGTGGATGCGCAAAAAGTCCCGTTCGACGCGCTGATCGCCGCCTCCGGCAAATGCCTGGAAGGCGTGCCGGGCATGGGCTTCGTGTTTGCCCGCAAGGAATCCCTGGCCGCAGCCGCCGGCAACTCCCATTCGCTGGCGATGGACCTGTTCGACCAGCACAGCTACATGAAAAAGACCGGCCAGTGGCGCTTCACCCCGCCGACCCACGTAGTCGCGGCGCTGCACGAAGCGCTGCTGCAATACAACGAAGAAGGTGGCCTGCCGGCACGGCATGCGCGCTACGCCGCCAACTGCCAGGCGCTGATGGAAGAGATGGGCAAACTCGGCTTGCGCAGTTTCCTGCCTGCTGCGATTCAGGCGCCGATCATCGCGACCTTCCACGCACCGAAAGATCCGCGCTACCAGTTCAAGGACTTCTACGAACGGGTCAAGGCCAAGGGTTACATCCTCTACCCCGGCAAGCTGACCCAGGTCGAAACCTTCCGCGTCGGCTGCATCGGCCACGTCACCCCGGCGCAGATGCGCGAAGCCGTCGCGGCGGTGGGTGAAGTGCTGCGCGAGATGGAAGTGCTCGACATCTGATTCACCCGGCCCGTTCCCTTATTTGAATTGCATTGCCCACACAGGATTCTGACCAACATGAACTACAACAACCCAACCCAGCTGCAAGCCGCCATCCTCGACTGGGCCGGCACCGTCGTCGACTTCGGTTCTTTCGCGCCGACCCAGATCTTCGTCGAAGCCTTCGCCGAGTTCGACGTCCAGGTTTCCATCGAAGAAGCCCGTGGCCCGATGGGCATGGGCAAGTGGGATCACATCCGCACCCTGTGCGATCAGCCGCAGGTTGCCGAGCGTTATCGCAAGGCGTTCGGCCGCACCCCGACCGACGATGACGTGACCGCGATCTACAACCGTTTCATGCCGCTGCAGATCGAAAAAATCGCCGAGCATTCGGCGCTGATTCCCGGCGCGCTGGAGACCATCGCCAACCTGCGTCAGCAAGGCATCAAGATCGGTTCCTGCTCGGGTTATCCGAAGCAAGTGATGGACAAGGTCGTGGCACTGGCCGCCACCAACGGCTACATCGCCGACCACGTCGTGGCCACCGACGAAGTGCCGAATGGCCGCCCATGGCCTGCCCAGGCTCTGGCCAACGTGATTGCCCTGGGCATCGACGATGTTGCCGCCTGCGTGAAGATCGACGACACCGTACCGGGGATTCTCGAAGGTCGTCGCGCCGGGATGTGGACCGTGGCGCTGATCTGTTCCGGCAACGCGTTGGGCCTGGATTACGAAGGCTTTCTTGCACTGGGCAGCGACGCGCTGGCCAGCGAGCGCAAGCGCATTCACGCGCTGTTCGAAGGTTCGCGCCCGCACTACATGATCGACACCATCAGCGATCTGCCGGAAGTGATCGCCGACATCAACAAGCGCCTGGCCAACGGCGAGATGCCGCAAAGCAGCTGATTGCGTCCATCGCGGCAAACAAAAACGCCAGTGTCTGCCCGACACTGGCGTTTTTTAATGGGTGTTTTCAGCTAAATCGCTGACTCAGCTCAGTGAAAGCTTTTTTAGCCTCGGGCAAACGCGCCAAAGGGGATTACAGTTAAGGCATGCCGTCGCAGAACGGCACGCTTGAGCCCTGAACCGTGAGGAACGCCGTATGCCGTGGACAAATTCCGAATCCCGTTACAGCACCGTGTCGATCCTGTTGCACTGGCTGATGCTGGTGCTGTTGGTGCTGGTGTACGCCAGCATGGAATTGCGCGGTCTGTTTCCCAAGGGCAGTGGCGGTCGCACGCTGATCCGCGAAGTGCATTACATGCTCGGGCTGACCGTGTTCGTGCTGGTCTGGTTTCGCCTGTTCGCCCGCAGCCTGGGCCCGGCGCCGAAAATCTTCCCGGCCTCGCCACAGTGGCAAACCACCCTCGCACGCTTGATGCACTGGGCCTTGTACCTGTTCATGATCAGCATGCCGATCCTCGGTTGGCTGATTACCAGCGCCGAAGGTCATCAGGTGATGTTCTACGGTTTCGACCTGCCGTTGCTGGTGAGTGAAGACAAGGTGTTCGCCAAAGACGTCGAGCACTGGCATGTGCTGATCAGCACCATCGGCTACTGGCTGATCGGCCTGCATGCGCTGGCGGGCATCTATCACCATTACGTGGTGCGCGATAACACGCTGCTGCGGATGATGCCCAAGCGCGGCCAGGGTTAACCGTCGAAGCCGCGCCGGCCCTGCAAGCCGCCGGTGTGGACGAAGATCAAGCGCAAACCCCGGGCAAAGCGGCCCGCCTCGATCTGTTGTTTGAGCGCCAGCAAGGCTTTGCCGGTGTACAGCGGTTCGAGGGGAATGCCGCTGGCCTGTTCGGTTTGCGCGATGAATTCAAGCAACGCCGGATCGACCTTGGCGAAACCGCCACGGCTGGCGTCGATCAGCTCGTAGCGCTCGGCCTCACCGACAATTGCCTCGACATTGGCCGCGACGCCGTGATCGTCGGGCACGGCCATTGCGCCGTACACCGCATGTTGTCCAGCCTCGGCCAACACCAATCCCGCGAGCGTGGTTCCCGTGCCGCAGGCCAGCCACCAACCGTGGTAGTCGTCCCAGCCAAGCTTGCCGAGTTGTTCACTGACCTGATCCTTCAGCGCCGCGCAACCCTGCGCCCCCGGCCAACCACCGCCCCCTTCGGGCACCGGATGCAGCGTCGGATATTGCGCCAGCCACGGCTGCCAGAACCCCGGCTCGTGCCGCGCCCGATAACCGCCAAACCCGAGCCAGTGCAGCTGCATGCCGAAATTCTGCAGATCCCTGACCGTCGGCGTGTCCTGCGGATGCCCGCGCAACAGCCCGACCGTTGCGAATCCCAGGCGTTTGCCCGCAGCCGCCAGCGCATGCAGATGATTGGAGTGCGCACCGCCCAGGCTGATGATGCCTTCGGCGCCCGCACGGTCGGCGGCCTTGAGATGTTCGACGAGTTTGAACCACTTGTTGCCGCTGATCAGCGGATCGATCCGGTCGAGACGCAGGACCGCCACTTCAATTCCGGCGGCAGTGAGCCAGTCCAGATCAAGCGGTTCGAGGGGGGCTGGGGCCAGCCAGTCGGTGGGAGGCAGAAACATGAAGGCCGGCTCTGTGCAAAGAGCCGGCATTCTAGGGTGGATCAGAGCTCGGCGGCCAGACGCGAACCCTGATTGATCGCACGTTTGGCATCCAGCTCCGCCGCCACATCGGCGCCGCCGATCAGGTGCACGTTCTGCCCGGCTTCGACCAGACCGTCGTGCAGCTCGCGCAGCGGATCCTGGCCGGCGCAGATGACGATATTGTCCACCGGCAGCACTTGCGGCTCGCCGGTTTCGCCGATGCGGATGTGCAGGCCTTCGTCGTCGATCTTCAGGTATTCGACGCTGTTGAGCATCTGCACCTGCTTGTTCTTCAGACCGGTGCGGTGAATCCAGCCGGTGGTCTTGCCCAGACCGTCGCCGACCTTGGATTTCTTGCGTTGCAGCAGGAACACGTCACGGGCTGGTGCGTGCGGCGCAGCCTTGATCCCGGCCACGCCACCACGGGCTTCCAGATTCGTGTCGATGCCCCACTCTTTCCAGAACGCGGCGCGATCCTGACTGGTGGCCACGCCTTCATGGACGAGGAATTCCGAGACGTCGAAACCGATACCGCCGGCGCCGATCACCGCCACACGTTTGCCGACCGGTTTGCGCTCGAGCAGCACATCCAGGTAGCTCAGCACTTTGGCGTTCTCGACACCCGGAATCGCCGGAAGACGCGGCGCAATGCCGGTCGCCAGAATGACTTCGTCGTAACCGCCCTCGACCAGTTTTGCCACGTCGACGCGGGTGTTCAGGCACACCTCGACGTTGGTGGTCTGCAACTTGCGTTTGAAGTAGCGCAGGGTTTCGTAGAACTCTTCCTTGCCCGGCACACGTTTGGCGACGTTGAACTGGCCACCGATTTCACTGGCCGAATCGAACAGCGTCACCTGATGCCCGCGCTCGGCGGCCACGGTGGCAGCGGACAGACCGGCAGGACCGGCACCGACCACGGCGATTTTCTTGATCTGCTTGACCGGCAGGTAGTTGAGTTCGGTTTCGTGGCAGGCACGCGGGTTGACCAGGCAACTGGTGAGCTTGCCGCCGAAGGTGTGATCAAGGCAGGCCTGGTTGCAACCGATGCAGGTGTTGATTTCGTCGGCGCGGCCTTCGGCGGCCTTGTTGACGAAGTCCGGGTCGGCGAGGAACGGGCGCGCCATCGAGACCATGTCGGCATCGCCTTCGGCCAGGATCTGCTCGGCGACTTCCGGGGTGTTGATGCGGTTGGTGGTGATCAGCGGAATATTTACCGAACCACGCAGCTTGGCCGTGACCTTGCTGAACGCCGCACGCGGCACTTTGGTGGCGATGGTCGGGATCCGCGCTTCGTGCCAGCCGATGCCGGTGTTGATGATGGTCGCGCCGGCCTGCTCGATGGCTTTGGCCAGGGTGACGATTTCTTCCCAGGTGCTGCCGCCTTCCACCAGATCGAGCATCGACAAGCGGAAGATGATGATGAAGTTCGGGCCGACCGCTTCACGTACGCGGCGAACGATTTCCACCGGCAGGCGCATGCGGTTTTCGTAGCTGCCGCCCCAACGGTCGGTGCGATGGTTGGTGTGAGCCGCGAGGAACTGGTTAATGAAATAACCTTCCGAACCCATGATTTCAACGCCGTCGTACTCGGCAGTCTGGGCCAGTACCGAGCAGGTGACGAAATCGCTGATCTGCTTCTCGATACCTTCCTCGTCCAGCTCTTTGGGCTTGAACGGGTTGATCGGCGCCTGAATGGCGCTCGGCGCGACCTGTTTCGGGCTGTAGGCATAACGGCCGGCGTGGAGGATCTGCATGCAGATCTTGCCGCCCGCATCATGCACGGCGCGCGTCACGATGCGGTGCTTGAGCGCTTCTTCCTCGGTGGTCAGCTTGGCCGCGCCGGAATACACGCCGCCCTCGTCGTTCGGACCGATACCGCCGGTGACCATCAGGCCGACGCCGCCACGGGCACGCTCGGCGAAGTACGCCGCCATGCGTTCGAAACCACCCGGCTTCTCTTCAAGGCCGGTGTGCATCGAGCCCATCAGGGTGCGGTTGCGCAGCGTGGTGAATCCCAGGTCCAGCGGGGCCAACAGGTGCGGGTATTGAGTGGCGGTCATCGTTAACTCCACAGCAGCGATCACGGAAAATGCGGGAGCTCTGCGTCCCCCGTCAGTCATGTTCGACAGATTAGGAGTCGCATCGCTGTCACTCAATGACCGTAACTGACAAGTTATTGATCCAAATGCGCAGCGCCCCTTGGCAAGCCGGGGCTGGCGCCCTACCCTGTCCGCACACCCTGTACCCGGCTGTTGTTGGATTTCATGCGCAAACTTCTGTACCTGACCTTTTCCATGGCGCTCATCGCCGCGCTCACCTTCTACGCCATGTGGGCGGCTGACCGCCCGGCCGGTCATTACCTGTCGGACCTGCGGATCAAACTCGCGGTCGATCAGGGCACGCCCGCCGATCGCGGCAACCTGCTGGGCATCCAGCCCGAGCTGTTCCCCACCGACTACCAAAGCCCCGAACGCCTGCACCGCAAGCTCGCCGCCTATTTGCAGCAGGCGCAGGATCAGGGGCTGTTGAATGATAAAACCGTGGTCATCCTGCCGGAACATGTCGGCACCTGGCTGATGATCAGCGGCGAGAAAGACGAGCTGTACCAGGCCGCCACCCTCGCCGAAGCGATGAACTGGCTGGCGGCGAGCAACCCGGTGCAATTTGCTCGCGCCTGGCTCACCGCCAAGGGCAGCAGCCGTCTGGATGACGCACACCTGCGCATGAAGTCCCGGGACATGGCCAAGGACTATCAGACGCTGTTTGGCGGCCTGGCCAAGGAATTCCACATCACCCTCGTGGCCGGCTCGATCGTGCTGCCTGAACCGAACATCACCGATGGCCGGCTCAAGGTCGGCAGTGGCGCGCTGTACAACAGCACCGTAGTGTTTGGCCGCGATGGCGCCCCGCTCGGCCAGCCGCAGCGGCAGATGCGCCCGATCTTCGATCAGGACGAAGCATCCGGCACCCGCGAAGCTTCCCGGATCAATACGGTCGACACTCCGGCCGGACGCCTCGGCGTGTTGATCGGCAGCGACAGTTGGTATCCGGACAACTACCGCAAACTCGACGAACAAGGCGCACAACTGATCGCGGTGCCTGCGTTTGTCGTCGGTCATGGCGTTTGGGATCAACCGTGGAAGGGTTACAAGGGCTTGAGCGTGCCGGACTCGGTCAGCCTGAAACCGGGAGCCGTCAGTGAAGGCCAGGCCTGGCACCAACTGACCCTGACCGCGCAACCGTCGGCCAGCAAGGCGCTGGCCGGCATGAGTGTGTTCCTGCGCGGGCAGTTCTGGGACAAACCGAGTTCCGGGCAAAGTTTCCTCAGCAGCAACGGCCAGCAATTCGCCGACAGCGAAGCCCGTGGCGCGCGCCTGCTGAACCTCTGGTTGTAACCCATGAAACCGCAGCCGATGCGTCTCGGGGATCTGTCGGTGGGCTTCGTCCACAGCCTGGCCGATGCCATGCGCAGCCATGACGTCGATCCGCTGCCATTGCTCGAACAGTACGGCCTGGATGCCGCACGACTGGCCGAAGCCGGGGCGCGCCTGTCGATCCCGCGCTACATGCGCCTGGGGCATGGTGCGATCCAGCTGACCGGCGATCCGGCACTGGGGTTGCGCATGGGCCGGCTCAGTCGCCTGAGTCAGGCCGGGCTGGCCGGTGTGACCGCCGCGCAGGCGCCGACCGTGCGCGAAGCGGCTCGCTGCCTGACTCGCTTCGAACCCTTGTACGGCTCCAATTATCGCGGCCAGTCGAGTTTCCACGAAGACGCCAGCGGTGCGTGGCTGCGCTTCTACTCGATCAGCCCGTACAACGCCTACAACCGCTTTGTGGTGGATTCGATCATCGCCGGCTGGCTGCATCAGTTGTCCAGCGTCAGCCCCGAACCCTTGCGCGCCGAACGGATCGAGATCGAGTTCGACATCCCGGATTATCGCGACGCTTATGCGGTGCTCGGTGAATGCCCGATCCAGTTCGGCGCCGAACACAATCAACTGCGTCTGAGCCTCACCAGCCTGGCCCAACGCAACCCGGAGCATTGCCCCAGCACCTGGAAACATTTGCTCGGTTTGTGTGAACGGGAACTGGAGCAATTGACCCGCACTCGCAGCCTGCGTGAACGCATCACACAATTGCTCGGGCCGTTGCTCAATGGTGGCCGGGAACCGGACCTGGAAGAAGTGGCGGCACGCCTGAAGCTGCCGACCTGGACGTTACGGCGAAAGCTGGCCGAGGAAGGCACGCAGTTTCGCGCAATCCTCAATGACACTCGCCGTGATCTGGCGATGACCTACATCCGCGACACCGAACTGGCATTCGGTGAAATTGCCTACCTGCTGGGCTTTGCCTCGGCCGAAGCTTTCCAGCGCGCCTTCAAGCGTTGGAACGGCCAGACACCGGGCGAATTTCGCCGCAGTCACCGCAAGACAGGCTGACGCCTCACAGCTCGGTGGCGTCTTCCGCAGGCTCTGGTGAATCCAGCTCAAAGGCCTGGAATTCGAGCAGTTCTTCTTGATAGTCATCCATTGCGTAATCCCCCTGACGCTTGCTTGAAATGGCCTGGAACAAATGACCAGTGCCTTGAGCATAAAGTGCCCGTGTGAAGGAAAAATGAAACGCGTCCTTCATGAAATAAACGTAGCAGGCGGTCAGGAATTTATCGCGGGAAATTTTTCGACGGGGCTTGCAGGAAGAAGCTCAAGGGAGACAACAAAACGCCACGCGTCCGACAGGAGTCGGCGGCGTGGCGTGAAGTTTACTGCCCGGAGGCAGGCATGGCCGGGATCGGCTCGGAGGGCGGCGGGATGTCCGTCGGGTTGGCCGGCGGCGTGATGGTTTCCGTCGCGGGCGCAGGCTCGGCAACCGGTGCCGGGGTGATCGGCGCGGCTTCGGCCGGCGGTGCTACCGGCTCGGAACTGGCCGGGGTCGCTTCTGCAGGCGCTGGTACCGCAGCGGGCTCGGCGGCCGGCGCTGGGGCCGGGGTCGGTTCAGCTGCAGGGGTGGGAGCCAGCGGAGCCGGCGTCGCCTTGGCTTCCGGCACACCCAGATCGGTCTTCGGTTTTTCGGTGATGTGCGCGGCTTTCTTCGCATCGGCCGGCAGGAACAGCTCGACCAGCGTGAAGAAACGCTCGTAGAACTTCTGCGACGACACGGTTTCGCTGGCGACCTTGACCATCGAATCGTCAGACGAGCCAATCGGCATCGACACCGAGCCCAACACGCCAACCCCGAGGCTGGCCGAGTTGTTGGTCTTCTTCAGCGCGTAGCGATCCTGCAGGGCGTTGGCGAATACGGTGGCGTGATGGCCGGCGCTGCCATCATCGGCGCACACCACGTTGAAGCTGATTTCCAGGTGGGTTTCGCCGGTCTGCTGGAAGCTCTTGTGCCCGCTGACCAGTTTCGGGTCATTGCTGGTGATGATGTAGCCCTGGCTGAGCAACGCTCGGCGGGCCGCTTCGCAACTGGCGGTGTCGGTCACCGGATAATTGCGCGAAAAGGTGCCGGAGTCGTCGAAATTCTCATGCTCGTAGATGGGCTTGTCCTTGGAGCAGCCGGCAGCGGCGGTCAGCAACAACGCCAACCCGATGAAACGCACGGGAATAGAATTCAACATTAAACATCCTGAGGGGAAAACGGTCCGGGGCGTATTGTGCAACAGATCGCTGCCCCGCGGCGTATGGATTAGTGTCTTAAAACAGTTACAACTCTACCGGTCATGGGCGACAGGAAAAAGTCGCGCCGATAAATGATCGATGAACACGCGCAATTTGGCGGTTGCGTGCCGGCTTGATGGCCACAAGACCCAGAACTGCCCGACGTGCTCCAGATGCTCATCGAGCAAGCGCTGCAGGCGACCCTGTTGCTGCGCTTCATGGATCATGAAGTCCGGCAGACAGGCGATGCCCATGCCCGCCAGCGCTGCATGCCGCACGGCTTCGATCGACGTACTCACCAGGCGTGTCGGCAAGGTCGGCTCGGGCGCGCCCTCCTCGCGTTTGAGCGGCCAGGACTCCAGTTTGCCGGTGGCGTGAAACGTATGGCGCAGGCAGGCGTGCTCCGCCAGATAGGACGGGGTCAGCGGAACGCCGCGCTCGCGCAAGTAGGCGGGACTGGCCACCAACACCATGTGAAACTCGCCCAACGGTCGTGCCATCAGTCGCGAGTCTCGCGGTTTACCCGTCCGGATCACCGCGTCGAAACCTTCTTCAACCACATCCACCATGCGATCGGTCAGGTCCAGATCCAGTTCGATCTGCGGGTACAGCGCCATGAACTCGTTCATGACCGGCATCACCAGGTCATGCACTTGCGGCAGGCTGACCCGCAACTTGCCGTGAGGCGCCGCTGCGGCATCGCACAGTTCAAATTCCGCCGCTTCGACCTCCGCGAGGATCTTGCGGCAACGTTCAAGAAACAGCGCGCCCTCGCTGGTCAGCGTGATGCTGCGAGTGGTGCGGTGAAACAACCGCACATTGAGCCGTGCCTCCAGGCGGGCGATGCTTTTGCCGACCGCCGACGAAGACACACCCTGCAAGCGGCCGGCCTCGGTAAAACTGCGGGTTTCCGCCACCTGCACGAACACCGAAATACTGCCCAGGCTGTCCATTCATCCCTCCCTGATTCACGACATTCTTGTCCGAGATGTTCGGAACCCTAACCTGTTTTTCCCGAATGTGCAGCGCCCTACCCTATGGCCTTCGTCTCCTTCGGCAAAATGGAAACCCGCCCATGAACGATGCGCCACTCACTTCCCCCACGCTCGCCGGCACCGTCGAACCCGCAGAGCGATTACCGCTGAGCGCACTGCTCGCACTGGCCACCGCCGGATTCATTACCGTGCTGACCGAGGCAATGCCCGCCGGCCTGCTGCCGCAGATGAGCGCGGGGCTTGATGTCTCTCAGGCATTGATCGGGCAACTGGTGACGCTGTACGCGATCGGTTCGATGCTGGCGGCCATTCCGCTCACCATTGCCACCCGAGGCTGGCGTCGACGCCCGCTGCTGCTGGCGGCCATTGGTGGGTTTGCCATTGCCAACAGCATCACTGCGCTGTCGGAGCTGTACTGGCTGACCCTGATTGCACGCTTGATCGCAGGCGTGTTCGCCGGGCTGCTCTGGGCTCTGCTGGCGGGGTACGCGAGCCGGATGGTCGCACCTCATTTGCAGGGCCGGGCCATTACGGTGGCCATGCTTGGGGCGCCCCTTGCGCTGTCGCTGGGCATTCCGGCAGGGACGCTGCTGGGCACGGCAGTCGGCTGGCGCCTGAGCTTCGCGATCATGACAGGGCTGACGTTGCTGCTGGTGATCTGGGTGCGTTGGCAAGTACCGGACTTTGCCGGTGAACGTGCCGGAAAACGCCTGCCACTGCGTCAGGTGTTTACCTTGCCGGGCGTGCGATCCGTGTTGTTTGTGACCTTGTCCTACGTCGTCGCGCACAACCTTCTGTACACCTACATCGCGCCATTTCTGGAGCCATCGGGACTTGGCGCAGAAATCGACCGGGTGTTGCTGGTATTCGGCCTGGCGTCGGTACTGAGCCTGTGGATTGTCGGCAGCCTGATTGATCGCTGGCTGCGTCAGTTGGCGCTGGTCAGTGCCACGCTGTTCCTGCTATCGGCGATTGCTCTCGGCCTGTGGCGCGAATCGCCGGGCGTGGTCTACACCGCCACCGCCGTCTGGGGTCTGGCGTTCGGCGCGATGCCCTCGCTGTTGCAGACGGCCCTGGCGAAAACCGCCAGGGAGGCTGCCGATACCGCGCAATCGATGCTGGTGACCCTGTGGAATGTCGGCATTGCCGGCGGTGGACTTGCAGGAGGCCTGCTGCTGAACAACCTGGGCGTCGGAAGTTATCCGTGGATTGTCGCGGGTCTGTTGTTGCTGACTCTATATGCGACCATCAATGCCCGGAGCCATGGTTTCCCGAACGCCGGATAACGTGCATAAAAAAGCCCCGGATTTTCATCCGGGGCTCGGGTCTTGCGGCTCAGCCAGGCATCAGAAACGCTTAATGTCGGCTTCGGCTTCCAGCTGCTTGCGGTACGCCGCGAAGTCTTGCTGGCCCACACGCGATGCGAGGAAGCGACGATATTGCGCTTTCTCTTCATCGGTTGGAGCCGCCGCTTCGTTCACGCCGTTCAAGCGCACGATGGTCAGGCTGCCGTCCGCCAGCGTCACGCTGGTGAAGGTCGGCTTGTCCTTCGCGGCCGGTTTCGGCATGCGGAACAACGCTTGCAGCACTGCCGGATCAACGCCTTCCTGAGCGCGGTTCGCCGCTTCAGTGACTTTCCAGCTCTGACCGTCCACCGCCTTGTCCAGCGGGGTCTTGCCATCACGCAGGCTGACGATCAGTTGCTCCGCCTTGGTCTTGGCAGCAGCGCTGGCGTGCTCTTTGGTCAACTGGGCGCGAATGGCGGTGGCCACACTTTCCAGCGGCAATTGAGCAGGCTTCAGATGCTCCTTGGCGCGCAGCACGATCACGGTTTCCGGATCCAGCTCGATGGCGGTGCTGTTGGCACCCTCTTCCAGCACTTCGGTGCTGAACGCGGCAGTCACTACAGCACGGTTGGCTGCAACGCCTTCGCCACCTTCACGGCCGAACGGCTTGGAGGTGTGCACGGTCAGTTTCAGATCCTGCGCTGGCTGTGCCAGGTCGGAGGCTTCGAACGAAGAGTCTTCCAGTTGCTTGGTCGCTTCGACGAAACGCTGCTCGACTTGCTGGGTTTTCAGCTCGCGGGTCAGCTTGTCCTTCAGGCTGGCCAGAGTCGGCACTTCAGGTGCCTCGACACCCAGCAGCTTGATCAGGTGGAAACCGAAGTCGGTGCGAACCGGCTCGGACACCTGATCCTTGTTCAGCGAGTACAGGGCTTTCTCGAAGGCTGGATCGTAAACGCCAGGACCGGCATAACCCAGGTCACCACCGTTGTTGGCCGAGCCCGGATCCTGCGAGAACTCCTTGGCCAGCGCTTCGAATTTCTCGCCCTTGGCCAGACGCGCCTGGACTTCTTCGATCTTCGCCTTGGCCTGAGCTTCGGTGGTCTTGTCGTTGACTTCGATCAGAATGTGCGCCGCACGACGCTGTTCCGACAGGTTGGCGATCTCTTTCTGATACGCCGCCTGCAGGTCTTCGTCCTTGACGGCGACCTGATCGAAGAACGAAGCCTTCTTCAACTCCAGGTAATCGATGACCACTTGATCCGGAGTCATGAATTCCTTGGCGTGCTCGTCGTAGTAAGCCTTGACCTCGTCATCGGTCAGCTTCACGGCCGAAGGGTCAGCCTTGATGTTCAGGGTGGCGAAATCGCGGGTCTGTTTTTCCAGACGGGCGAAGGCCAGCACCTGAGCGTCGGTCACGAAACCGCTGCCCGCCACACCGGCGCG
The DNA here is from genome assembly GCF_028657055.1 of Pseudomonas aphyarum. Taxonomy (NCBI): domain Bacteria; kingdom Pseudomonadati; phylum Pseudomonadota; class Gammaproteobacteria; order Pseudomonadales; family Pseudomonadaceae; genus Pseudomonas; species Pseudomonas aphyarum. The sequence continues at coordinate 130,675 of NZ_JAMDGS010000004.1, forward strand.
CAGTTGGCCGATCAGCATTTCCTGAGCCAGCATCTGGCGGAACTGCATGCGGCTGTAGCCCAGTTGACGGATCACCTGATCGAAACGGTCGGAGCTGAACTTGCCGTCGACCTGGAATTCAGGCGTCTGCAGGATCACTTGGTCCAGGGCCGCTTCGGAGAAAGCGAATTTCGACTGTTCTGCGCCTTGCAGCAGCAGCTTGCGATCGATCAGACCCTTGAGGGCCGATTCGCGCAGCATTTTTTCGTCCAGCAAGGAAGCGTCGAAATCCTTGCCCAGTTGTTGCATCAGCTGACGGCGTTGCATATCCACCGCCTGGCTCAGCTCGTTCTGGCTGATTTCTTCACCGTTGACCTTGGCCGCCTCATTCTTGTGAGTCGTGGCCTGGAAAATGGCGTCGAAACCGGTCAGAGCCATCAGTGCAACGATGACTCCGATAATGGTCTTGGCAATCCAGCCTTGTGAATTGTCCCTGATATTCTGCAGCATGCGTCCCCCAGAAACGGTTGAACTTCAAAATTAGGCAACCGTGGAGCGTGGGTAGAATCCGGATAGAAGAAAGGCGCATCCGAGGATGCGCCTTCTCGTAACTGGCGGAGCGGACAGGGCTCGAACCCTCGATCCCGGTGTGACAGGCAGCTATTCCAACCGCCTGCTCTACCGCTCCGCTGCCAAGTCAGGCATGACCCCGACCCGGATGGGTAAAAACCTGAATCAAACTTAGTTGACGGCTTCTTTCAGGGCTTTACCGGCTTTGAAACCTGGCTTTTTGGCTGCCGCGATTTCCAGAGTCTTGCCGGTCTGTGGGTTACGACCGATACGAGCTGGACGATCAGTTACGGAGAAAGTACCGAAACCAACCAGAACAACGGAGTCGCCAGCCTTGAGAGCGCCAGTGACGGATTCGATTACAGCGTCCAGCGCACGGCCAGCAGCAGCTTTCGGGATATCAGCGGATGCAGCGATAGCATCAATCAGTTCCGACTTGTTCACTCTAAGTCCCCTTATATCTATTTGAGTATGATTCTAAGTTTTTTGGTGAAAGCAAAAACGAGTGCTGAATGGCCTACAGACACTTAAGAGCCGCTTTATAACAAGGGCTCTAAAAAGCTGTCAAGGAAGCCCCCCAGGCAAAAGCGTATTAATGCGTGCTAATTCTTTCCTTAGAGTCAGACTCACGTTTTTCGTCCTTGGCAACTATCTCCGGAGCCACATCCGGCAAGGGCTCCGGCGCGTATTGCAGCGCAATTTGCAGGACCTCGTCAATCCATTTAACCGGTTTGATCTGCAGATCCTGCTTGATATTGTCAGGAATCTCCTTCAGATCGCGCACGTTCTCTTCCGGAATAATCACTGTCTTGATTCCGCCACGGTGAGCGGCCAGCAGTTTTTCCTTCAGACCGCCAATGGCAAGGACTTGACCACGCAGGGTGATCTCGCCGGTCATGGCGACATCGGCACGCACAGGAATACCCGTCAAAGCCGACACCAGCGCAGTACACATGCCTACACCGGCGCTCGGGCCGTCTTTCGGCGTAGCGCCTTCCGGCATGTGGATGTGCGTGTCGCGCTTCTCGTGGAAGTCCAGGGGAATGCCCAGGCTCTTGGCACGGCTGCGCACCACGGTCAGGGCCGCAGTGATCGATTCGACCATTACGTCACCCAGCGAACCGGTCTTGATCAGTTGACCTTTACCCGGCACCACAGCGGCTTCGATGGTCAGCAGTTCGCCGCCCACCTGAGTCCAGGCCAGGCCGGTCACTTGACCGATCTGATCCTGCTGCTCGGCCAGACCGTAGCGGAACTTGCGTACGCCGAGGAAATGCTCCAGCAGATCAGCTGTCACTTTTACCGAGAAGCGTTTTTCCAGCGCGTGCTCTTTGACCGCCTTGCGGCAGACCTTGGCAATCTGCCGCTCGAGGCCACGCACACCGGCTTCGCGAGTGTAGTAACGGATGATGTCGCGGATCGCTTCTTCGTCGAATTCCAGCTCGCCCTTCTTCAGGCCGTTGGCTGCAATCTGCTTCGGCGACAGGTACTTGACCGCGATGTTGATCTTCTCGTCTTCGGTGTAGCCTGGCAGACGAATGACTTCCATCCGGTCCAGCAGCGCCGGCGGAATGTTCATCGAGTTCGAGGTGCACAGGAACATCACGTCCGAGAGGTCGTAATCGACTTCCAGATAGTGGTCGTTGAAGTTGTGGTTCTGCTCAGGATCGAGCACTTCCAGCAACGCCGACGCCGGGTCGCCACGCATGTCGCTGCCCATTTTGTCGATTTCATCGAGCAGGAACAGCGGGTTGCGCACACCCACTTTTGTCATCTTTTGAATCAATCTTCCTGGCATCGAACCGATGTAAGTCCGACGGTGACCACGGATTTCCGCTTCATCACGCACGCCACCGAGGGCCATGCGCACAAATTTGCGGTTGGTGGCATGAGCGATCGACTCGGCCAGCGAGGTTTTACCCACGCCCGGAGGACCGACCAGGCACAACACCGGGCCACGGATTTTTTTTACGCGTTTCTGCACGGCGAGGTATTCAAGGATGCGTTCCTTGACCTCTTCGAGGCCGTAGTGATCGGCGTCGAGAATGTCTTCGGCACGGGCCAGGTCCAGACGCACTTTGCTCTGAGCCTTCCACGGCACCTGAACCAGCCAGTCGATGTACGAGCGCACCACGGTGGCTTCGGCGGACATCGGCGACATCTGTTTGAGCTTGTTCAGCTCGGCAGTGGCCTTGGCCAGGGCATCTTTAGGCAGACCGGCAGCGTCGATACGCTTTTTCAGGTCTTCGATTTCGTTGTGGCCTTCGTCGCTGTCGCCGAGTTCTTTCTGAATGGCCTTCATCTGCTCATTCAGGTAGTACTCGCGCTGACTGCGCTCCATTTGCTTTTTGACGCGGCCACGAATGCGTTTTTCGACTTGCAGCAGGTCGATCTCGGCGTCCAGCAAGGCCAGAACGTGCTCGACCCGGGCCGACAAATCGATAATTTCGAGGATTTCCTGCTTCTGCTCGATCTTCAGCGCCATGTGCGCGGCCATGGTGTCTACCAGGCGGCCAGGCTCGTCGATGCTGTTGAGCGACGACAGGACTTCAGCCGGGACTTTCTTGCCCAGCTGCACATATTGTTCGAACTGCGACAGCAGGCTGCGCACGAACACTTCGGATTCGCGCTCGGCGGCGTCGACTTCGTCGATCAGCGACACTTCGGCACGGCAGTGGCCATCGACTTCGCTGAAGCGCTCGACAGCGCCACGCTGCTCGCCCTCGACCAGAACCTTGACGGTGCCGTCCGGCAGTTTCAGCAGTTGCAGAACAGTGGCGATGGTACCTACGCGATAGAGAGCTTCTTCACCGGGATCATCGTCAGCCGGGTTTCTCTGGGCCAGCAGCAGGATCTGCTTGTCGCCCGTCATCGCGGCCTCGAGGGCTTCGATGGATTTCTCGCGCCCCACGAACAGCGGGATAACCATGTGCGGATACACAACGACATCACGCAATGGCAGGAGAGGCAATTCGATGGTGGTCTTCATGATTTCGCCTCTACGGCGGCCATATGGCCGTAATCAGATGGAATTAAGCTTGAAACCAAGATGGGGGCTGACTTGAAAAAAAACAAGCGCAAAGCGGATGTAAAAAACGACATAAAAAAAAAGAGGCCCGAAGGCCCCTTCTTTGTTCCGGCAGACCGGGCGCTTACGCGTCCGGTGCAGCCTTGGCAGCCGGCTCACTGTTTTCGTAGATATACAGTGGCTTGGACTTGCCTTCGATCACGCTTTCATCGATCACGACTTTGCTCACCTCTGACTGCGAGGGGATTTCGTACATCGTGTCGAGCAGCACACCTTCGAGAATCGAACGCAGGCCACGGGCACCGGTTTTACGTTCCAGGGCACGCTTGGCGACCGATTTCAGCGCGTCGGAACGGAATTCCAGATCCACGCCTTCCATCTCGAACAGCTTGGCATACTGTTTGGTCAGGGCATTTTTCGGCTCGGTGAGAATCTGCATCAGCGCAGCCTCATCCAGCTCGTCCAGCGTCGCAAGAACCGGCAGACGACCGACGAATTCCGGGATCAGACCGAACTTGACCAGATCGTCAGGCTCGACTTCACGCAGGGATTCACCGACTTTCTTGCCTTCTTCCTTGCTGCGCACTTCTGCGTTGAAACCGATGCCACCCTTGGTGGAACGGTTCTGAATGACCTTCTCCAGACCGGAGAATGCGCCACCGCAGATGAACAGGATGTTACGGGTATCAACCTGAAGGAATTCCTGCTGCGGATGCTTGCGACCACCTTGCGGCGGAACGGAAGCGACCGTGCCTTCGATCAGCTTGAGCAAGGCCTGCTGCACGCCTTCACCGGAAACGTCCCGGGTAATCGACGGGTTGTCGGACTTGCGCGAAATCTTGTCGATTTCGTCGATGTAGACAATGCCCATCTGGGCTTTCTCTACGTCGTAATCGCACTTCTGCAGCAGCTTCTGAATGATGTTCTCGACGTCTTCACCCACATAACCCGCCTCGGTGAGGGTGGTTGCGTCGGCGATGGTGAACGGAACGTTCAGCAAGCGGGCCAGGGTTTCGGCCAGCAGGGTTTTACCGGAGCCTGTCGGGCCGATCAGCAGGATGTTGCTCTTGCCGAGTTCGACGTCGTCAGCCTTTTTGTCACGCTGGTTCAGACGCTTGTAGTGGTTGTACACCGCTACTGCCAGAACCTTTTTGGCACGTTCCTGACCAATTACATACTGATCAAGGATGCCGCTGATTTCTTTAGGCGAAGGCAATTTATGCGCGCTGCTTTCGGCCTGTGCTTCCTGCACCTCCTCGCGGATGATGTCATTGCACAGGTCGACGCACTCGTCGCAGATAAAGACCGAGGGGCCGGCAATCAATTTGCGCACTTCATGCTGGCTTTTGCCACAGAAGGAGCAATAGAGCAGCTTGCCGTTGTCCTCGCCGTTGCGGGTGTCAGTCATTCGTTCGATCCAAATCCGATAGGCTTGCAACACAAGATGAAGGCTATTGCGGGCTTTTTCAAGCCCGCCGCTGATCAGACGCGCCGACCAAGCCTATTTTGAGCTGCTTATTTTTAAGCTGGGCGCTGGTTGATCACTTCGTCGATCAGACCGTATTCCTTCGCAGCTTCTGCACTCATGAAGTTGTCGCGGTTGGTGTCGCGCTCGATTTCTTCAAGCGTACGGCCGCTGTGCTTGGCCATCAGCGTGTTCAGACGCTCGCGGATGAAGAGGATTTCCTTGGCATGGATTTCGATGTCCGATGCCTGGCCCTGGAAACCGCCCAGTGGCTGGTGAATCATCACGCGCGAGTTCGGCAGGCAGAAACGCTTGCCAGGTGCACCGGCGGTCAGCAGGAATGCGCCCATGCTGCACGCCTGACCGATACAGGTAGTCGATACGTTTGGCTTGATGAACTGCATGGTGTCGTAGATCGACATGCCCGCTGTCACCGAACCGCCCGGGGAGTTGATGTAAAGATGGATGTCCTTGTCCGGGTTTTCCGCTTCAAGGAACAGCAATTGCGCGCAAATCAGGTTGGCCATGTAGTCCTCTACAGGACCCACCAGAAAAATTACTCGTTCCTTGAGAAGACGCGAGTAGATGTCATAGGCGCGCTCGCCACGAGCAGATTGCTCGACAACCATCGGGACCAGGCCGCCAGCGGCCTGGATATCAGAGTTCTGCTGAATATAGGAATTACGGAACATGCTCTGCAGTCACTCCCAAATAGTCATGTCTTGAATACGCATAAGCCAGCTCGAAGGCTGGCTTATGGTGTGTGCTTCTAACGCAAAAACAATCAGTCGGCTTTTGGAGCTTCTACCGGCTTGACCGCTTCTTCGTAAGAGACCGATTTGTCGGTCACGCTAGCTTTCTGCAGAACAGTATCCACAACTTGTTCTTCCAGCACAACCGAACGAACTTCGTTCAGTTGCTGCTCGTTCTTGTAGTACCAGGACACGACCTGCTCAGGCTCTTGGTAAGCCGAAGCCATTTCCTGAATCATTTCGCGAACGCGGGCTTCGTCTGGCTTCAGGTCGAACTGCTTGACCACTTCAGCCACGATCAGACCCAGTACAACGCGACGCTTGGCTTGTTCTTCGAACAGCTCGGCCGGCAGTTGGTCTGGCTTGATGTTGCCGCCGAACTGCTGAACAGCCTGCACGCGCAGACGGTCAACTTCGTTGGACAGCAGAGCCTTAGGCACTTCGATCGGGTTGGTGGCCAGCAGACCATCCATTACCTGATTCTTGACCTTGGATTTGATCGCCTGACGCAGTTCACGCTCCATGTTCTTGCGAACTTCGGTGCGGAAACCGTCGATGCCGCTTTCCTTGATGCCGAATTGAGCGAAGAACTCTTCGTTCAGCTCAGGCAGTTTTGGCTCGGAAACGGTGTTTACAGTCACGGTGAACTCGGCGGTTTTGCCAGCCAGGTCCAGGTTCTGATAGTCCTCTGGGAAGGTCAGGTTCAGAACGCGCTCTTCGCCGGCTTTAGCGCCGACCAGGCCTTCTTCGAAGCCAGGAATCATGCGGCCGGAACCCAGCACCAGCTGAGTGCCCTTGGCGGAACCGCCAGCGAATACTTCGCCGTCAACCTTGCCAACGAAATCGATGTTCAGCTGGTCTTCGTTCTGGGCAGCGCGATCGGCCACTTCGAAACGGGTGTTCTGCTTGCGCAGGATGTCCAGCATCTTGTCCAGATCGGCGTCAGCCACGTCAGCGCTCAGACGCTCGACGGTGATGCCTTCGAAGCCGGCAACGGTGAACTCAGGGAACACTTCGAATACGGCTACGTATTCCAGGTCTTTGCCAGCTTCGAGCGATTTTGGCTCGATCGATGGCGAACCGGCCGGGTTCAGCTTTTGCTCAACCACAGCTTCGTAGAAGGAGGACTGGATCACGTCGCCGATCGCTTCCTGGCGCGCATCAGCACCGAAACGGCGCTTGATTTCGCTCATCGGCACTTTGCCTGGACGGAAGCCAGCAATCTTGGCCTTTTGGGCAGTCTGCTGCAGACGCTTGTTGACCTGAGTCTCGATGCGCTCAGCCGGCACGGTGATGCTCATGCGGCGCTCAAGAGCAGTAGTATTTTCAACAGAAACTTGCATGGATATTCCTCGTTGCACAGACGTTAGCCGGCCGTTTCCGACCCAAGAATCAAGGGCAAGCATTCTAGTAGGTCAAACTCAAGAAGTCACCCTACTGAAAACGGGTAAAAAAACAGCAGGCCATTTGAAGGCGGGGACAAACGGTTGCGCCTCGCCCTGTTAGCAAATACAGCCAATTCAAGCCAGGGCTCTGCGCCAACCTCTTCTATATATAGAGGCGGTTGAATCATCTCCCTGACAGCCGACCTCGCAAGCAAGGCCGGCGGGCAGCGCAGCATCATCGAGCAACATTGATACGACGAAGCACCCTGCCCTGCGACCCGAAACCTGCAGCCGCCAAAATCCGAAACCGTAAAACAAAAAAGGCGCCAGACTGTTAAATCTGGCGCCTTTCGGAATATGGGGTGGACGATGGGGATCGAACCCACGACAACGGGAGTCACAATCCCGTGCTCTACCAACTGAGCTACGCCCACCATATTGCGTGCCAAAGAAGCCAAACAACTTCTTTGTAGAACTTCACCCGGCCAACGGCATGAATGAAGCTTTGATTGGTGCGGATGAAGAGACTCGAACTCTTACGCCTCGCGGCGCTGGAACCTAAATCCAGTGTGTCTACCAATTCCACCACATCCGCAGATGAAGCTTTTTAAAGCAAAGGCGCCAGACTGTTACATCTGGCGCCTTTCGAAATATGGGGTGGACGATGGGGATCGAACCCACGACAACGGGAGTCACAATCCCGTGCTCTACCAACTGAGCTACGCCCACCATATCGCGTTACTTGTGCCAAAGCTGCCTAATGGCGCACCCGGCAGGACTCGAACCTGCGACCATCCGCTTAGAAGGCGGATGCTCTATCCAGCTGAGCTACGGGCGCCTTGTTAGCTGTACCCTTGGAGGACTACAAACTAAGTGCTTTCCAGTCTCGCAAAACGTTGATTTCGCTCGACCTTCTTAACCAGTGCTAGGCTGTGCCCGACAAGTGCGACGAATAGTATAGAGCGACCTGCAGGTCGTCAAATCCTTTTTAAAAAAAATTCATTTAATTAAAGGGCTTAGGGGAATTTGCTGACCAAGCGCCTTTGCCCTCACCGTCTGACATGCGAGAATGCGTTCTCTTTTTTTCCCCTCTCGATGGTTAATCACGCGCAATGACTGCACAACTAATCGACGGCAAATCAATCGCCGCCAGCCTGCGCCAGCAGATCGCCCAACGGGTAGCCGAACGTCGCGAGCAAGGCTTGCGCACTCCCGGCCTCGCGGTGATCCTGGTCGGCAGCGATCCTGCCTCTCAGGTTTATGTCTCGCACAAGCGTAAAGACTGTGAAGAGGTCGGCTTCCTCTCTCAAGCCTACGACCTGCCTTCCGAAACCACTCAGGAAGCACTGACCGATCTGATCGATCGACTGAACGACGACCCGGCAATCGACGGCGTTCTGCTTCAACTTCCTCTGCCAGAGCACCTGGACGCCTCGAAACTGCTGGAGCGCATCCGCCCGGACAAGGACGTCGACGGTTTCCATCCTTATAACGTCGGCCGTCTGGCCCAGCGCATTCCGCTGCTGCGCCCGTGCACCCCGAAGGGCATCATGACCCTGCTGGAAAGCACTGGTGCCGATCTGTACGGGATGGACGCAGTGGTTGTCGGCGCGTCCAACATCGTCGGTCGCCCGATGGCAATGGAACTGTTGCTGGCCGGTTGCACCGTAACCGTCACCCACCGCTTCACCAAGGATTTGGCCGGCCACGTCGGCCGCGCCGATCTGGTGGTCGTGGCCGCCGGCAAGCCGGGCCTGGTCAAGGGTGAGTGGATCAAGGAAGGCGCGATCGTGATCGACGTCGGCATCAACCGTCAGGACGACGGCAAACTGGTCGGTGACGTTGTGTACGAAACCGCCCTGCCCCGCGCCGGCTGGATCACTCCGGTACCGGGCGGCGTCGGTCCGATGACCCGCGCCTGCCTGCTGGAAAACACCCTCTACGCGGCAGAAACCCTGCACGCCTGAGTCGCGTTTTCCGCACTCCGAGAACCCCGCCTTGTGCGGGGTTTTTCATGCCCTCGAAAAAACCTTTACCGTTCGCCGGAAACCCCTATTTTTACAGGGCTTTTCACGACTTTTTCATGCCCGTCAAACAACCATCGACAGTTCTTCAGCCATACTCCTAAAATGCGTCGTTTTTACGACACAGGCCGTTACAAAATACGGCATTTCCAACCTTCATGAGTTCGCCCGCGTGAATATTCGTCTGTCCATCCTGAGCCTGGTTTTTGCATTTTCAGGCACGCTCCTCACGCCAACGGTCAACGCCGCCGAAACTACCGCTGCCCCTCGAGACGCTTCGCAATTGAAGATCGCGTCCGGCAGCGCCCTGCTGATGGATCTGCAGACCAACAAAGTCATTTATTCCAGCAACCCGGACGTGGTGGTGCCCATCGCTTCCGTGAGCAAATTGATGACCGGTTTGGTAGTGGTCGAAGCGCACCAGAACATGGACGAATGGATTGACGTCGACATCAGCCGCACACCCGAAATGAAAGGCGTGTTTTCACGCGTCAAACTGCGAAGTGAACTGCCTCGCCGAGAGATGCTGCTGATTGCCCTGATGTCCTCGGAAAACCGCGCCGCCGCCAGCCTGGCTCACCACTACCCGGGCGGTTACGCGGCATTCATCGCCGCGATGAACGCCAAGGCCAAGGCGCTGGGCATGACCAGCACGCATTTTGTGGAACCCACCGGCCTGTCGGAGCGCAACGTTTCCACCGCCCGCGACCTGAGCAAGTTGCTGGTGGCCGCGCACAAACAGCCGCTGCTCATCGAGCTGACCACCACCAAGGAAAAGACCGTCTCGTTCCGCAAACCCAATTACACCCTGGGTTTCCGTAACACCGACCATCTGGTCAACAAGGCCGACTGGGATATCCGCATCACCAAGACCGGCTTCACCAACCCGGCCGGCCACTGCCTGGTGCTGGTGACCCGCATGGCCAACCGCCCGGTCGCTCTGGTGATTCTCGACGCGTTCGGTAAATACACTCACTTTGCCGATGCCAGCCGCATCCGCAGCTGGGTGGAAACCGGCAAGAGCGCCAACGTCCCGGCCGTGGCTCAGCAATACAAGGCCGACAAGAACCTCAAGAGTCGCCAAAGCGGCGTGATCGAAGCCTCCAAGTAATCCGTCACCCATGAAAAAGCCCCGAATCGTCGGGGCTTTTTCATTTATGGGCTCAGTCGTTGGGCAACGGCATCTTGTCGTCATCGGGAATGCCGTCACCGGCGCTCGGGTCGCGCGAATGCTCTGGCGTGACCACCGCCGGACGCGCCAGTGGATCGCGCATGGGGCTGTCCGGATCCAGGACCGGATCAACTTCCGGCTCAGGCGTTGTGGGCACACTGTCAGGCTTGTGGTCGTCGAAACTCGAATCGGTACTCATACGCACCTCGCTTCAAGGCTTGAGATCAGCCAAGGGATCGTAAGGCTTGGCCGGACGCTTGGGATCATCGCCCGGACGCACATCCTTCGGCGCCTTCGCCGGGCCGACGGGATCGACTTGTGGATCGTCCAGATCCGGCGAGTCCGGATCGAAACCCAGGTCATCGCCACTGCCATGCTCGGACGAATGCGGCCCGCTGGGTGAAGGTGGAATTGCCATGTTCGCCTCCTGAACCGGCCGGAAAATACCGGACGCTACAGTTCAGAAACGCGCGATCCACGAGGGTGCCCGACAAGCGACGAACGGAACCTCAGTGCGCCGCCAGCGCCTTCCTCGCCTGCGCCGCTTCCCGCTCCTGCCCGGCCTGGGCCAATGCATCGGCAGCCTTGAGCCAGCGCTGTTGATCGACCGCTGCCGGAATTTGCGTCGGTTTCTGGATCAACACTGCCCATCCACCAGACTTTTCCAGGGCCGACTCGAACGAGCTGAAGCTCATCAATTCACGGCGATTCATCCCCGCGCGCAGCAGCACCTTCTGCTTCAAGCGATCGTAGCCGGAAAGGATCGCGTAGCGTGGCTCCGCCCAAAACGCCGAACCTTCGCTGAAACGCACCATCACCGGATACCCCGCCGCCACTTGGGTCAGCAGCGCTGGCAGGTTGCTGTCCAGCGGATACACGACCATCCCATACTCACGCGCAAGGCTCTGCAGATTCTGCTGCAACTTGTCCTCGGCGCCCGGCAAGTGCAGCGGTTTTTCCAGCAAACCCGGGGTGATCACGATGCCCTGCTGCGACAGCAGGCTGGCCAGCACTTGCGGCCCGCTTTGATAGGCCTCACCCCGATAGAAGGTGCCGCTGAGCTCGACCCGCTCCGGCAGGCGCTTGACCTCCGGCGCCACACTGCCCGCACACCCCACCAATGCTGTCACGCAACCGGCCACCAGCAGCGCCGCGCGAATCCGGGAAAATAGCTGCACCATCGTCACTCTCTTGATCAGTTACCGGTCATCGTGTTCCGGCTTGGTCGAGGATCATAGGACGGCGCCACGCTGCGGTATAGCCCAAAGCGGCAGATGCATCGGCTGCATAGAGCGAACTGATTGGTCACCACCGACCTTTGGTCAATAGCCTGAAACACGCCAGCGACTAGACTGTCACTCAGACAAGAGCCAAAGAGCGAGCGCCCGACGCAGGGCAAAGAGGAGGCACAGATGAGCCTGACCATGACCATCGTAATGCTGATTGCCGGCTGGCTGGCCGTTGCCGCCGCCATGCTGTGGGGCGTGTTGCGGATTTCCCGTCGCCATCACCACCCGGTACAACCTGCACCGACCCGGAAGATCGAGAAACACGACGCCCGTCACGCCACCGCGCACTGACTTTCCGTAACCGACACAAACAAAAAGGCCGCCTGGACTCTCGCAAGTTCAGGCGGCCTTTGGTTTTCCAGCGATTACGCTTCGGCAGTCAGTTTCTTCTGCTTGGCGCGGCGCGACATCATGTTCAGCACTTCAATCGAAGCCGAGAACGCCATGGCGGCATACACATAACCTTTCGGTACGTGGGCGCCGAAGCCTTCGGCGATCAGCGTCATGCCGATCATGATCAGGAAGCCCAGAGCCAGCATCACCACCGTCGGGTTGTCGTTGATGAACTTGGCCAGCGGATCAGCCGCAAACAGCATCACCAATACCGAGACAACAACCGCAATCACCATGATCGGCAAGTGTTCGGTCATGCCGACAGCGGTAATGATGCTGTCGATCGAGAACACCATGTCCAGCATCAGGATCTGCCCGATGGCGGCGGCGAAGCCCAGGGTCACCTTAGACGTCGCGGTCTTCGGATCTTCCGGTGCCGGGTCCATGCTGTGATGGATCTCCGTGGTGGCTTTCCACAACAGGAACAGGCCGCCGGCGATCAGGATCATGTCCTTCCAGGAGAACGCGTGGCCGAGGATCTCGATGACCGGCGCGGTCAGCTGAACGATGAACGCGATGGTGCTCAACAGGGCCAGACGCATGATCAGCGCCATGCCGATCCCCAGACGACGGGCCTTCTGCCGGTACTGCTCGGGCAGTTTGTTGGTCAGGATCGAGATAAAGATCAGGTTATCGATGCCAAGCACGATCTCCATCACCACCAGTGTGGCCAAGGCAATCCAGGCGGTCGGGCTGGCGGCGAGTTCTAACAGATATTCCATGGGTCAGTCCTGACTCTGTGTAAGACGGTTTAGATTTCCTGGGAGGACGATTCGGATTTTTCTTCGTCGTCTTTCGGTTCTTTCTTGCTGATCAGATTGCCGGTGGCATCGCTAAGCGCCTCTTCGGCAGCTTTATGCGTGTCGTCGATGGCTTGTTTGGCCGCTTCGGCCGCCTGCCCCATCAGTTGCTGGGCGCTCTTTTCGGCCTGGTCGCAACCGGCCAGTACCAGTAAAGACGCGAACAGCAACGCTGTAGTTTTTAGTTTCATGATGCTTCCCTCGATAGAACAGACAGCGCCGTACAGACCGGCCGTCGATGGCTGGGCATTCTAGGGAGACAAACACTTCAGGAAAATTCGTATTTTTAGCGGCTATACTTCGATTTATACGAACTGTATTTGACGGACCGAACCCCATGCTCAATTACCGACAACTGCATTACTTCTGGGTGGTGGCCAAGACCGGCAGCATCGTGCGCGCCTGCGAGCAACTGAACCTGACGCCGCAAACCATCAGCGGGCAGATTTCCCTGCTCGAACAGACCTACGGCATCGAGTTGTTTCAACGGGTCGGCCGACAATTAGAGCTCACCGAGGCCGGGCGCCAGGCCCTGCCCTACGCCGAGCAAATGTTCCAGCTCGGCGGCGAACTGGAGCTGATGCTGCGCGCCCAGCCCAACGAACAGCAGATCCTGTTCCGGGTCGGCGTGGCGGATGTGGTGCCCAAATCCATCGTCTATCGCCTGATCGCGCCGACCATGGAATTGAGCGAGCCACTGCGCATCACCTGCCGCGAGGACAAACTCGAACGCCTGCTGGCGGATCTGGCGATTCAGCGCCTGGACCTGGTGATCTCCGACAGCCCGATGCCGTCGCACCTGGACATCAAGGGCTACAGCCAGAAACTCGGGGAATGCGGGATCAGCTTCTTTGGCACCGCCGAACTCGCGGCGCAATACGGTCAGGATTTTCCGCGCAGCCTGCACGGTGCGCCGCTGTTGATCCCCGGCGCGGAAACCGTGGTGCGCAGCCGTTTACAGCGCTGGTTCGCCGAGCAGCAGATTCAGCCGAGGATTGTCGGGGAGTTCGATGACAGCGCCTTGATGCAGGCGTTCGGCCAGTCCGGCAGCGGGATTTTCATCGGCCCGAGCGTGATTGCCGATGAGGTGAAGCGCCAGTACGGCGTCGAGTTGATCGGCCAGACCGATGCGGTGAGCGAGTCGTTCTACGCGATCTCGGTGGAGCGCAAGGTCAAGCACCCCGGCATCAAAGCGATTACCGAAGGTGCCCGACGCGAGCTGTTTACAGCGTTTTAAGCCGGCGCGCAGACGTCGCGCGGCTTGAGCACCATCAGCACCATGGCGAGGAAAATCGACAGCAGAATGAACCCGGCAGCGGCAAAGCCCACAAAGCCCAGGCCAGCGCTGTCGATCACTCGACCGCCAATGATTGCGCCCAGACCAATTCCGAGGTTGGCCCCGGCAATGTTCAACGACGCGGCAAAGGCCGGCGCCTCAGGTGCGGCTTTCATCAAGCGCACATGGCTGACCAGAAACAGCGCCGCCTGCGTCACGCCCCAGATACCCATCGCCGCCGCCAGACCCAGCGACGAATTGATGTTCGGCACCAGCGCCACCATCCCCGGGATCATGAACGCGCAGAACATCACCGAGGCCATCAGCGGATGGCGATCCACCGCACGACCGCCCAGCGAGTTACCGATCAGACCAACCGCGCCAAAGCCCATCAGGCACCAGCCGACCACGGTGCCATTGAAGCCCGCCAGACGTTCAAGGATGTCCGCCAGATAGGTGTAGGCGGTGAACATGCCGCTGAACACCAGGATCGACAGCAGCACATGGCCGAGCATCAGCGGACTGCGCAGGATCTTGAACTGCGAAGCGAAACTGACCTGATGCTGGTGCAGGCTGGTTTTCGGCAGATAGACAAACAGCAGCAGCGCCTTGGCGAACGCGATCACCGCCAGAATGGCGAACGCACTGCGCCAGCCGAACGCATCGGAAATCAGCGTGCCGACCGGAATGCCGAACACGGTGGCGCAGACGATGCCGAAGCCGATCTTGGCGATCGCGCGACCGGCGAAGTCCGGGCCGACGATATCCACCGCCGTTTCACTGGCCAGCGCCCAGAACACCGGCAGCCCCAGCGCCGGGATCAACCGGGCAATCGCCATGACCCAGATGTTCGGCGCCAATGCCGCCACGGTATTGGCCAGACCGAACATGATCAGGATGGTGATGAACAGTTTGCGGCGCTCGAAGCGGGCGAAATACGCGGTCAAGAAAGGACCGAACATCGCCACGGTGAAAGCGAATAGAGTCACCAGCAGCCCGGCCTGCGGGATGGTGACGGCCAGGTCGCGGGCAATCGCCGGCAGCAGGCCGACGATGACGAACTCCGTGGTCAGCACCGTGAACCCGGCGGCAGACAACAGAAGGATGGGCAACAGCATGAGGAACTCCAGCAAAACGACGGCACCAGCGCTGACCCGAGGGCCCGCCGGCAGAACTTGAAAATAAGGATGCGCAATATTAACAGAGTGTTTCCCGAGTGACTTGCACAAACCTGTCTAAGTTGCAGAGGGATCCGGTGGCAGATCGTCACAGGTCTGAAGGATCCGGACGACGCTGTGATAAAGTCCGCGCCCTGCAAAACGTACACCCTGTTCAGCCACCCGTTTAACGGTGTGACTGTCGCGTCAGTCCTTTCGGTTCGTGTCTGTGGCCTGCCCCCGATTCATCGCCCGGATCACGCAACCTTGCACCCTATAAAAAAACCAGAGATGCCGTTATGACCGCTTCATCCCCTTCTCTATTGCAACGTCTTAAAAGCCTCAGCCTGGTCACCCAGATCCTGATCGGCCTGATTGCCGGCATCGCCCTCGCGCTGTTCGCGCCGGAAGCGGCCAAAGGCACGGCCTTCATCGGCAAGGTGTTCGTCTCGGCGCTGAAAGCCGTGGCGCCGATCCTGGTGTTCGTGCTGGTCATGGCCTCGATCGCCAACCACAAGCACGGCCAGGAAACCCACATCCGGCCGATCCTGTTCCTTTACCTGCTGGGCACCTTCGCCGCTGCCGTGGTCGCGGTGATTGCCAGCATGATGTTCCCGTCGCATCTGGTGCTGTCCACCGACAACATCGCAGTAAGCGCGCCGGGCGGCATCAGTGAAGTGCTGCAAAGCCTGTTGCTGAGCGTGGTCGACAACCCGGTGAGCGCGCTGATGAACGCCAACTTCATCGGCATTCTGGCCTGGGCCATCGGCATGGGCGTGGCGATCCGGCACGCCGGCGACACCACCCGCGAAGTGGTCAGTGACCTGTCCAACGGCGTGACCCTGATCGTGCGCGTAGTGATCCGCTTCGCCCCACTGGGGATTTTCGGTCTGGTGGCCTCGACCCTGGCCACCTCCGGTTTCGGCGCACTGGTCGGTTATGCGCACCTGCTGGCGGTATTGCTGGGCTGCATGCTGTTCGTGGCGCTGGTGATGAACCCGTTGATCGTGTTCTGGAAGCTGCGCCGCAACCCGTATCCGCTGACGCTGAAATGCCTGCGTGAAAGCGGCATCACCGCGTTCTTCACCCGCAGCTCGGCGGCGAACATTCCGGTCAACCTGGAATTGAGCAAGCGTCTGGGCCTGCATGAAGACACCTACTCGGTATCGATTCCGCTCGGCGCCACCATCAACATGGCCGGCGCGTCGATCACCATCACCGTGCTGACCCTCGCGGCCGTGCACACCCTGGGCATCGCCGTGGACATCCCGACCGCGATCCTGCTCAGCGTCGTCGCCGCGATCTGCGCCTGCGGTGCGTCGGGCGTGGCCGGTGGCTCGCTGCTGCTGATTCCGCTGGCGTGCAGCCTGTTCGGCATCCCGAGCGAAATCGCCATGCAGGTGGTGGCGGTCGGTTTCATCATCGGTGTGTTGCAGGACTCGGCCGAGACGGCGCTGAACTCCTCCACCGACGTGCTGTTCACCGCCGCCGCGTGCCTGGGCGAAGAACAGAAAGCCCAGCGTCCGGCGTAAAAACCCGGCGCAACAAAAAGCCCGCCAAGGCGTAAACCTTGGCGGGCTTTTTGTTGCAGAACGTTTTAGAACGCGCCCATGTAATCGCGCTTGCCCACTTCCACACCGTTGTGACGCAGCAGTGCGTAGGTGGTGGTGACGTGGAAGAAGAACTGCGGCAGACCGTAGCTCAGCAAGTAAGCCTGGCCACTGAAGCGCTTCTCTTTCGGGGTGCCCGGACGAGTCACGATCTCGATGCCTTCCTTGCCATTGATCTGCTCTGGCTTGATCTCGCCGATGAAGGCCAGAACCTTGGCGATCAGCGCTTGCAGCTCGGCGAAGGTGGTTTCGGTGTCGTCATATTTAGGGATTTCGATTTCGGCCAGACGCGAGGAAACGCCTTTGGCGAAGTCCACGGCGATCTGCACCTGACGCACCAGCGGGAACATGTCCGGGTACAGACGCGCTTGCAGGAAGGCGTTCGGGTCGATGTTTTTCTCGGTGGCGTGGGCTTCAGCCTTTTTCAGCACATCACTCACGGCGTTGAGCATTTGTTGGAAAACCGGGACGGATGCAGCGTACAGGGAAATGGTCATGGCAGTCTCACGTGGTGGCTGGGTGAATCGTGGGGGCGATTATAGCCATGCTCGCATGGCGGCGCGGCTTGTCTTTTATCCAGCAAGGATTAGGCTAGGCGCCTTCGACTGCAGAGGGAACGCGCGATGACCACAGAATTTGAAACCAGCTCCGACGAACCACGGCTCAACGCCACGGAAATCCGCATTCTGGGCTCGTTGATCGAGAAACAGGCCACCAGCCCGGAAACCTACCCGTTGACCCTCAACGCACTGGTGCTGGCCTGCAACCAGAAAACCAGCCGTGAACCGGTGATGAACCTGACCCAGGGCCAGGTCGGCCAGAGCCTGCGCGCCCTTGAAAGCCGCGGATTCGCCAAACTGGTGATGGGCAGTCGCGCCGACCGCTGGGAGCACAAGGTCGACAAGGCGCTGGAGCTGGTGCCGGCGCAATTGATCCTGACCGGGTTGATGTTCCTGCGCGGCCCGCAGACCGTCAACGAACTGCTGACCCGCAGCGGTCGCATGCATGAGTTCGAAGACGCCGAGCAAGTGGTGCATCAGCTGGAACGCCTGATCGCCCGCGAGCTGGCGGTGTTGATTCCACGCCAGGCCGGCCAGCGCGAAGATCGTTATACCCACGCGCTGGGCGATCCGGCGGACATCGAGGCGATTATCGCGGCGCGGCAGAACCCGAGTGATCGCGGAGCTGCCAGCGGTGTGTCAGTGGAGCGTATCGAAGAGCTGGAAGCGCGGATTGCAGCGCTGGAAGAGCGTCTGGCCCGCCTCGAAGAATAAACGCACCGGGGCGGCGTTATTCGCCGTCCCAGTAATCCACCCCGTCCGCCTGCCGCGCCACCGCGACAAATCCCGAGGCATTGCCGTCGGCATCGACGTTGAAGTTGTCCATCACCGCGTATTTGTTCGAATCCGGGTACTCGCAGATTTCCGGTTGCTGCTGGGTGCTGACCGCCAGATAGCGCAGCTCTTGAGAGCTGGTGTTGATGATTTGATGCGCCGCCTCAGGGCCGCCCGGCGGGCAGGCGATCACGTCACCGGCGCGGATCGGGAAACGTTCGGCACCGAGGCGCACTTCCCCTTCCCCGGCCACCACGTAGAACATTTCCTCATTGACCCGATGACTGTGAAACGGACTGCCACGCATGCCCGGCGGCAGCGCATACAGGCGATATCCGAGCTTTTGCGCGCCCAGTTGCTGGCCGACCCGGGCGAAGCGTTGCTGATAACGCCCGGCAGTTTCGCCCTCGGGGGCCAATGATTCGGGAAGCGGTTCGAGTTCGACGTCATTCAGGTTGAGAATGGGCGCATGCATGCAAACCTCGGCTTTTGTGATGGGCAAGTCTGTGCTTGCTGATGCGGCAGTATAGGCAACGGCAAATCCGGGCAGATATGCCGTTGCTCAGGCTCCATCAGCTACGGGCAAACGCCACCGCTGCATCGAACTGTTCGACCGTCGGCCGCACGCCGGTGTACAGCACGAACTGCTCCAGCGCCTGGATCGCGATCACTTCCAGCCCGGTGATCACCTTTTTGCCCTCGTCACGACCGCGCACGATCAGCGGGGTTTCCGAGGGGATCGCCACCACATCGAACACAGTGTCGGCAGACTTGATCACATCCACCTCAAACGACAGTTGACCCGCTTCCGGGCCGCCGTCCATGCCCACTGGGGTCACGTTGATCAGCATCTGCGGGCGCTCATCGCCCAGTTCTGCCTGCCAGCGATAACCCAAAGAATCCGCCAGCGCACGCCCGGCGCGCTCATTGCGGGCCACGATCAAACCGTTTTTGTAACCGCCATCGCGCAAGGCACTGGCCACAGCCTTGGCCATGCCGCCGCTGCCGCGCAGGGCGAACGTCGTGTGCTTCGGCACCGCGTGGGTCTCCAGCAACTGGGCGATAGCAATGTAATCGGTGTTGTAGGCCTTGAGATGGCCGTTGGTGTTGACGATGGTGTTGATCGACTGGATCGCCGCCGCCGAAGCATCCAGTTCATCGACGAGTGCAATGCTCGCTTCCTTGAACGGCATCGACACCCCGCAACCGCGAATCCCCAGCGCGCGGATCCCGCCGACCGCACCAGGCAAATCCTGACTGCTGAACGCCTTGTAGTAGAAATTCAGGCCCAGTTGTTCATACAAATGGTTATGAAAACGCAGACCGAAATTCCCGGGACGCCCAGACAGGGACATGCACAATTGGGTGTCTTTGTTGGGGTTCATCTGCATGGGAGGCTCCTTCGAATGCACTTTCGGATGGACGGGATTAGCCAGGCCATCGGGTTCTGAACGATCATAAGGCGGTCTGTTCCGGGCATCACAGCCGATGCCGGAAATCCGGTAAACAAACCGGTACAGACCTTACACAAAATTTACCTAGCGGCCGTGCTGTTTTTCAAAATGTTGCTGTCTTAGAAGTATCCCCGCGCCATCCCGGGCCTGTTGCAGGTTCGGACGCCGGGTCGAAGAACCGAGGAATTATCATGATTCGTAAACTCCCCATCGTGGCCTTGTTGATTGGTGCATTCGCGATCACGGGTCAGGCAGAAGCCCACGGCGGTGGCTGGCAGGGCCCGGCGGTATTTGGTGCGATCGTCGGCTCGGCCATCATCGGCTCGGCGCTCATCAACCAGGATCGGCCGGTGTACGTCCAACAGCCTGTTTACGCTCAACCGGCACCGGTCTACGTGCAGCAACCGCCGCCACCGGTCTACTACCAGCCGGCCCCGGTTTATGTGCAGCAACCGGTCTACGTCCAACCGGCCCCGGTCTATTACGGCCCGCCGCGCGGTTATTACGGCCGACCACACTACTACGGTGGCCCGCGCTGGTAACCGGCAAACAGAGCCCCGCTTGATAGCGGGGCTTTTTATTGCGCGCAGATTATTGCCCGCAGAAAAGCCAACCGTCCGTCGGCGAAGGTCTGAAAAAATCTCGCCAAGGTCGCTGTGGGGACAGTTTGAACCGTTAAAGTCGGCATGATGGACTCGACCGTCGGGGGCAAAACACAAACGGTCATCTATTTGTCATGACGGAACCGCACTCTGAATCCGTCCGCATACAACAGGTTGATAACAACAAGGACGACTTGAATGCCTACACAGAATCCGCACCGCATCGTCGGTTTATGCACCTCGAGCAAGGTCTACAACGCCCTGACCGAACTCAAGCACCTGGAAGGCCACCGCACGGCGAAGTTTCTCTCGCTGCTGGCGGAAAACCTGGTGCGCAAGGGCTTTCTCAATGAACACGAGATCGTGCACATGCTCGATCAAGTGGTGGATTGAGCCAGCCCTCACTGGCGTCAATGACCACTATCGAAAGCATTGATTGTCCCTGAAACGGCCAATTCCCTAAGGTAGCTCCATAGATTGATGGAGGTACTTCTCATGGCTCAGGTTCAAATCATGTCCGTTATCGGTAGCGCCGTTCCCGCATCGCTCAGAGAGCTGGGACTGCTCGCCTGCTGGTATCTGGTGCGCGACGGCGAGCCGGTCAGCGGCCCGCTCACGTCCTTGCCCGCCGCCCAGGCACTGTCGCAACAACTGCTCAATGGCCCGTTCAAGGCTTAAGGCAACTGCACTTTTGGTCTGGTTTCGATGAACAGCGCCCAACTCGACATGAACAATGCAGCGATCAGCGGCCCGATCACGAAACCATTGAGGCCGAACACCGCCATTCCGCCCAAAGTCGAAATCAGGATCATGTAGTCCGGCATCCGGGTGTCCTTGCCCACCAGGATCGGGCGCAGCAGATTATCCACCAGACCGATCACAAATATCCCGAACAGCGCCAGCACCACGCCCTGCCAGATCATCCCGCCGAGCAGGAAGTAAAAGGCCACTGGCGCCCAGACGATCCCCGCACCCACTGCCGGCAACAGCGACAGAAATGCCATCAGCACCGCCCAGAGCAACGCACTGGGAATGTCGAGAAACCAGAATATCGCCCCGCCCAAAGCTCCTTGAGTGATCGCGACTACGAGATTGCCCTTTACCGTCGCGCGCACCACCCGATTGAATTTCAGTTGCAAACGACGTTTGTGATGTTCCTCCAGCGGTATCGCCGTGCGCACCTTGCGCGCCAGTTCAGCACCATCGCGCAGAAAGAAAAACAACAGATACAGCATGATGAAGAAACTCACCACGAACTCGAAAGTGCCCTGGCCGAAACTGAATGCCTGAGTTGCCAGCACCTGACTGCCCTGCATCGAGGCCTTGACGATCTTCTCGCGCAGCGCATTGAGCTCACCCATGCCGAAGCGGTCGAGCAAGTGCTGAAAGTATGGCGGCAGGCTGTGTTTGAACTGCGCCAGATAGGCGCCGATATCGAGCTTGCCACTTTCGATATTGTCGTAAAGCGTCGCCCCTTCCTGCACCAGCAGCACGCTGATGACGATCACCGGCAGGATTGCGATCACCAGACACACGCTCAACGTACACAGTGACGTCAGGTTGCGTTGCCAGCCGAATTTCAATTGCAACTGACGTTGCATCGGCGCGAACAGGATGCCAAGGATCACCGCCCAGAACACCGCGCCGTAGAACGGCAGCAGGATCCAGATAAAGGCGATCGTCACCAGAAACAGCAGCACGGTGAGGGATTTGAATTGCAGACTCTTTTGGTTCATGTCCGGTCCAGGTCAGTCAGGCGCCACCCGCGCCCGTCCCGTTTAGTCAGCCAGCGTCAGCGCGAGTGCCCTGTTTCTTCATGGAGCATAGATCCAGATCAATAAACCCTCGGCGCAACTGCTCTACCCTGCCGCGCTTTTGCGACCGACGCCGCCATGACGACCTCCTTCACCCCCGAACTGCTCGCCCCCGCCGGCACCCTGAAAAACATGCGTTACGCCTTCGCCTACGGGGCCGATGCGGTGTATGCCGGCCAGCCGCGCTACAGCCTGCGGGTGCGCAACAACGAGTTCGATCACGCCACCCTGGCGCTCGGCATTCGGGAAGCCCAGGCCCAGGGCAAGCGCTTCTACGTGGTGGTCAACATCGCGCCGCACAACGCCAAGCTGAAAACCTTCCTCAAGGACCTGGCGCCGGTGATCGACATGGCGCCGGACGCGCTGATCATGTCCGACCCCGGCCTGATCATGCTCGTACGCCGCCACTTCCCACAGATGCCGATCCACCTTTCAGTACAGGCCAACACGGTGAACTGGGCGAGCGTCGAATTCTGGCAACAGCAGGGGCTGAGCCGGATCATCCTGTCCCGTGAATTGTCGCTGGAAGAGATCGGCGAAATCCGCGAGCAGGTGCCGGGCATTGAGCTGGAAGTGTTCGTCCACGGCGCACTGTGCATGGCCTACTCCGGCCGCTGCCTGCTCTCGGGTTACATGAACAAGCGCGATGCCAATCAGGGCACCTGCACCAACGCCTGCCGCTGGAAATACTCGGCGCAGGAAGCGACCGAAAACCAGCTCGGCGAGATCGTGCAGACCTTCGAACCGCAACCGACCCTCGGTATCGGCGCCCCCACCGATCAGGTATTCCTGTTGCAGGAAGCCAATCGTCCCGGCGAACTGATGCCGGCCTTCGAAGACGAACACGGCACCTACATCATGAACGCCAAGGACCTGCGCGCGGTGCAGCACGTCGAACGCCTGACCCGCATGGGCGTGCACTCACTGAAGATCGAAGGCCGGACCAAATCGCACTTCTATTGCGCGCGCACCACCCAGGTCTATCGCCGGGCCATCGACGATGCAGTCGCCGGTCGCGAATTCGACCGCAGCCTGATGACCGATCTGGAATCCCTCGCCCAGCGCGGCTACACCGAAGGCTTCCTCCGTCGCCACGTGCATGACGAATATCAGAACTACCAGAACGGCAGCTCGGTGTCGGAGCGTCAGCAGTTTGTGGGTGAACTGACCGGCGAACGTCGGGATCGACTCGCCGAGGTCAAGGTAAAGAACCGCTTTGCGCTGGGCGATCACCTGGAACTGATGACGCCCAAGGGCAACTTCCATTTTGATCTGCATGAATTGCAGAACTTCAAGGGCGAAGCCATCGACGTGGCGCCGGGGGACGGGCACACGGTTTATCTGCCGATTCCGGATGCGGTGGATTTGCGCTTTGGCTTGTTGATGCGCGACGTGAGCGGAGCCTGATCCGGCTCAGACAAACTCCTCGCGCAACATCGCCACAAACGCCTCACGCGCCGGGTGCACCCCGGCGTTTTCATGCCAGTAGAACAAGTTGTCGATGGCCGTCAGCTCCGGGAATTCGTAACCCGCACACCCCGCGCCTTTCGCGTATTGCTCGAACACGCCCTTGGGCACCAGGGCCACGCCGGCGCCGGCACTCACGCAACCGACAATCGCCCCGTAACTGGCCAGGCTGACAATCGGCAGTGCCAGCCCCTGACGCAACAACCAGTGCTCCAGCGCGGCGCGATACGGACAGCCTTGCGGCCACATGAACACGGTTTTGTCCTGCAAATCGTCGAGGTCGCGCACCGGCCCGAACGAGGTCGATGCGATCAGCAGCAATTCTTCGCGATACATCGGCGTGCGTTTGAGCTGCGAGCGCTCGACGTCCACCGCAACGATGGCGCCGTCCAGACGATGGCTCACCGTATCGTCCAGCAATTGGCCCCAGGTGCCGGTGGTCAGTTCCAGCGCCACGTTCGGATAGCGCTTGTGAAACTTCGCCAGCAGGCGCGGCAGGCGCCCGGTCGCCGAAGATTCAATAGCGCCGATGCGCAGCGGCCCGGACGGTTCGGCGGCAGGATCGACCGCGCGTTTGGCTTCAGCTGTCAGCGCCAGAATCTTCTCCGCGTAAGCCAGAAAGGTCTGCCCCGCCGGACTGATCCGCAGCCCGCGCCCTTCGCGCAGAAACAGCGCCACCCCCAGCTCCGCTTCCAGGGATTTGATCCGCGCCGTGATATTCGACGGCACGCAAAACAGCTTTTCAGCGGCTTTGGCGATGCTGCCGACCTCGGCCACGGTCTTGAACATACGGATCTGCGCCAGCTCCATAATCATCACTCTGAGTGAACGGTTGGTGCAGTATAAGTCAGTTGTGGCGAATGATTGGTCGCCCGGATACTCGGCGCATCAACCCTCCTGGTGCCTCGCTCATGCCGTCCACTTCACCTTTGAAAATCCTGTTGGCAATGGCCTTCGTCGTCGGCTGCTGGGCCTATTCGCCCACCGGTATCCACATCGGCCTGCAAGCCTACGATCCCGGTCATCTGGCGCTGCTGCGGTTTCTGCTGGCTTCGTTGTTCATGGCAGTGATTGCGGGTTTCAAGGGTATTCACCTGCCGCGTCTGCAGGATTTGCCGCTGTTGTTTGCCTTGGGCTTCTTCGCCGTCAGCCTGCATCACGTCGTGCTGAACATCGGTCAGCAAAGCGTCAGTGCCGGCGCGTCGAGTGTGCTGGCGCAATCGACGCCGCTGTTCAGCACGCTGCTGGCGCGGTTTCTGTTTAAGGATCGGGTGAGCGTCTGGCGCTGGGGTTGCGTGCTGACGGGATTCGTCGGCGTGGTGATTGTGGTGAGTGGCGATCGCGGCCTCGGCAGCATCGACGCCCACGGTTTGCTGATCCTGCTGGCGGCGGTGTCGTGGAGCGTTTACTTCGCCCTGCAAAAACACCACGCCCGGCGCTACGACGGGCTGACGCTGGTTTGTTACACGGTGTGGTCCGGCACACTGTTGCTGTTGATCTACTTGCCGGGCCTGGCCGACAGCGTGGCCAGTGCGCCGCTGCGGGTGCAATGGGCGGTGCTGGGTCTGGGCGTGTTTCCCAGCGCCCTCGCCTATCTGGCGTGGGCGTTCGTGCTCAAGCATGTGGACTTGAGCCGGGCGACGATGACGCTGTACCTGATTCCGCCGACCGCAATGGGCATTGCTTCCGTGGGATTGGGCGAACGACCGACGCTGTTGGTGCTGGCGGGTTCGGCGGTGGTGTTGATCAGTGTGCTGGCGTTGAATCTGGAGCGGCCCGCGGCGGTGCGAGCCATTGAGACTTGAGTGGCGACACCGTTATGCGCCGCCCGCCGAAAACCGGTCACGACTGTTGGTCAGGTGCAGCCACATCGCTGCACGCGCGGCATCCGGGTCCTGACGCTTGATCGCGTTGAGGATCGCCTCATGCTCCAGATTCGCCAGTTGCCCGAGCTTGCTCAAATCCACCGCCCCGCGCTCGGCCGCGTTGACCCGGGTGCGCGGGATCATCGCGCTGCCCAGGTGCTGCATGATTTCGGTGAAGCAGACATTGCCGGTGGCTTCGGCAATCAGCAGGTGGAAGCGCCGGTCGGCCTCGACGCAACTGTCGTTGTTGGCCAATAGACGCTGATAGTCGTCCAGCGCCTGACGCATCTGCACCAGTTGTTGCTCGGTTCGGCGCTGCGCCGCCAGTGCCACCGCTTGCGTCTCCAGGCCCATGCGCAATTCGAGAATGCTGCGCACGCCCAGCGCGGTGTCGACATTCAGTCGCAATCCCTGCTCCGGCGCGCGCTCGATCACGAAGGTGCCGATGCCGTGCCGCGTCTCCACCAGCCCCGACGCCTGCAATTTGGAAATCGCCTCACGCACCACGGTGCGACTGACCCCGTGTTCCTGAACGATCGAGTTTTCCGACGGCAGCTTGTCACCGGGCAGCATCTGGCCGAGCAGGATGCTCTGGGTGAGTTTTTCCACCAGGTCATGGGCCAGGTTGTGTGCGCGTTTACGGGCGGGAGCGTCGAGGTCTTCTTGCATGGTCGGTTCCGGTGATCGGGGCAAACCGATCGTAGCACTGGAGGCGATGACTTGTATGAGCTCCTATGAATTCCGGGGCTCAACTTGTATGACAACACTCGATTTTAGCTAGAAAAACTCTCACTGCGCCGAGCAACCACCCCGCGCCCCTTGGCATAAAATGCTCTGCCATATCTGGAGCACCCCTTACCAAAGCCAATAAACACGGGACCAAAAACCTGAAAAAGCATAAAAAACGCTTCCCGTAGACAAATTTGATTGAGCACTCCCGCTTGTAGGACAAAAAAATCTAGTTGTATGATGTCTATCAACAACGCAACACCAGACACACCCCGCATAAAAATAACGAGTGGGAGAAAACCAAGTGAAATCATCCATTGCCGGGATGAACGAGGGCGCCGATTCCGTGCTGTCCTCCGCCATTGCCAAAGTCAAACGCCACGTCCTGCCGCTGTTCGTCATCATGTTCATCGTCAATTACATTGACCGGGTGAACATCGGCTTCGTCCGCACCCACATGGAACACGACCTCGGCATCGGTGCCGCGGCCTACGGTTTCGGTGCCGGGCTGTTCTTCATCGGTTACGCGCTGTTCGAAGTCCCCTCCAACATGTTGCTGCAAAAGGTCGGCGCGCGAATCTGGCTGACCCGCATCATGTTCACCTGGGGCCTAGTGGCCGCCGGCATGGCGTTCATCCAGAACGAAACCCACTTCTACATCCTGCGTTTTCTGCTCGGCGTGGCCGAGGCCGGATTCTTTCCCGGGGTGATCTACTACTTCACCCGCTGGTTGCCGGGGGCCGAGCGCGGCAAGGCGATTGCGATTTTCTTGAGCGGTTCGGCCGTGGCCTCGCTGATTTCCGGCCCGTTGTCCGGCCTGCTGCTGCAGATTGAAGGTCTGGGCCTGCACGGCTGGCAGTGGATGTATTTCATTGAAGGGATGTTCTCGGTCTGCCTGTGCGTATTCGTCTGGTTCTGGCTCGACGCCAAACCCCATGATGCCAAGTGGCTGACCCGCGCCGAGCAGGACGCGCTGGTCAAAGCCATCGACGATGAACAGAAGGCCCGCGAAGCCGCGACCCCGATCCGGCCGTCGCTGGGCAAACTGCTCAAGGATCGCCAGATCATCCTGTTCTGCCTGATCTACTTCTTCATTCAATTGACCATCTACGCGGCGACGTTCTGGCTGCCGAGCATCATCAAGAAGATGGGCGAGATGAGCGACTTCCAGGTCGGCCTGTTCAACTCGATTCCGTGGTTGCTGTCGATTATCGGCATGTACGCATTCGCCTCGTTCTCGGCGAAGTGGAAAAACCAGCAGGCATGGGTCGCCACTGCATTGCTGATCGCCGCCGCGGGGATGTTCATGTCCACCACCGGCGGGCCGATCTTCGCTTTCGTTGCGATCTGCTTTGCCGCACTGGGTTTCAAATCCGCCTCGTCACTGTTCTGGCCGATTCCGCAGGCCTATCTCGACGCACGGATCGCCGCTGCCGTCATCGCGCTGATCAACTCGGTGGGCAACCTCGGCGGCTTCGTCGCCCCGACCACCTTCGGCCTGCTGGAACAACACACCGGTTCGATCCAGGGCGGCCTCTATGGTCTGGCCGCGACCTCGATCATCGCCGCGATCATCGTGTTCGCCGCCCGCATGACACCCAAATCCGCACCTGAAGTCGCCGTGGCCGATGCCGCGCCGAAACACGCCTGAATCTGTTTGAAAGGACAACGCCAAATGACCGCACACGATATTGCCAAAGCCCCGATCATCACCGAGATGCAAGTCATCCCGGTGGCCGGCCACGACGGCATGCTGCTCAACCTGAGCGGCGCCCACGGGCCGTTTTTCACCCGCAACATCGTCATCCTCAAGGACAACGCCGGCCACACCGGCGTCGGTGAAGTGCCCGGCGGCGAACGCATCCGCCAGACGTTGGAGGACGCCCGCAGCCTGGTGGTCGGCAGCCCCATCGGTACTTATCAGAAGATCCTCAACCAGGTCCGCCAGACCTTCGCCGACCGCGATGCCGGTGGCCGTGGCCTGCAAACCTTCGACCTGCGCATCACCATTCACGCGGTCACCGGGCTCGAAGCCGCCCTGCTCGACCTGCTTGGCCAGCACCTCGACGTGCCGGTGGCCGCTTTGCTCGGCGAAGGCCAGCAGCGCGACGAAGTGAAGATGCTCGGTTATCTGTTCTACGTAGGCGATCGCCGGGAAACCGACCTCGCCTATCGCAGCGAACCGGATGCCGACAATGACTGGTTCCGCGTGCGTCACGAGAAAGCCATGACCGCCGACGCCGTGGTGCGTCTGGCCGAGGCTGCCCACGCGCGCTATGGCTTCAAGGACTTCAAGCTCAAGGGCGGCGTACTCAGCGGCGATGCCGAAATCGAAGCGGTGACCGCACTGGCCGAGCGCTTCCCCGATGCGCGAATTACCCTCGATCCGAACGGCGCATGGTCACTGAAAGAAGCGATCCGTTTGTGCCGCGACCAGCATCAGGTGCTGGCTTATGCCGAAGACCCGTGCGGTGCGGAAAATGGCTATTCGGGCCGTGAAGTGATGGCTGAATTCCGTCGCGCCACCGGGCTGAAAACCGCCACCAACATGATCGCCACCGACTGGCGCGAGATGGGCCACGCGATTCAGTTGCAATCGGTGGACATCCCGCTGGCCGACCCGCACTTCTGGACCATGCAGGGTTCGGTGCGCGTGGCGCAGATGTGCCATGAATGGGGCCTGACCTGGGGCTCGCACTCCAACAACCACTTCGACATATCCCTGGCGATGTTCACCCACGTCGCGGCCGCCGCGCCGGGCGACATCACCGCCATCGACACCCACTGGATCTGGCAGGACGGCCAGCGCCTGACCAAGGCGCCGCTACAGATCGTCGACGGCTGCGTGCAGGTGCCGAAGAAACCGGGGCTGGGCGTGGAACTGGATATGGACCAGGTGGCCAAGGCCCACGAACGCTATAAAGGCATGGGGCTCGGCGCGCGGGATGACAGCGTGGCGATGCAGTTTCTGATTCCGGGCTGGACGTTCGATAACAAGAAGCCGTGCCTGGTGCGCTAAGCCTGCGCAGCCTCCAGCAACCAGTGTCTGAACGCCACCATCGCCGACGTCTCAGGCCGTGACTGCAAGCGCGTCAGCCAATAGCTGCCGGTGGTGATTTCGATGGCAAAAGGTTGGCGGATCAGATCCGCCGCCAGTTGCCGGGCAAACATCAACGGCGGCGCCAACGCTACCCCGCCGCCCTGCAACGCCGCCTCCATCATCGCCAGCGACGAGTCGAACACGATGCTCTGGGGCGGCGCGGCATGGGTCGCCAGACCGGCCGCGTGAAACCATTCCGGCCACTCATCGGTGCGATAGGAACGCAGCAAACGCTGCTGCAAAAGATCCCCCGGCGCGTGCAGTTGCCGGGCGATTTCCGGCACGCAAAGCACCGACAGCGGCGCCTCCAGCAAACGGGTCGCCTCGATACCGTGCCACGC
Source organism: Pseudomonas aphyarum (assembly GCF_028657055.1). Classification (NCBI taxonomy): domain Bacteria; kingdom Pseudomonadati; phylum Pseudomonadota; class Gammaproteobacteria; order Pseudomonadales; family Pseudomonadaceae; genus Pseudomonas; species Pseudomonas aphyarum. The sequence continues at coordinate 160,280 of NZ_JAMDGS010000004.1, forward strand.
TCCGGCGCCAAACCGGATCGCGTAATCCAGCCCTTCGGCGGCCACGTCCACCCGATTGTTGTTGGTCGACAGCCGCAAATCTATGAGCGGATGTTTCGCCTGAAAGTCCGCCAGCCTCGGCAACAACCAGCCCACCGCGAAGGTGCCCACCGCGCCGACCGTGAGCATTTCCCGATATTGCCCGCCCGCCAGACGCTCGAGCATCTGCGCGATATGATCGAACGACGTGGTCAGCACCGGCAGCAGGGTTTCGCCCTCGCCGGTCAGCATCAGCCCACGGGGCAGGCGTTTGAACAGGATCACGCCGAGTTGCGCTTCCAGGCTTTTGACCTGATGGCTGACGGCCGCCTGGGTTACGCACAACTCCACGGCCGCACGGGTGAAGCTCAGGTGGCGCGCAGAAGCTTCAAAGGCGCGTAATGCATTCAAAGGCAATTGAGGTCGAATCATGCCAGGTCCCAAATTTTTCTAATGGCTCGTCCGAGTTTTCATCGTTTGTCGAAAGACGCCGGACTGCCTAGATTTGGCGGCGCCGATCAGCCGGCCCGACGGAAAACGCTCGCAGTGTAGCGGGATAACACCATCAACACTCATGGAGAGTGGTTCACGCATGTCTTCGATCAACCTGAACAAACTCAAGTCCTACAGCGCTTTCGGACTTTTCTTCAGCGCCGCCACCTGCCTGGCCGCCCCGCAAACCGACGATCAGTTGCAGGCGCTGGTCAAGGCCGCCGTGACCCCGGTCATGCAGCAACAGGACATCGCGGGTCTGGCCGTGGCCGTGACCGTCGATGGCAAGGCGCATTACTTTAACTACGGTGTCGCCGACAAAAGCACCGGGCAAGCGGTGAGTGAAGACACCCTGTTCGAAATCGGCTCGGTGAGCAAAACCTACACCGCAACCCTTGCCGCCTACGCCCAGGCCAGCGGCAAACTGGAATTCTCCGACAAGGCCAGCCAGCACTGGCCCGAATTGAAAGGCAGCGCCTTCGACCACATCAGCCTGCTGCAACTGGGCACCTACAGCGCGGGCGGCCTTCCGTTGCAATTCCCCGATGCCGCGGATTCTTCCGACAAGATGCTCGGCTATTACCAACAGTGGAAACCGACGTATCCGGCCGGCAGCCATCGCCTCTACTCCAACCCCAGCATCGGCCTGTTCGGTTACCTGGCCGCAAAAAGCCTCGGTCAGCCGTTCAATCAGGTGATGACCGAAACCCTGCTGCCGAAACTCGGGCTCAAGCACACCTTCCTGTCGGTCCCGGCGTCTGGACAAAAGCTCTACGCCCAGGGCTATGACAAGAACAACAAACCGGTTCGAGCCAGCCCCGGCGCCCTCGACTCCGAAGCCTACGGCGTGAAGACCAGCGCCGCCGACCTGCTGCAATACGTACAGGCGAACCTCGACACCGCCAGACTCGAAGTACCGCTGCAAAAAGCCATCGCCCTCACCCACACCGGCTACTACACCGTCGGCGACATGACCCAGGGCCTGGGCTGGGAACGCTACACCTACCCGATCAGCCTCGACCGCCTACTGGACGGAAACTCGACGCCAATGGCCATGGAACCGCACAAGGTCAAATGGCTGAATCCGCCACAGCCTGAGCCGGCGAACGTGCTGCTGAACAAGACCGGCTCCACAGCAGGCTACGGCGCGTATGTCGCGTTCGTGCCATCGAAGAAAGTCGGGATCGTGATTCTGGCGAACCGCAATTACCCGAATGGAGAACGGGTGAAGATTGCGCATAGGATTCTGGGTGAATTGACCCGGTAATCACGCCATAAAAAACGGGCGACCTGAGAAGGTCGCCCGTTTTTGTTTGGGGGTTTGAAAACTACGCCTGTAGCTTCCAGCCCAGTACATCCATCAGGTCGCAGCTGTCGCGCAGAGGGATTGCCAGCACCCGGGCGAAGTCCTGCAGCAGCAAGGCGTCGTGGCCGATGCCATCGCTCAATGAAAGCGTTTCCAACAACTGCGTCACGCTGCGCAAGCGGTAGGCGGCGGTGCCGTGGAGTACGTCTACCGGGGCTTCGCGGTCGATCAGGAGACAGGGAATCGGGCAATCGATGCCGGTGATGGGGATGTAGCGGGGTTTGGAATTAGCGATTTGTTCGCGGGAATCTGAATTCGTGGGAGTTTCTGGCCTGCTTGGATCTGCTTTTTTCATGTGTGAAGACCTCTGACGTTAAGGGAGAAAACTGCCGAACTCCCTTCCACGAGAGGGTGGCAGCTTTGCGCAGGTGTGGAAGTCCGGGGTCAGAGAAACCCGGTGCACTTGAAAGTGCTCCTGCGCATAGCTGCCATAAACGACGATGTTGGCATAAAAAATACCAACATGTGGTCACAGGCGCACATACGCTCCCTGTTATCCCCGGACTTCCACATCCGACCGCTGATTTTGCAGCGGCCTAATGAGATTATCGGCGTACGACTCAAGCCACCAGTTCATCAACGCCGCCGCGTTTTGAAGGAAATGTCTGGCGGAATTGAAGGGAGTTGCGCAGCTCATTCTGGTGGGAATATACGGCAACTATTTTCATGGGTGACCGGGTGAAGTGGAGTATCTACACTCCAGCGAATCAATCCGTCGCCGGGGGTGACATAATGCGCGCCTTTAAACCGACAGACCCTATAAGGGCGTTGTAATGGAAATCCACAGACTCATGCTAAAAAATGTCGGTCGTTTTTCAGACCTCGACATTCCCATTGCTCCTACAGCCGACCACTTCACAAATGTGACAGTCATCGTAGGAAACAACGGTGCCGGAAAGACTACTCTTTTGAAGTCATTGGCCACGTCGCTGAGTTGGCTAGTCGCAAGGATTCGCACCGAGAAGGGTCTAGGCAGCCCCATTGCGAATGAAGTCATACAGAACAGAGCCCCTGCCGCAGTCATCACAATTGCGATGACAGATATTTCTCATGACGCCCCCCCTGAGGATTTAGGTTTTGTCTGGAGCATCGCCCGTTCGACTCGGGGACGAAAGTCGGGTGTTCATAGCGACTTAGCGGAAGTGAGTTTGCTAGCGGACCATTACCGCTCACGAATGACCTCCGATGAAAAAGCATCTCTACCACTGATTGCCTACTACCCGGTTGAGCGTTCAGTTCTCGAAATTCCGTTAAAAATTCGTACCAGGCACACCTTCGATCAACTCGATGGCTACGACAATGCTCTGAATCGAGGTGTCGACTTCCGTCGTTTCTTCGAGTGGTTTCGCCAGCGCGAAGACAGTGAAAACGAATCAGGTGTGTCAGATAACGCGCTGGCCGAAATCTCAGAAAAATTCGGCCCAGACAGCGACGTTTGGAAAACCCTATCAAACCTGAAAGCTTCCTCCCGCGACCGCCAGCTTACAGCCGTCCGCTCCGCCATCGCCGCGTTCATGCCCGGCTTCACCAACCTGCGTGTGCAACGTAAACCTCGCCTGCACATGGCCATCGACAAGGACGGCGTCACCCTCAACGTCGCCCAACTCTCTCAAGGCGAGAAGTCGATGATGGCGCTCGTCGGTGACATAGCACGCCGCTTGGCAATGATGAACCAGTCCTTGGACAACCCACTCCACGGTGACGGCATTGTGCTGATCGACGAAGTGGATCTGCACCTGCACCCGAAATGGCAACGCAGTCTGATCCGCCAACTGAGCGAAACCTTCCCCAACTGCCAGTTCGTGCTGACCACCCATTCGCCATTGGTCATCAGTGACGCCAAGGATGTGCTGGTTTACGTGCTCAATGACGGCGAACTCCACGAACACAACGGCCTGTACGGTCTCGATGCCAATCAGGTGCTGCTGGAAGTCATGGATACGGACATCCGCAACAGCGACGTACAAAAGCGCCTGAACAGGCTGATGGAGCGTTTGCAGAATGGAGATCTGGAAGCGGCAAAAAAACTTTATGCCGAGCTAACAGACGAGCTTTCAGAAGGACATCTAGAACTGGCGAAGGCTGCGCTATTGCTGCGCAAGTTGGAGTTGCGCCGTGCGTAAGATCATCAAAGGAAATGAGCCGGAACAACTGACCAAGTGGATGCGAGCCAACAACAAACTGCGTTACGGGAGCTTACCGCCAGAAGAGCGACAATCGGTCAGAGCAGCCTGCATAAAAGAACAGTTCGGGCTTTGCGCCTATTGCTGTCAATCCATCTCGCCTAAAGCCGCTCATAACGAGCATGTTGAATCTCAGGACCGAGCCCCTGCTCGCACATTGGATTTCACCAACATCGTTGCCAGTTGCGAGAGTCGGACAAACTGCGGTCATCGTCGGAAAACGAAGCGTCTCGACCTCACACCGTTTATGGATGAGTGTGAAACCGAACTCAAGTTTTACCTTAACGGTCTGGTGGAAGGTACAACAGCCCGAGCTAAAGCATCCATAGAGGCGTTGAATCTCGGTCACAGTGAGGAAAGCAATCGCGGGCTGATCGGCAGACGAAGAGCTATGGTTGAAATCTTGATTTATGACGCGAGACTCAAACCGGATGAGCTAATGCAGATTGAGGACAAGGAACTATTGGAGATGCTTGCCGAGGAGTTGGAGTCGCCCGTTGCAGGAAACCTTCAAGCCTTCTCTCCCGTTTTGGTCAACGTAATTCGACAGCTCCTGCCCTAGCTGCCCTAGCTACTCCAGCTCTCCCAGGCAATAAAAATGGCAAACGGTTAAATCCGTTCGCCATTTTTTGTTCAGATCACCCGAACCACATCATCAATCATCCGGCATTTCCGGCGGCTTGGCCGGTTTGGTCGGCTTCGCCGGTTTTGTCCCTTTCGCGCCCTTGGCCGGCGCCGGTTCTGCAGCAGCCGGAGCGGTGACCACGGTAGAAGTAGTTTCTTTCTCGGCGGCAGGCAGCGCATCAATGGTGTCGAAAATCTTCTTCAAATCGACCGCCGCCGCTTCATCCCCCGAAGCCGTCAGTTTGGTCTCCCCATCCTTGCCCACCAGAAAGACTTTCGGATACGCCCCGGCGCCCAGCTTCAGCGAGCGCAGCAGCGCCATGGTTTGCTGCTGCTCGAGGCTTTTGCCGTCGACCTGACCGCTCATGCTCAGGATGGTGTAGACCTTGATCTTGCGGTCGGCGATGCCTTGTTTGTTGGCCGGGTCGTCCAGCGCTTTTTTCAGGCTGACCCAATAAGAATCGACCGTACTGGAAGCGATCACGATCACCGGGCGGTTGATGCCCTTGTCGACGTCCAGAGGGGAATCGCCGTCGGCGGCGAACAGGGGGCCGGCAATCGCCAGCAAGAGTGTCAGGGTCAGTGACCTGATGAGCATGCGCATCTCCTTTTGATATCCACGCTCTAATGATTGCGCATCGCGGCGATTGTTCCGGGGGCTGCCCGGCAAAAGTGTTTCGCCTTGCCCAAAGCTTAGGTCAGCACCGATTTTGCGCAACCGATTGGGCGCGATCCTCTCGCGCATTTGATTACCTTTTATGACCGCATTAGGGTGGCTGTTCAACCTGTGAAATGGAGTTCAACGCACATGCACATCGACTACCTCTGCCATCACCCGCAACTGATCGAGGAACTGGCCGAACTCAACTTCAAGGAATGGGGACAGTACAAACCCGAAGATACCCTCGCCAGCCGCACCGAACGCATGCGCGCCGCCTGCGGTAAAGGCGCGATCCCTAGCGTGGTGGTGGCGATCGAAGACGGAAAACTGCTCGGCGGTGCGTTGCTGATCGACAGCGACATGGACAGTCGCCCGCAACTGACGCCATGGCTGGCCGGGGTTTACGTGAAAGCCGAACAGCGTGGCCGCGGGATCGCCTCGCAACTGGTCAACCGCATCGTCGAGGAAGCCGCCGCACTGGGCGTGCCGCAGTTGTACCTGTACACCGATGCCGCGCAGTCGCTGTATGCGCGGCTGGGTTGGGAGGTGCTGGAGGAAACGGAGTACGACGGATTGCCGGTGACGGTGATGAAAATAGCGCTTGATCAGAACGCCAGCTTGTAACCGATCAACACCAGCATCGTCGCCAGGCATGGGCGCAGCAGTTCATCGGAGACGCGACCGGTCAGGTGGCTGCCGAGCCAGATGCCCGGCAGCGAGCCGATCAACAGAAAGCCCAGCACGCCCCAGTCCATGTTGCCCATGCTCGCGTGGCCGAGGCCGGCGACCAGGGTCAGCGGAACAGCGTGGGCGATTTCGGTGCCGACCAGGCGGCGGGTCGGCAGCAGCGGGTAGAGGATGAACAGCGCGACGGTGCCGAGGGCGCCAGCGCCGATGGACGTCAGGGCGACCATGGTGCCGAGGATCAGACCGGTGATCACGGTCATGACATTCAGGCGCGCGCCGCTCGGGTTGTAGTTGCCGCCGGCGCGTTTGTGGGCGAATTCCAGCAGGCGCTTCTTGAACAGAATCGCCAGCGCCGTGGCGAACAGCACGAAGCCCAGCGCTTGCTTGATGATGGCGTTCATCGCATCCGGCGCGGTGTGCAGGGTGCTGAGGAACCACAGGGTCATCGCCACCGCCGGGACACTGCCCAGGGTCAGCCAGCCAGTGATGGCCCAGTCGATGTTCTTGTTCTTCCTGTGGACCAGCACGCCGCTGGATTTGGTGATGGCCGCGTACAGCAGATCCGTGCCCACCGCCGTGGCCGGATTGATGCCGAACCACAGCAGGATCGGCGTCATCAACGAACCGCCGCCGACACCGGTCATGCCGACGATGAACCCCACGACCAGCCCGGCAATCACCAGGCCGAAATTTGCCAATTCCATTAAGACGTCCAGACAAACCACAGGAAAAATCCGGCCCGCAGGATAACCAGTTTTCTTATAACGCCCTATATCGATAGGATCTATCGTTATGCCATTTCTTCAGCATCAGTGCTGTCGTCGGCCCGGTTTGAAACTGTGAGTGCTGTTCAGCCAGACCGTCGCCAGCGCGATCAGCGACAGGATCAGCAACGCCCACGGAAACGACATTGCCCCTGCTCGATCCAGTAGCAAACCGCCAAATAGGCCGCCGCCGGCAATCGCCACGTTCCAGGAAGTGGTGAGCATCGCCTGCACCACATCCACATGTTCTCCGGCGGAGTCTGCTGCGGCGGTGAGCAGCAACGTCGCCGAGCCGCCGAACGACAGGCCCCACACCGCCATGCACGCATAAATCAGCCAGGGCGACGGCGCGACCAGTGCCAGCACCAGTGCGGTCACGGCAAACACTGCGAGGCTGATCAGCGCCAGCCCACGCAACCAGCGATCCACCAGCAGACCGATGATCCAGATCCCCAGCAGCGAGCACAGACCGAAGACCAGCAGTACCAGATCAACCCGCTCGCCAAGACCGGCCTGCATCAGAAACGGCGCGATGTAGGTGTAGAGAATGTTGTGCCCAAGCATCCAGGTCAGCACCACGAACAGCACCGGGCGCACCCCGGGCAAGCGCAGCGACTGCATCAACGGCAAACGTTCGGCGCGAGCCTGGCCGGGGCGATCCGGCACGGCAATGACGATCCACGCCGCCAACACCAACGCCAGTGCCGACATGATCCCGAACGAGGCGCGCCAGCCGATCACATTGCCCAGCCAGGTGCCGGCCGGCGTGCCCAGCGACAACGCCACCGGGGTGCCGAGCATGGCAATCGCCAGCGCCCGACCCTGCTGATGCACCGGCACGATCCCGCGCGCGTAACCGGCCATGATCCCCCACGAAAGTCCCGCCGCCATCCCCGCGAGGAAGCGCGACGCCAGGGTTAGTCCGTAATGGCTGGAGAACGTGGTGATAGTGTTGAACAGCAGAAACCCGCCGACCGTCATCAGCAGCACCCGCTTGCGCCCCCAGCCGCGGGTAGCGACCGTCAGCGGAATCGCCGCGACAATCGAGCCCAGCGCATACAGCGTCACCAGTTGCCCGGCCAGCACTTCGCTGACGTTGAGGCCGGCGCCGATCTGCGGCAACAAGCCCGCCGGCAGGGTTTCAGTGAGGATGGCGATGAAGCCGGTCATGGCAAACGCCAGCAACGCGGCGTAAGGCAGTTTGTCGGTGCGGGTGGCATGTTCCAGGCGGGTGAATTCGGCGCTTGCGGGGTCGGTCATGACAGGTGCAGCTCCCTTTGAGTCAAATCGGACGACAGATTGTATACAAACACAGTCGTCCGCCACTCTACCCGACTTGCCTCACTGCACTGGCAAAAAATTCAAAAACAGCAGGCTCTGGGCGTAATTCAGCCCGATGCGCCGGTAGCGCTCGTCGAGCATCTGGGTCAACAGATCCAGACGCGCCACGACTTTGCCGAACTCCGTGGCGAAACTCAGGTTGCTGCCCTCCTCGGAAATTTCGTTGGAAAACAGCAGCGGCTGGCCTTCCTTGTTCTGCCGTTGGGCGAGGATCCACGTGGCTTTCTCGATGTTGCGCGCGGCGTTGTTGACGAAGGTCGGGTTGATCGCATCGGTCATGTAGAACTCGGTGCGGTTGCCGTGGGCGGTGACCAGCATGCTGCCGATCGCATAGATAAATGCGCCGACCCGGTCGCCGAGGAACTCCGGGCTCATGGCATAGCTCAGCGCTGCGAGGTCTTTTTTGCCACCGAGGGTCGGCAGCGGCTGTTGCTGTTCGATGGCCAGCCGCACTTGTTTGACCGCGGTCTTGACGTCGAGGAACCCGGATTTGCGCAGCTCTTCAGGGTTGCGCAAATACAGCTTACCCATCAGCAGATAGAGGCTGTCGAGGTTGTCGCGCATTGCCAGCGTGGCCATACGATCGACGCTGGTCTGGAGAAATTCCTGAGGCCTGCCCTCGCGCATCTGGGTGATGAAATTGTTGCCGTCCTGATGGCTGCAACCGCCGAGCAACAGCGTCGACAAAAAGGCCGGCAGCAGGCACGGGCGATGAATGAATGCAGCGATGGGGTGCAAAACTCTCAGCATGAATTCTTGGACGGACACGTTCCTGTGCGGCGGAAGTCACCGCACCCTGGCCATGGATAGAGCCGGGGATTTCGCAAAAGTGCAGTGCCGGCATGGATTCCCGACCTTCGGCGCTAACTGCTTAAGCAATTAAGTCCGACTTTATTTTTGCATTAATCGTTTCATCCGCTATAAATCTTCACTCAACCATTAATTAGCATGACTATTAAGAGATTTTCAAAACAACAACAAAAAGGAAGGTCAACCCATGCTTCAATCCCGACACTCACTCTGCGGCCTCGGACTGTCCCTGATGATCGCCACCCTCTCCGCCCAGGCCGCCGGCCTGACCAGCGAACACAAAGCCTTCGGCAAAACCAATGACGGCACACCCGTCGAACAATACATCCTGCGCAACAGCCACGGCATGCAGGCCACGGTCATCACCTACGGCGCGACCTTGCAGGCGCTGCAAGTGCCGGACAAACACGGCAAGCTCGACGACATCGTCCTCGGTTTCGACGATGTGCAGGGTTACCAGAAAGGCACCGCATACTTCGGCGCGACCATCGGCCGCTTCGGCAATCGCCTGGCCGATGGTGCATTCGAACTCGACGGCAAGCGCTATCAAGTGCCGCAGAACGACAAGACCAACGCCTTGCATGGCGGCACTCAGGGCTTCGACAAAAAGGTCTGGAAGGCGAAGGAAACCAAGGACAAGGATTCGGTCGGCGTGACCCTGACCTACCTGTCGGCGGATGGTGAAATGGGTTTCCCCGGCAACCTCACCACCGAGGTGACCTACCGCCTCACCGACAGCAACGAGCTGCGCATCGACTACAAGGCCAGCACCGACAAACCCACGGTGCTCAACCTGACCAACCACAGCTACTTCAACCTCGCCGGTGCCGGTAATGGCGACATCCTCAAGCAAGTCGCCACCCTGCACGCCAGTCACTACACCCCGGTCACCTCCAAACTGATCCCGACCGGCGATCTGGCCCCTGTGGCCGGTACGCCGATGGACTTCACCAAACCGACCGCCATCGGCCAGCACATCAAGGCCGACCATCCGCAATTGAAATTCGCCGAAGAAAAACACGGCGGCTTCGATTTCAACTGGGCGCTGGACACCAAAGGTGATGCGAGCAAACTCGCCGCCGAAGTCAGCGACCCGCAATCCGGTCGCCACTTGCAACTGTTCACCAACGAGCCGGGCGTGCAGTTCTACACCAGCAACTTCCTCGACGGCACGGTCAAGGGCAAGGGTGGCAAGGTCTATCCGCACTGGGGCGCGTTCACCCTGGAAACCCAGCACTACCCGAACTCGCCGAACCAGCCGACCTTCCCGAGCACCCGGCTGGATCCGGGACAGACCTACACCCAGAGCGTGGTGTTGAAGTTCTCCGCCAAGTAAGCACCTGACCTCCTTTCTGGAACCGGACGGAACCCGTGGGCTATCCTGCTGCCCACCCAAGGTATCGACTGTTTCAGAAAGGAGGTTTGAATGCGTACCCTCGAATTGGCTGGCGTGCAGGTTCCGGTGATCGGCCAGGGCACCTGGCGCATGGGCGAAGACCGCTCGGCGCACAACCGTGAAGTCGCCGCCCTGCGCAGCGGCATCGAACTGGGCATGACCCTGATCGACACCGCCGAAATGTACGCCGAGGGCGGTGCCGAAAGCGTGGTCGGCGAAGCCATTGCCGGCCTGCGCGATCAAGTGTTCCTGGTGAGCAAGGTCTACCCGCACAACGCCAGCCGCAAAGGCATTCCCCAGGCCTGCGAGCGCAGCCTGCGCCGGCTCGACACCGATTACATCGACCTCTATCTGCTGCATTGGCGCGGCCAGTATCCGCTGGAAGAAACCGTCGAAGCCTTCGAGCGTCTGCGCGAGGACGGCAAGATCGGCCGCTGGGGCGTGTCGAACTTCGACGTCGATGATCTCGAAGAACTGTCTTCATCGGCCTGCGCGACCAATCAGGTGCTGTACAACCTGGAGGAACGGGGCATCGAATTCGACCTGCTGCCGTGGTGCCAGCAACAGCGCATGCCATTGATGGCGTACTGCCCGATCGGCCAGGGCGGCGCGATGCTTGCCGAGCCGGTGCTGAAACAGATTGCCGCTCGTCACGGCGTGACCCCGGCACAGGTTTCGCTGGCGTGGATTCTGCGTCAGGATGGGGTGATTGCGATTCCCAAGGCCGTGCGCCCGGAACACGTGCAGCTCAATGCACAAGCCGCGCAGCTGCAACTTGATGCCGGGGATCTGGCGGCGCTGGACCAGGCGTTTCAAGCGCCACAACGCAAGCAGCGGCTGGCCATGGTCTGAGCCACCGCCGACTGACAGAGGGCTTCGCCATGAGAAGCACTGATCAGGACGATCCATTCAACCTGCAACGCTTCGTGCTCGCCCAGGATCCGGTGTTCGAACGGGTCCAGCGCGAGCTCGGCGAGGGCCACAAGCGTAGCCACTGGATGTGGTTTGTGTTCCCGCAGTTCGCCGGGCTCGGGGGCAGCGAGATGTCGCGGCGCTTCGCAATCAGCTCGGCCGGTGAGGCCAAGGCCTATCTGACCCATGAGTTGCTCGGCGCCCGGCTGCGCACCTGCGCGCAGCTTGTACTGAATGTGCAGCAACGTTCGATTGCCGAGATTTTCGGCCATCCGGACGACCTGAAATTCCACTCATCGATGACCCTGTTCGCCCAGTTCGCTGACGACGAAAGCCTCTGGCATCAGGCGCTGGAGCGTTACTTCCACGGCATTCAGGACGAATGGACCCTGCAACTGCTGGACTCAAAACAGGCCCAACTGCCCCCCGATCAGGGTTGAGAAATCGTCGTCGACAAACGGCAGGATCGCATCCGCCACCGGTTGCAGCTGGCGGGTGATGTAGTGGTCGTAGTCGATGGCCGCGCGGCGCACTTCCAGCGGCTCGGGGCCGGCCAGGGTGATGACGTAGCTGATCCAGCCGCCATTCTGATACTGGCGCGGGCGACCGTGTTGCGCGTTGTAATCGTCTGCCAGCCGTGCGGCGCGCACGTGGGGCGGCACGTTGCGTTCGTAGTCGTCGAGGGTGCGGCGCAGGCGCTTGCGGTAGACCAGGCGCTCGTCGAACTCGCCGGCCAACGTCTTGCGCACGTACTCGCGCACGTAATCCTGATACGGCTTGCGCTGGAAGATCCTCTCGTACAGTTCCTGCTGGAATTGCCGGGCCAGCAGCGACCAGTCGGTGCGTACAGTTTCCAGGCCTTTGTAGACCATTTCTTCGCTGCCGTCGGCGCGGGTCACCAGGCCGGCGTAGCGCTTTTTGCTGCCCTCTTCCGCGCCGCGAATGGTTGGCATCAGGAAGCGTTTGTAGTGGGTTTCGAACTGCAATTCGAGGGCGCTTTCCAGCCCGTATTGCTCACGCACATGTTCGCGCCACCAGTCGTTGACGTGCGCAACCAGCGCCCGGCCGATGGTCGCTGCCTCTTCCTGACCATGCGGACGACGCAGCCAGACGAACGTCGAATCGGTGTCGCCATAGATCACCGCATGCCCCTGAGCCTCGATCAACTGCCGGGTGCGCAACATGATTTCGTGGCCGCGCAGGGTGATCGATGAGGCCAGCCGCGTATCGAAAAACCGGCAACCGCTGGAACCGAGCACGCCGTAGAAGGCGTTCATGATGATCTTCAGCGCCTGGGACAGCGGCGCGTTGTGTTCGCGCTTGGCGGTTTCGCGCCCCTCGGCGACCCGGGCGACGATGGACGGCAGGCAATGCCGGGTGCGAGAGAAACGAGCGCCGCGAAAACCCGGGACCGAATCGCTGTCGTCGGGATGCTGCAAGCCTTCGATCAACCCCACCGGGTCGATCAGGAAGGTGCGGATGATCGACGGATAAAGGCTCTTGTAGTCGAGCACCAGCACCGATTCGTACAGCCCCGGTTGCGAGTCCATGACAAACCCGCCGGGGCTGGCCTGCGGTGGATTGGTGCCAAGGTTCGGCGCCACAAAACCCTGACGGTGCATCAACGGCATGTACAAATGAGTGAACGCCGCCACCGAGCCGCCGCTGCGATCCGCCGGCAGGCCGGTGACGCTGGCGCGCTCCAGCAAAAACTTCAGCAGCTCGGTCTTGGCGAAGATCCGTGTGACCAGTTCGCAGTCCTTGAGGTTGTATTTGGCCAGCGCCGGTTTGTCCTCGGCGAACATCCGGTTGATCTCGTCCATGCGCTGGTACGGGTTGTCGATCGACTTGCCCTCGCCGAGCAAGGTCTGGGCAACGTTTTCCAGGCTGAACGACGGGAAGCTCCAGGTCGCCGAACGCAGGGATTCGATGCCATCGATGATCAGCCTTCCTGCCGCTGCCGCGAAGTAATGAGTGCGGCTGCCGTGTTCGCGCCACTGCATTTCCTCGCCGCCGCGCCCGAGTTTGAGCGGCACGCCGAGGCGCCGGGCGTGTTCGTGAAGAATGCGCAGGTCGAACTGCACGAGGTTCCAGCCGATGATCGCGTCGGGGTCGTGGCGGGCGAACCACTCGTTGAGTTTCTTGAGGATCAGGGTCCGCGATTCGCAGTACTCGAGGTCGAAGTCGACAATGCTGTGATCGCCGTTCGGCGCGCCGAGCATGTACACCTGCCGTTCGCAACAGCCTTCCAGCGCGATGGAATACAGCTCGCCCTGCTCGGTGGTTTCGATGTCCAGCGAGACCAGCCGCAGTTGCGGACGATAGTCGGGCGCAGGCTTGAGGTGGGCGTCGATCAGCATACCCTCGGCATCGGGCGTGCCGCTGAACCACACCGGCGCGGTGATGAAACGCTCCATCAAATAGCGCTCGGGCGGTCGCACATCGGCTTCGAAGACATCGACACTGTGGCGGTTGAGCGCGGTTTCCAGGCGCATCAACTGACCGTGCTGCTGGCAATACAGACCGAGCACCGGGCGATGCTCGAAATCCTGCAAGGCCAGGGGGCGCAGTTCGACGTTCTTTTCGTCCGCCAACACGCGCTCGGCCTGCTCGCGCTGCGCCGCCGGGATGAACGCCACCGACGGCTGATGCGGCAGGCGCACACGGCGCGGCCCGGCGTCGGTCGCCAGCCAGAACTCGACTTCGGTGCCGGCTGGGGTGTCGCGCCAATGCCGGGTCAGGACGAAGCCCTGCTGTAAATCCACCACTGCGACCTCAAGAATTGATTCAGACGGGCATTCTACGCGGCATTGCCGAAACCGGTGACAAAGGCCTCGCCATGAAAAACCCCGTCAAATGACGTTTTTTGCGTGTTATCTGCCGTTTTGCGGCCTTGCTCTGTGCGCCTGCGTCTACGATGCTTGGAGAACAACGACAACACCTGAGTAACCACCATGAAAACCGTCGCCCAGCTGCTCAAGCTCAAAGATCAGAAAAATCAGGAAGTGCACCAGATCAAACCCGATCACATGGTGCTCGAAGCGCTGATGAAAATGGCCGAGAAGAACGTCGGCGCCTTGCTCGTGGTGGAAGACGACAAAGTGGTGGGCATCATCAGCGAGCGCGATTACGCGCGCAAACTGGTGCTGCATGGGCGCTCTTCGGTGGGCACGCCGGTGCGCGACATCATGGTGGCGAACGTGATCACGGTGGACACCCACCAGACCGTCGACACCTGCCTTGGCATCATGTCCGACAAACGCCTGCGTCACTTGCCCGTGGTGGAGGACGGCAAACTGATCGGCCTGCTGTCGATCGGCGACCTGGTCAAGGAAGCGATTGCCGAACAGGCCGAGCTGATCAAACAGCTGGAGCAGTACATTCGCGGGGAGTAATCAGCCGGGCCAATGCCGCGCAAAGACCGGCGCCAGCACCGGGTGTCGGTCGATGCGTTGCAGCCACGCATGGAAACCGGGTCGGGCCTGACGCAGGTGTTCGCGGGCACCGGCCCAGCGCGTGACCACCGCTGCCAGCACATCCAGCGCCCCCGGTGTTTCATCGTCCAGGTACAGCTCCGCGGAGAACTGGTCGGCAAACACCTCCCAGGTCCAGTGCAGTCGTTCCCGCGCACCCGCCATCAGATTCTGCCGCGAGGCCTCGTCCGGCATCACCAGCCAGCGCTCGGGGTAATCGATGACGCCGATGGCCGCGTAGCAATTGCTGACGATGTACACCAGCCCGCGAATCGCCTGATCCCGGTCAGCGCCCTTGGCAGGCAACAGACCGGATTGCGCAAAGCTCAGCCCCAGATGAATCAGGATCGCCGCACTTTCGGTGATTGCACTGCCGTCCGGCAGTTGCAGGGTCGGGATCTGTTTGAGCGGATTGAGCCGCGCCAGCTCCTGCGCCGCCTCCGCGCTGGCCTCGATATCGATGAAGCGGTAAGCCACCTGGCACAGCTCGAGCGCCGCCTCGATGGCCGCCGCCCCTGAATTGCGATGTCCGTAGAGCTGATACATATCCCCTCCTCCACTGCGAAAGGCATCCTGCCTGGCCCTATTTATAGCTGTTGTATCGAATTTGGCACGGATTGCGCATTCATCGGCAGCTTGCGAATCCCTGATCTCGCAAAACAGCGCTGGCGGTGCCCATCCCGCACCAAGAGCAATCAGCGAACGCTATCCGCGTTCTTGTAAGGTGCGATACCGAACCAAAAGTTCGCGTATCCGAGCTGGCAACAAGGAGTTCACCGCGTGAATCTTCACCTGCTGCGCCACACTCTTCTCTCCGTGCCCCTGTACCTGCGCCGTGTTCGTCCTGCGAACAGTCCGTGCATTCCCTTTATTACCTGAACGCCTGCACTATTTATTTTTTAAATAGCACGCAAGAAGTCATTGCGTGCGCACTGCATTAATGAATGCAACAACACATTGTTCGACAATAACTTCCAGACAGCACACCGCTACAACTTTTGCTGTTCGGCGCTATTGTCCGAAGCGCACCAAAACTGCACTTTCAGCCATTACACCGAACAAGCGGAACAACCGACTTTACTTGGACAAGAACAAGGAACAGCGCCTGTGACCCGCTAAAACACTGACCCGCACCAAATCAGTCCGCCACGCACCATCACGCATCCTGGCCGACACGAGAAAAGCCGCTCTATCTCGCTGAACAGCGCGATACCGAGCCAGGGCTGTCTCGCCCTTGAAAAAGCCCTGCAAACAGGGCCGTCGGGAGTTTATGCGCCCATGAAAGCCGGTGTACCTGATGAAACTTATATAAATGCGACATACGTATCATCCGTGAAATAACCGCTACACATTTGTTTACTGTTTGGCACAGCGGTTGCTATTGCATCAACCATGAGGGCAAGAACGATATTCGCCACTCAATTGCGCACTCACTTATAAAAGAACAGCCACGGACCGGATCAATGAACCATCGAAGTCGGCATTACTGAAGCAACAAGCTGCACAAGCCCTGTTCAATAGATAGTTCAACTATCGGCTTCTGCACACCCGTATGAAAGTTGCGACCACTCACTCGAACAACGCTGTGTTGTTCGAACGGCACCTTATTGCCCTTCATCCACCCGAGGGAGCTTTAATGAACGATGCGGTAAAGCACAGAACGCCGCCGGGGCCAGTACCGAACGCAGCGCTTGCGTCGGTGGCGGGTCGGCCCGTCTACAAGGCCAACACTTCTCAGCCCGGCGGCCTGAACAAACAGCAGATGATGTTGCTGGTGGCAGTGTCGGCGCTGATACACGGCGGCGCCTGGTGGTTTTTCCAGCAGGCGCGGGCCGAGCCGCTGCCCACGCCACCGGAAATTCCGGAAATGACCGTCGAGCTGACCAGCCCGACACCGCCGGCCCCGCCGACACCGGAGCCGCCGCCCCCACCACCGCCACCGCCCGAACCGGAACAACCGGTGGAAGACGAGGACGCGGTCAAGCCGCCGCCCAAACCGGTGGAAAAACCCAAGCCGATCGAAAAACCGAAACCGGTCGAGAAACCCAAACCGGTGAAAAAGGCCGAGCCGCCGAAAGCGCCGCCCGCCCCTGCGCAACCAGCCGCGCCTGCCGCCCCGGCCACCCCGAGCGCGCCACCGGCACCGGCGGCGGCACCGGGCCCGGTGAAAGAGTCGGCGGCGATTTCCGGCCTCTCCAGCCTCGGCAACCCGCCGCCGGAATACCCGTCGCTGGCCCTGCGGCGCAACTGGGAAGGCAGCGTGGTGCTGCGGATTCAGGTGCTGGCCAACGGTCGCGCAGGGTCGGTGACGGTGACCAAATCCAGCGGCAAGCCGCAACTGGATGACGCGGCGGTAGCGGCGGTAAAGGCCTGGAAGTTCATTCCGGCCAAACGCGGCGACACACCGATCGACGGCTTCGCCACCCAGACCATCGATTTCAAATTGCCGCAATGACGGCGCGACAACCGAACTCACAACCGATTAACGCAAGCGAGGTGTAGCCATGAACGATTCTTTGTCTTCGATGATTGTCCCCGGCGTGCTCTGGGGGCTGGTGCTGTTTTCCGTGGTCAGTTGGGCGATTCTGCTGGTCAAGTCGGCGCAATACCTGCGCCAGAAAACCCAGAACCGGCAGTTCAGCAAAGCCTTCTGGGGCGCGCCGGACCTGCTCACCGCCGCCGAACACGCCAGCCAGTATCCGGGCTCGCTGGCGCGGATCGCCAGCAGCGGTTTCGAAGCCTTGCTGGTGGAAGATTCCCCGCGCACCACCCAGCAACTGGCGCACACCATCAACCGTTCCGACCGACTGGAGCGCAACCTGCGCCAGCAGATCCAGAAGGAACGCCGCTCGCTGGAAAACGGCCAGGCGATCCTCGCCAGCATCGGCAGCACCGCGCCGTTCATTGGCCTGTTCGGCACCGTGTGGGGAATCATGGAAGCCCTGCAAAGCATCGGCGCCAGCGGTTCGGCCAGCCTGGAAACCGTCGCCGGCCCCATTGGCCACGCGCTGATCGCCACAGGCGTGGGCATTGCCGTCGCGGTGCCGGCGGTGCTGATTTACAACTTCTTCCTGCGACGCCTGAAGCTGGCCTCGGCGGACATGGATGACTTCGCCCACGACTTCGACGCCCTCGCCTCGCGCAGCGCGTTTTCCATCAGCCGCCAGGCCATCGCCAAATCCACGGCCGCCGTGCGGGAGGCCAGCTGATGTCCTTTTCCACTCAAGACAGCGATGAAGTGCTCAGCGAAATGAACGTCACGCCGCTGGTGGACGTGATGCTCGTGCTGCTGGTGGTGTTCATCGTCACCGCGCCGCTGATGACCAACGCGATCAAGGTCAACCTGCCGAAAACCGACGCCGTCGCCCCCGCCGAAAAGAAGGATCCGGTGGTGGTCAGCGTCGATCAGGACGGCAAGTTCTTCCTGGCCAAGACCGAGCTGGCGCCGGAATCACTGGAAGCCAGCCTCAAGGAGGTCAAGGCCAAGGACGCCGAAGTGCGCGTACAGCTGCAGGCCGACTCCGCCGTGAATTACGGCCAGGTCGCCAAAGCCATGGCGTCCATCGAGCGCTCGGGCATCACCAAAATATCGGTGATGACCACCCGCTGACGGCGGTGCCGGGCGCGCAGTGAGGGACGCGCCCGACACCGTTCGTTGAATCCCGTCGCAATCGGCCGACCGAAAAAACGCAGCGCGTCTTCGGAGGGGATCGGCTTGCTTGAAGAAAGTGGTTTTCGCGGCGCGGCACCACCGTGCTCCGTGCAAAGAGGGCTCACAAGGCCATTTCGATAAACGTCTAACAAAGTCGGAAACAACCATGCTGATGAACACTCCACGCTTCACGCTCAAACCCTTGGTGGCAACGATTTCCCGCCATCGTTTCGTTCCGTTGTACCTGGTGGCCATGGGGATGGGCGCCGGAGTTCAGGCTGCCGAGGACGACAACAGCGTCCCGGCCGCCGCTGCGGTGGTCGCGCCCACCACGCAACTGCAACGGGTCGAAGTAACCGGTTCGGCGATCCGTCGGGTCGACGCGGAGACGGCGGTACCGATCACCGTGCTCAAGGCCGAAGAGCTGCGCAAACAGGGCGTGACCACCACCGCCGAACTGGTGCAGCGCATCACCGGCAGCCAGTCGATCAACAACAGCGCAGGCTCGGTCGGCGCGGCCACCGGCGGCGCCTCGTTCGCCGACATGCGCGGCATCGGCGCGAACAAGACGCTGGTGCTGCTCAACGGTCGCCGGCTGGCCAACAACGCCCTGTCGGGCACCAACTCGGCCGGCGGCGCGGTGGATCTGAACATGATCCCGTTTGCCGCGATCGAGCGCGTGGAGGTGCTGCGCGACGGCGCCTCGGCCCTGTACGGCACCGACGCCATCGGCGGCGTGATCAACTTCATCACCAAAAAATCCATGACCGACGGTCAGCTCACCCTCGGCGGCGAAACCCCGACCCACAGTGGCGGCGGTGCGACCAAGGACATGAGCGCCAGTTGGGGCTACGGCGACCTGGAGCAGGACCGTTTCAACGTGCTCGGCGTGTTCAACTACAACAAGCAGCAGAACCTCGACGCCAACGACCGCTCCTTCGCCCGCGACTACGTGCCCGGCCGTGGCCTGGACCAGACTTCCGGCACCGCGTTCCCCGGCAACTACAGCCAGAACGGCAACGCCACCAACCCGCTGGCCAACAGCAACTGCAACGGCCCCAACCTGGTGGCCCGTGACGGTCTCTGCCGCTTCAGCACCCGCGAGTACATCGACCTGGTGCCGCAGACCGAGAAGACGTCGTTCTTCGGCAAGACCACCGGCAAACTGGCCGACGATCACAACGTCAACCTTGAATACTTCTGGTCGCGCAACAACAACGCCACCGCTGTCGGCCCGGCGCCATTGACCGGCCTGAGCCTGGATTCGTCCTCGCCCTACTACCCCGGCAACGGCATCACCCCGGCGCCCACCGGTTTCGCCCTCGACCCGACGCAACCGGTGGACGTCAACTGGCGCGAAACCGCCGCCGGCCCGCGCGAATCGAAAGACCAGAACACCAGCCAGCGCTTTTTGCTGAGCTTCGACGGTCTGGTCGGCGGCTGGGATTACAACGTCGGCGCCTCGTATAACCAGAACAAGATCGTCTCCAGCGTCACCAGCGGCTACGTCAGCGATCAGGCGATGATCGACGGCCTGGCCAGCGGCCTGCTCAACCCGTTCGGGCCGCAGAGCAGCGCCGGTCAGCAGTACATCGATCAGGCGATGTACCACGGCGCCTACTCCACGGCGGTCGGTCGGGTCGCCGGTTTCGACGGACGGATCAGCCGCGAAATCGGTGACTGGTTCGGTGCCGGCCCGTCGGGTCTGGCGCTGGGCGGCGAGTACCGCAAAGAGAAATTCCACCAGGACTTCGAAGCCTTTGCCGGCGACATCCAGAGCCTGGGCATCGACCCGGCCGGCAGCGTCGAGGGCGACCGCAGCGTGAAAGCCGCCTACGCGGAAATCAACGTGCCGGTGCTCGACAGCCTGGAATTGTCCGCCGCCGTGCGTCACGACAAATACAGCGACTTCGGCAGCACCACCAACCCGAAATACTCGTTCCGCTATCAGCCGCTCAAGGAGCTGGTGGTGCGCGGCGCCTACAGCGAAGGCTTCCGCGCGCCGTCGCTGTATGAGTTGTATTCGCCGCGCAGCATCACCTACACCCAGGGCTACTACAACGACCCGGTGCTGTGTACCGGCGGCGTGGTGCAACCGGGCGGCAACGGCGGGCGCGATTGCGGTCAGCAGTTCCTCAACCAGATCGGCGGCAACGAAGACCTGGCCCCGGAGAAGGCGCGCAACGTGACGCTGGGCTTCGTCTATCAGCCAGTCAGCAATCTGTCCGTGGGCCTGGATTTCTGGTGGATTCACATCTCCAACCAGATCCAGCCGTTCCCGGAATCCACCGTGTTCGATCAGGCCGGCAGTTACCCTGACCGCTTCGTGCGCAACGCCGACGGCACGCTCAACTACATCGTCACCGGCAACGCCAACCTCGGCATCGTCGAAACCAACGGCGTCGATGTGTCGCTGGACTATCGCTTCCCGAACACGCCGTACGGTCAATTCGGTCTGGGCCTGCAAGGCACTTATGTCGACGAGTACGACTTCCAGAGCACCATCAAGGGCCCGTTCACCGACAAGGTCGGCGACTTCAAGGGCGACGGGGTGATTGCCCGCTGGAAACACAACCTGACCGGTTCCTGGACCTTCGGCGCCGCCCGCGCGGCGCTGACCAACCGCTTCACCACCGGCTACAACGACTACGACCGCGAGACCAACGCGCGGGTCGCGTCTTACTCGGTGTGGGACCTGTCGGCCGGTTACACCTTCGACAAGGTGCTGGACGTGGATGCCGGGGTGAAGAACCTGTTCGACCGCGATCCGCCGTTCTCCAACCAGGCCTACAACTTCCAGAGCGGTTATGACCCGCGCTACACCGATCCACTGGGCCGCACGCTGTTTGCGCGCATGACGTACCACTTCTGAGTCCCGGTCGGGGCCGCGCAAGACTCCGGCCGGCCCCTTCCCCTTGCGAATTCGCATCCCGCAGCGGCTAGCCGCCGCTTCGGGTTTTTCCGGCTCAGAGGAACGACTTCATGACATTCATGCGCAACATGGCCGGCCTGCTGCTCGGCAGCGCGCTGCTGTGCAACGCGGCAGCTGCGCTGGCCGGCGGCAGCTACGCGATGACGGTGTACGGCGAGGCGCCGAAATACCCTGCCGGTTTCCGGCACTTCGACTTCGTCAATCCCGATGCCCCCAAGGGCGGCTCGCTCAGCCGCGCTTCGATGGAGATCGGTCAGTACAACTACATCACTCCGTATGCCGATCAGGGCATTTCCGTTGTGCAGGTCAACGACTGGGTGTATTCGCCGCTGGCGTTCCGCTCGCTGGACGAGCCCTACACCGTCTACGGTCTGGTGGCGCAATCCATGGAGCGCGATCCCGGCGGCCTGTGGGTGCGTTTCAAGCTGAATCCCGAGGCGCGTTTCGCCGATGGCACACCGATCACCGCCGAAGACGTGCGCTACACCTTCGAGCTGTTGATGACCAAGGGCAGCCTGAGTTATCGCCAGCAATACGCCGACGTGCAGGACGTGCTGATCGAAGGTCCGCGACAGATTCGATTCACCTTCAAGAACAACCTCAACCGCACCCTGGCGCTGGATCTGGCGTCGCTGCGACCGGTGCCCGAGCACTGGTGGAAAACCCGCGACTTCGCCAACGGCGGCGGTTTCGAACCACCATTGGGCAGTGGCCCATACCGTGTCAGCAAGGTCGACGCCGGGCGCAGCATCGGTTTCCAGCGCGATCCGGATTGGTGGGGCAAAGACCTGCCGGTCAGTCGCGGGATGTACAACTTCGACAGCCTGACCGTGAATTTCTACGGCGACACCGACGTCGCCCGGCAACTGCTGCAGGCCGGCGCGTTCGACTACAACCGCGAATTTTCCTCGTCCGGCTACGTGGTCGGCTACGACAGCCCGGCCCTGCGCGACGGTCGCCTGCAACAGGCGATTCTCGCCCCGGACAAACCGACCAGCGCCCAGGGGTTTGTGTTCAACCTGCAGAACCCGTTGTTCAAGGATCGCCGCGTGCGTCAGGCGCTGAGCCTGCTGTGGGATTTCGAGTGGACCAACAAGCAGATGATGCGCGGCTTCTACGTGCGCCAGAACAGCTACTGGCCGAAGAGTGAAATGGCCGCCACCGCCCTGCCCGACGCTGGCGAACTGGCGATCCTCGAACCGCTGCGCGGACAGATTCCGGACGAGGTTTTCAGCCGGGTCTATCAGGCGCCGAAAACCGATGGCAGCGGCTACATCCGCGACAAGCAGTTGCAGGCCCTGAAGCTGTTGGCCGAGGCCGGATGGACGCCGAAAAACAATCGGCTGGTGAACGACGCCGGCGAGCCATTCGAATTCACCTTCCTCGACGGTCAGGGTGGCTTCGACCGCATGCTGCTGCCGTACAAACGCACCCTGGCGCAGATCGGCATCTCCCTGAATCTGCGACGCATCGATTCGGCGCAGTACGTCAACCGGCTCAACGCCCGGGACTACGACATGATCGTCACCAGTTTCCCCCGCAGCGGCGATCCGATCGTCTCGCCGGGCCGCGAGTTGTACAGCCTGTATGCCTCACAGAGCGCCACACAAGTCGGCAGCTCCAATTCGATGGTGCTGGCCGACCCGGCCGTGGACCGGCTGATCGACGGCCTGGTCCAGGCCAATACCCGCGACGCCATGGTGCGTTACGCCCGCGCCCTCGATCGGGTGCTGCAATGGGGTGACTACATGATTCCCAACTACTACTCCAAAGGCACGCCGACGGTGTATCAGAACCGCTTCGGCAGGCCGCCGGTGCAGCCGATTTACAGCGAAGGCCTCGACACCTGGTGGGAGGTCTCGGCCAAGCCGCTGACCAATCAGCAGATGAGTGCCCTGCACCAGCTCGCGGGGGGCCAGTGACATGTGGCGTTATCTGAGTCGACGTCTGTTGCTGATCATCCCGACGCTGCTGTGCATTCTGGTGGTCAACTTCGTCATCGTGCAGGCCGCGCCCGGTGGCCCGGTGGAACAGGCCATCGCCCGCCTGCAAGGCTTCGGCGGGCACAGCATGGGCGGCGCCAGCGAAGTGACTGCGATCGGCGGTGCCGGGCGCAGCAGCCGTGGCCTGGACCCGGCGCTGATCGAAGAGATCAAGCACCACTACGGCTTCGACAAGCCGATGCACGAACGCCTGTGGTTGATGCTCAAGAACTACGCGCAACTGGACTTGGGCAGCAGTTTCTTTCGCGGTGCGAAGGTGACGGATCTGATCGTGCAGAAGCTGCCGGTGTCGCTGTCACTCGGCCTGTGGGCGACCTTGATCACCTACCTGATTTCGATCCCGCTGGGGATTCGCAAGGCGATCAAAAACGGCAGCGCATTCGATGTCTGGAGCAGCACGGCGATCATCGTCGGCTACGCGATGCCGGCGTTTCTGTTCGCGATCCTGTTGATCGTGGTGTTCGCCGGAGGCAGCTACGTCAACTGGTTTCCGGTGCAAGGTCTGGTCTCGGACAACTTCGACAGCCTGAGCCTGTGGGGCAAGGTCGGCGACTACCTCTGGCACCTGGTGTTGCCGGTGACGGCGCTGGTGATCGGCGGTTTTGCGACGCTGACGATCCTGACCAAAAACAGCTTCCTCAACGAGATCAGCCGCCAGTACGTGATCACCGCCCGCGCCAAGGGCCTGACCGAAAGACGCGTGCTCTACGGGCATGTGTTTCGCAACGCGATGCTGCTGGTGGTGGCCGGTGTGCCGTCGGTATTGATCGAAGTGTTTTTCGCCGGCTCCCTGCTGATCGAAACCATCTTCAACCTCGACGGCCTCGGGCGCATGAGCTACGAAGCGGCGGTGTCGCGGGACTATCCGGTGGTGTTCGGCACGCTGTTCCTGTTCACCCTGTTCGGCCTGTTGATCAAGCTGATTGGCGACCTCTGCTACACCCTGCTCGACCCGCGCATCGACTTCTCGGCGAGGACTGCCTGATGTTCACACTCTCCCCTCTGGGCCGGCGGCGCATCGCGCTATTCAAGGCCAACCGTCGCGGGCGCTGGTCGCTGTGGCTGTTCATCGGCCTGTGCCTGATCTGCCTCGGCGGCGAACTGATCGCCAACGACAAGCCGCTGGTGATCCGCTACCACGACGCCTTCTACTTCCCGATCCTCAGCGATTATCAGGAAACCGATTTCGGCGGCGAACTGCCGTTCCAGCCGGATTACGCCAGCAGCTACGTGCACAAACTGATCGAGGATCAGGGCGGCTGGATGCTGTTCCCGCCGATCCCGTTCAGCTACGACACGGTCAATTACGACCTCACCGAACCGGCGCCGAGTCCGCCGTCCTCCAGCAACTGGCTGGGCACCGACGATCAGGCGCGGGACGTGTTGGCGCGGGTGATTTTCGGCACGCGGATTTCGATTCTGTTCGCGCTGATCCTCACCGCCGTCAGTGCGCTGGTCGGCATCGTGGCCGGGGCGTTGCAGGGTTATTACGGCGGCTGGGTCGACTTGCTCGGACAACGGGTGCTGGAGATCTGGTCAGGGCTGCCGGTGCTGTACCTGCTGATCATTTTGTCGGGGTTCGTCTCGCCGAGTTTCTGGTGGCTGCTGGGGATCATGGCGCTGTTTTCCTGGCTGGCACTGGTGGACGTGGTGCGCGCCGAGTTCCTGCGCGGGCGCAGCCTGGAATACGTCAAGGCCGCGCGAGCGCTGGGCCTGACGGACAGCGAACTGATGCGCCGGCACATTCTGCCCAACGCCATGACCTCCACCCTCACCTACCTGCCGTTCATTCTGACCGGCGCCATCGCCACCCTCACCGCGCTGGATTTTCTCGGCTTCGGCATGCCCGCCGGCACCGCGTCGCTGGGTGAACTGATCGGCCAGGCCAAGCGCAATCTGCAAGCGCCATGGCTGGGGCTGACGGCGTTTTTTGCCCTGGCGCTGATTCTGTCCTTGCTGGTGTTCATCGGCGAAGCCTGCCGTGACGCGTTCGATCCGCGATCCTGATCCCCGGAGCTGAAATGACCGACAACCTGATTGAAATCCGCGACCTGCGCGTCGCCTTCGCCGGGCACGAAGTGGTGCACGGCGTGAACCTCGACATCCGCCGTGGCGAGTGCCTGGCACTGGTCGGCGAATCCGGCTCGGGCAAGTCGGTGACGGCGCATTCGATCCTGCGTTTGCTGCCGGCCAAAACCGTCAGCAGCACGGGCAGCATCCGCTACAACGGCGTGGACTTGCTGCACGCCAGCGAACAGCAGCTGCGCGGCTTGCGCGGCAATCGCATCGCGATGATTTTCCAGGAACCGATGACTTCGCTGAACCCGTTGCACACGGTGGAAAAACAAATCAGCGAAGTGCTGGAGATCCACAAGGGACTCAAGGGCCGCGCCGCACGCCAGCGCACGCTGGAGCTGCTGGAACTGGTGGGCATTCGCGAACCGACGCAGCGATTAAAGGCCTATCCGCACCAGCTCTCCGGCGGCCAGCGGCAACGGGTGATGATCGCCATGGCGCTGGCCAACGAACCGGAACTGCTGATTGCCGATGAGCCGACCACGGCGTTGGACGTGACCGTGCAGCAGAAGATTCTCGAGCTGCTGATCGAGTTGCAGCAACGCCTAGGCATGTCGCTGCTGCTGATCAGTCACGACCTCAATCTGGTGCGGCGCATCGCCCAACGGGTGTGCGTGATGCGCCACGGGGAAATCGTCGAACAGGCCGACTGCGAAACGCTGTTCCGCACGCCGCAGCATCCCTACAGCCGCCTGCTGATCGAGGCGGAACCGTCGGGCGCACCGGTGCCGAGCCGCTACGATCACAACCTGCTGGAGGTGGACGATCTGAAAGTCTGGTTCCCGCTGCCCAAGGCGCTGTTCAGCCGCACCCAGGAATACATCAAGGCCGTGGACGGCGTGAGTTTCCGTCTGCAACGTGGCAAGACCCTGGGCATCGTCGGCGAGTCCGGCTCGGGCAAGTCGACGCTGGGCCAGGCGATTCTGCGGCTGGTGGAATCCGAGGGCGACATTCGTTTCGGCAACAAGCAACTGAGTCTGCTCAATCAGCGCTTGATGCGCCCGTTGCGCCGGCAGATTCAGGTGGTGTTCCAGGACCCGTTCGGCAGCCTCAGCCCTCGGATGTCGGTGCAGCAGATCATCGCCGAAGGCCTGCTGACCCACGGCATCGGCACGGCCGAGGAACGCGAAGCGGCGGTGATCCGCGTACTGGAGGAAGTCGGCCTCGATCCGCAGAGCCGCCATCGCTATCCCCATGAGTTCTCCGGCGGCCAGCGCCAGCGCATTTCCATCGCCCGGGCGCTGGTGCTGGAACCGGCGCTGATTCTGCTCGACGAACCGACCTCGGCGCTGGATCGCACGGTGCAGAAACAGGTGGTGGAATTGTTGAGGCAATTGCAGATCCGCCATGGGCTGACGTACCTGTTCATCAGCCATGACCTGGCGGTGGTGCATGCGCTGGCGCACGACTTGATGGTGATCAAGGACGGCAAGGTGGTGGAACAGGGAGCGTCGCGCCAGATTTTTGCGGCGCCGCAGCATGCCTATACCCAGGAACTCCTGAAAGCCTCCGGCCTGGCCTTGGCAAAAACCGGGGGTGAACGGGTTACAGCAATCTGACAATTGCTGAAGAACCCTGTGGGAGCGGGCTTGCCCGCGATGGCGTCGTGTCAGTCGACACTTGCTCGCCTGATACACCGCTATCGCGGGCAAGCCCGCTCCCACAGGGGTTGCGATGTTTTCAAAATTATTTTCCGGCCACTGCATCCAAACGCCTCCGTCACGGGTAGTCCCTGTAACAGCCCTCTTTCGGCTGTCAGCGGTTTACCCTTTTCGGAGAAACACTGATGAACATCACCCAACTGATTGGCCTCACCGGTTTGCTCGCCGTCGCCTCGACGAGTTTTGCCCAAAGCAGTTATCCCGACGCGATCAAGGTGCCGGACGGCCACAAGATCGCGATGGAAACCACCGGGGTCGGCGAGATCACTTACGAATGCCGGGACAAGGCCAACGTCGCCGGCCAGACCGAGTGGGTGTTCGTCGGCCCGAAAGCGGTGCTCAACGATCGCAGCGGCAAACAGGTCGGCACCTACTTCGGCCCGCCCGCCACCTGGCAGGCGCAGGACGGTTCGAAAGTCACCGGCACGCAACTGGCCGTAGCGCCTTCGAGCCCGGGCAACCTGCCCTATCAACTGGTCAAGGCCAACCCCGCCGAGGGCAAAGGCGCCATGAGCGGCGTGAGCTACATCCAGCGTGTCGCGCTCAAGGGCGGCGTGGCGCCGGGCAGCGAATGCACGGCGGCGAACAAGGGTAAACAGGAAGTGGTGAAGTACCAGGCCGACTACATTTTCTGGGCGGCGAACTGAGCCTGACTGGACGTTTGCCGGATGCTTGCTAGATTGCAGGACATGCCATTACCCGAAACCGCGTTCGATTACGAAGCCCGCCTCGCCGCCTGTGCCCGCGGCGAGCGCGGGGCCCTGCGCGAATTGTATGTGCAGGAGAGCCCGCGGCTGCTCGGTGTGGCCCGGCGTCTGGTGCGTGATACGGCGCTGGCCGAAGACATCGTTCACGATGCATTTATCAAGATCTGGGCCGGCGCGGCGGGTTTCGATCCGGCGCGCGGTTCGGCCCGGGGCTGGATGTTCAGCGTGACCCGGCATCTGGCGCTGAATGTGTTGCGCAATCACGACCGGGAAACCCCGCTCAATGACAGCAACGAATCACCCGCGAGTGATGACGGGTTCGATGCGCTGGCGCAATCGACCCGCATCCATCGCTGCCTGCATCAACTGGAACCGCAACGCCGCCGCTGCATCCTTCACGCCTACGTCGACGGTTACAGCCACGCGCAGATCGCCCAACGCCTCGACACGCCGCTGGGCACCGTCAAAGCCTGGATCAAGCGCAGCCTCAATGCG
This sequence comes from Pseudomonas aphyarum, assembly GCF_028657055.1. NCBI lineage: Bacteria > Pseudomonadati > Pseudomonadota > Gammaproteobacteria > Pseudomonadales > Pseudomonadaceae > Pseudomonas > Pseudomonas aphyarum. The sequence continues at coordinate 188,533 of NZ_JAMDGS010000004.1, forward strand.
TTGCGGGAGTGCATGGGATGACCACCGAATCGGCGCAGGAACGCGATGAACTGGCCAGTGAATACGTGCTCGGCACCCTCTCGGCCGAAGCGCGCGCCGAAGTGCAGCGGCGCTTGCCCAACGAGCCCGAGCTGCAAGCGGCGGTGGATGTCTGGGAGCGGCGTCTGCTGGAATTGACCGACCTCGCCCCGGCGCATCAGCCTTCGTCGCAGCTGTGGCAACGCATCGAACGCAGTGTCGGGCAACTCACCCATAAGATGGCGCCCGAGATTTCATGGTGGAACCGCCTGTCGCTGTGGCGCGGTTTGAGCGCTGCCGGGCTGGCCGCGACCTTGTTGCTGGGCTCGATCCTGCTAACTCAAACCACACCGAAACCGAGTTTTCTGGTGGTGCTGGTCGCCCCGCAGGACAAGGCGCCGGGCTGGGTGATCCAGGCCAGCAATCCACGGGAGATTCAGTTGATTCCGCTGGGCGTGGTCGAGGTGCCGACCGACAAGGCGCTGGAGTTCTGGACCAAGGCCGACGGCTGGCAGGGGCCGGTGTCGCTGGGGCTGGTCAAACCGGGCCAGGCGCTATCGATCCCGCTGGACAAGCTGCCGCCGCTGCAACCGAACCAGTTGTTCGAGCTGACGCTGGAAGGCGCCAACGGCTCGCCGATCGGCAAACCCACCGGGCCGATCCAGGCAATTGGCCGCGCGGTGAAGGTGTTGTGACAAACCATCATCGGCGTCGATGTTCACCGAAGGTGGTTCGGACCGCCTGATCGGACGTCGCGTTGCCTGAATGAATGGCTTGATCGCAACAACCCAGAAAAAACCCGGCTCCGTCAGCCGGGTTTTTTTATACCTTTTTGATCGTCCTCAGCCCTTGGCCATGCAGCGCCGATAGCGCTCATCGACCCGTTTGGCAAACCACGCCGTGGTCAGTTTGCGGGTGATCTTCGGGCTCTGCAGCACGATGCCCGGCAACACCGCACGGGGCAGTGACTTGCCTTCCGCACGCTCCGCCAGCTCGAAGACCCGTTGATACAGTTTGGTCTCCTCGAAAGCCAGGCTATCGCCCTTCTCCAGTTGATCGCGGATCACCGGATTGCGCATGCCCAGGGATTTGCCGAGGGTGCGCACCGCCAGTTCGGTACTGCCCGGCATGATCGCGCCCGGGCGGATCAAGTCGCCATCCAGCGCCAGCGGAATGCCCGACGCCCGGCTGACCGCGTTCTGAAACGCCGCATTGCGACTGGCGTACCAGCCAGCATTGAAATCAGCAAAGCGGTACAGCGGCTCGCGGTAACTCACCGGATAACCCAGCAAATGGGCGATGCCGAAATACATGCCGCCGCGACGGCTGAACACCTCGCGGCGAATCGTCCCGTCCACCGGGTACGGATAGTCCTTGGCGTGCTGCTCGGCGAATTCGATGCTGACCTGCATCGGCCCGCCGGTGTGCACCGGGTTGAAACCGCTGAACAGCGTGCGGCCCATCGGCACCGAGCCGATGAAGTCGTCGAAAATCGCGCTCAATTCCTTTTCGCTGCGGGCGGCGCTCAAGCGTTCGCTGTAGGTCTTGCCGTTCGGCGAGCGCAACTGCAAGGCACCGCTGACCAACAGGCTCGGGATGTGCACCTTGGCGGCGCGGCGGTCGATTTCGTCACGGGCGATCTTGCCCAGGCCGGGCACCGGCGGATCGACCTGGAAAGTGGATTCCTGCTCGGCGACGGCCAGCACCGAACACAGGTTTTGCGTGGTCGGGCTGATGCCCTGGGCGGCGAACGCGGCGTAGATGTCAGTGGCCCAGCCCTGGCGGTCGGCGGTTTTGGCCGGCAGCAGGCGCACGATCTGCGCCTTGACCTCGGCGGGCGGGCGCGGCGCCGGTTCTTCGCTGCGTTGACCGGCGCAACCGGCCAGCACCAACAGCGCGGCGAGGCTGATGAATAATCGAGGGGTGTGCATAACGCTTCATCCAGTCCGTTGAGCCGGGTTAACCCTACGCTCAATCGCAGGGTGCAGGATAGGACTGCGGGGCGGCGGCGCTGTTCCATCATCCCGTTTGGCAGGCCGACTGGCCGCCCTCACCGTCTGATCCATACTTGCTGCTGCACACTCAGTGGCAAGCCTGGGGTCAGGACACGCGAGGAGGACAGACCATGAACCGCAGTGATGTTCTGATCATCGGCGCAGGCCCCACCGGACTGGTGCTGGCCCTGTGGCTGAGCAAACTGGGCGTGCGCGTGCGCATCATCGACAAGGCTTCCGCGCCGGGCACCACGTCGCGGGCGCTGGCGGTGCAGGCGCGCACCCTTGAGCTTTACCGGCAACTGGATCTGGCCGATGCGGTGGTGCGCAACGGTCACCGGGTGGCGGCGGCGAATTTCTGGGTCAAGGGCAAACCCGTGGCGCAGTTGCCGCTGAACCGCATCGGCGAAGGCCTGACACCCTATGCCTTTCTGGAAATGTACCCGCAGGACGAACACGAGCGGCTGTTGATCGACCGCCTCGAAGACTACGACGTGACCGTCGAGCGCAACACCACGCTGGAGAGTTTCACCGAAAACGGCGACGGCCTCACCGCGCATTTACGCCTGCCGGATGGCGAGCAGGAAATCTGTCAGGCCTGTTATCTGGCCGGGTGCGACGGCGCCCGCTCGGTCGTGCGCAAAACCCTCGACACCGGTTTTCCCGGCGGCACTTATCAGCAGATTTTCTACGTCGCGGATGTGCAGGCCAGCGGCCCGGCGCTCAACGGTGAATTGCATCTGGACCTGGATGAAGCGGACTTTCTCGCGGTGTTCCCGCTGGCCGGCGAAGGCCGTGCGCGGTTGATCGGCACCGTGCGCGATGAGCGTGCGGATCGCGCCGAAACCCTGGAATTCTCGGATGTCAGCAATCGCGCCATCGAACATCTGAACGTGCACATCGAGGACGTCAACTGGTTCTCCACCTACCGCGTGCATCACCGGGTGGCGGATCACTTTCGCAAGGGCCGGGCATTTCTGCTCGGCGATGCGGCGCACGTGCACAGCCCCGCCGGCGGTCAGGGCATGAACACCGGCATCGGCGATGCGATCAATCTGGCATGGAAACTCGCGGCAGTACTCGGCGGCGCTGCCACGCCCAAACTGCTCGACAGCTATGAAACCGAACGCATCGCCTTCGCCCGGCGACTGGTGTCAACCACTGACAAAGTCTTCAGCTTCGTCACCGCCGAAGGCCGCATGGCCGATCTGTTGCGCACGCGGCTGGCGCCGTTCCTGATTCCGAAAATGGCCTCATTCGAGACCAGCCGCGAATTCCTGTTTCGCACCGTCTCGCAAATCACCGTCAACTATCGGGGCATGGCATTAAGTGAAGGCGTGGCCGGGCACGTGCACGGCGGTGACCGCTTGCCGTGGGCCCATGATGGCGAGGGGGACAATTACGAGCCGTTGCGCCATCCGTGCTGGCAGGTGCATGTGTACGGCGACACCAGCGACGAGATGATCGCTTGGTGCAATGAACATCACTTGCCGCTGCACGTGTTCGACTGGCGTCCGGCGTTTGAAACGGCAGGGCTGGGGCGCAATGGCTTTTACCTGCTGCGCCCCGATACTTACGTGGCGATTGCCGACAACAGCGCGGATCCGAAGGTGATCGAGCGGTACTTCCGTGACCACGGGATCCGGCCGTTTTTCAATTGCCCCTGACGGATCAGATCCCGGCCAAGGCCAGGTCCATCGCGAAGTAGGTGAAGATCAGATCCGCGCCCGCGCGTTTGATCGCACCAAGGCTTTCGCGCACCACGCGATCTTCGTCGATGGCCCCGGCCTGGGCGCCGAACTTGATCATCGCGTACTCGCCGCTGACCTGATACGCCGCCAACGGCAGGGTCGAGGCTTCGCGGATGTCGCGGATGATGTCCAGGTACGCGCCGGCCGGTTTGACCATCAGCGCGTCGGCGCCTTCCTGCTCGTCGAGCAAGGATTCGCGCAGGGCTTCGCGGCGGTTCATCGGGTTCATCTGATAGCTTTTGCGGTCGCCTTTCAACGCGCTGCCACCGGCCTCGCGGAACGGGCCGTAAAGCGCCGAGGCGAATTTGGTCGAGTAGGCCATGATCGGAATCTGCGTGAAGCCGGCATCGTCCAGTGCCCGGCGAATAGCCCGCACCTGGCCGTCCATCGCCGCCGACGGCGCGATCACGTCGGCACCGGCACGCGCTGCCGCTACCGCCTGTTTGCCGAGGTTGATCAGGGTCTGGTCGTTGTCGACTTCATGGTTGTGCATCACGCCGCAATGGCCGTGGTCGGTGTACTCGCAGAAGCAGGTGTCGGACATCACGATCATTTCCGGCACAGCGTCCTTGGCGATCCGCGACATGCGCGACACCAGCCCGTTCTCACGCCAGGTGTCGCTGCCGTTGGCATCCAGGTGATGGGACACGCCGAAGGTCATCACCGACTTGATCCCGGCCCGGGCGTAACGCTCGATCTCACCGGCCAGTTTGCGCTCGGGAATACGCATCACGCCGGGCATGCTCTTGATCGGTACGAAGTCGTCGATCTCTTCTTCGACGAAGATCGGCAGCACCAGATCGTTGAGGGAAAACTCGGTTTCCTGGAACAGGCTGCGCAGGCTCGCATTGCGGCGCAGACGGCGTGGACGTGCTTCGGGGAACTGACTGGACATGGGGCCTTTCCTGAAAACAGCGGATGAGACGAAAGTCGTAGGGGGCGAAGCTTATGCCTTGCGGGGGACGGGGTACAAACCTGGATCAATCAACAGTGCATTACCGGGCACGCAATAATCTGCGCACCCGGCTGCCACAGGATCAGGAAGGAATGGTCAGGCCGCGCACAACGGCCGGCCGCGCCAGGAAGCGCTCCAGCACCCGGGTGACGTTCGGGAAGTTGTTGATGCCGACCAGATCGCCCGCCTCGTAGAAGCCGATCAGGTTGCGCACCCACGGGAACGTGGCGATGTCGGCGATGGTGTAGCGCTCGCCCATGATCCAGTCGCGCCCTTCCAGGCGGGTGTTCAGGACGCTGAGCAGGCGGCGGCTTTCGTCGACGTAGCGGTCACGGGGACGCTTGTCTTCGTAGTCCTTGCCGGCGAATTTGTTAAAGAAACCGAGCTGGCCGAACATCGGGCCGATACCGCCCATCTGGAACATCAGCCACTGGATGGTTTCGTAGCGCAGCGCGCCTTCCTGGGCCAGCAACTGGCCGCTCTTGTCGGCGAGGTAGATCAGGATCGCGCCGGATTCGAACAACGGCAGCGGTTTGTCCTCGGGACCGTGGGGGTCGAGGATCGCCGGGATCTTGTTGTTCGGGTTCAACGACAGGAACGCCGGGGACATTTGGTCATTGGTGTCGAAGCCCACGCGGTGCGGCTCGTACGGCAGGCCGATCTCTTCAAGCATGATCGAGACCTTGACGCCGTTGGGGGTCGGCAGGGAATAGAGCTGAATCCAGTCAGGGTACTGCGCCGGCCATTTCTGGGTGATCGGGAACGCGGACAGATCAGTCATGTGTAGCATCCAGTCACAAAATGAAAGGCCTGAGCATAATCCACGATCAGCGCTCTGGCTCGGGTTCTTTACGCCTCCCCCCGCAGGCTTACTTAAATCCGCAACATCCTGTGGTTAACCTTCCCTCCAACCGCACAGGCTGAACGGTAAAGTGCGGCGCACTCAAGCGGATCGAACCAAACGGGCCTCAGGGGGCTCCAAGCAAGCCATTGATGACAGGGAAAACACCCGGCGCGCCTGCACCGGGGCAGAGGTTTGTCAGCCTTAACCGAACAGACTGAAGAATCCTTATCTCATGACGAACTTGATGAAAGTCGCCAAACGCTTCAAGCATCGCGCGTACGTGGCCCTGCCCACCCTGCTGGCGGTCAGTGCGCTGTTCCTGTCGCTGGAATCCAGCGAAAGCCGTGCGCAGCCAGTGGACGGCACCCAGACCCTGGTGTTCCTGCGCCACGCGGAGAAACCGGCCGGCGGTCTCGGCCAGCTCAACTGCCAGGGCCTGAACCGGGCTATCGACCTGTCGACCCTGCTGCCGGAAAAATTCGGCAAGGCCGACTATGTGTTCGCCGCCAACCCGACGCGCAATGTCGAGGAAGGCGAACTGGACAACTCCTACAGCTACATCCGCCCGCTGATGACCATCAGCCCCGCCGCGATCAAGCTCGGCCTGCCGGTGAACATCGAGTTTTCGGCCAATGACACCAGCGATCTGGCCCGGGAGCTGATCGAAGACAAGTACCACAACTCGACCATCTACACCGCGTGGTCCCACGGCTATCTGCCGGAACTGATCAACAAGGTCGCGGGCAAGGCGGTCGGCGAGAAGCAGAAGATCACCGAGGATTGGGAATCAAGCGATTACGACTCGCTGTATGTGCTGACCCTGACCTGGCACAACGGCAAGGCCAGCCTGCAGAGCCACAGCTACAAACAGGGGCTGGATAACGGGCAGGAAAGCTGTCCGACCTGAGTTTGCCCGGGGCCCGCTCGGGCCCCGTCAGGCCTTGGGTTTGTCGCGTTGACGCAAGTACTCGATAACCGCCTGCCGCTCCCCCGCAAACTCGATCCGCCCGCCCTTCTTCTCGCGCTGAAACACATACATCGGGTCGTAATACTCGCGCAGCAAACCCTCGATCCACGCACGGTGCAAATCCACCGCCCCGCTGCGACCCTGCTCCGCCAGCGCTTCCTCCATCAACACCCGCATCCGCCGATAGCGCTCGCCACCCAGACGCTTGTGCACATTGTCGAGGCTATCCAGCAACCGCTCGGAAAACCGCCCGAAACCTTCCTCCCCATGCACCGCCTGAAACTCGGCGGACAAATCCACCACGTAATCGCGCAGGATCCGCTCGACGCGCTGGTCGAAACGATCTTCCAGCCAGACCATCGGGTACTGTTGCATACCCTGATACAGCGACAGCGGCAGCGCGCAGCTGCCCACCACCCGGCTCTCATCCTCCAGCACAAACTGATCGATGCCGGCGGCACGTTTTTTCAGGAAGTCGATGGCCAGCCGGTTCTCGAAATCGATGTTCGACGGCTGACCGGTAGCGCGCTTGCCGAAACTGGAGCCCCGGTGGTTGGCATGGCCTTCCAGATCCACGCTATTGCGCAGTTGCACCAGCACCTCGGTCTTGCCGGTGCCGGTCATGCCGCCCAGCAACACGAAATCACAGTCGGCCTGGGCTGATTCGAGGGTATCAATCAGAAAACCCCGCAGCGCCTTGTAGCCACCGCCGATACGCGGATAGTCAATGCCGGCTTCTGTCTTGAGCCACTGCTGGACGATCTGCGAACGCAGGCCGCCACGAAAGCAATACACAAACCCCTCGGGATGCGCCCGGGCAAACGCCGCCCAGGCCTGGAGCCGTTCGGCCTTCACTGCGCCGGACACCAATTGATGACCCAACTCAAGGGCGGCCTGCTGACCGTGATGCTTGTAGCAAGTACCAACGCGCTGCCGCTCGATGTCGTTCATCAGCGGCAGATTGAGCGCACCGGGAAACGCGCCCTTGTGAAATTCGACCGGCGCACGGGCGTCCATCAGCGGCCGGTCGTTGAGGAAGATATCGCGATAGTCGGTGAAGTCGACGGCCATCAATTCACCTCGACGGCGGTACTCTTTCGCTCCAGCAGTTCGCCGATGGGTTCCAGTGTCAGGCCAAGTTCGGCAGCGACGGCGAGGAATTCGGCATTGCCTTCAGGCGTCACGGCCACCAGCAGCCCGCCGCTGGTCTGCGGGTCGCACAGCACTCGCTTGTGCAATTCCTGCACCCGCCCGACGCGGCTCGAATAACTGTCGAAATTACGCAGGGTGCCGCCCGGCACGCAGCCCTGGTCGAGGTAATACTCGACGCTCGCCAGACGCGGTACCCGGTCGTAAAAAATCCGCGCCGTCAGGTGACTGCCGTCGGCCATCTCCACCAGATGCCCGAGCAGGCCGAACCCGGTGACGTCGGTCATGGCGGTGACCCCGGCCAGTTTGCCGAAACGGCTGCCGGGCTTGTTCAGCGTACACATCCAGTCCCGGGCCACGCCGATGTCGTCGGGGCGCAGCTTGCCCTTCTTCTCGGCGGTGGTGAGGATGCCGATGCCCAACGGTTTGGTCAGGTACAGCAGGCAACCGGCGGTGGCGGTGTCGTTGCGTTTCATGAAGCGTTTTTCCACCAGCCCGGTGACGGCCAGACCGAAGATCGGTTCCGGCGCATCGATCGAATGCCCGCCGGCCAGCGCAATCCCCGCCGCATCGCACACCGCGCGCCCGCCGCGAATCACGTCTCGCGCGACTTCCGGCGCCAGCACATTGACCGGCCAGCCGAGGATCGCAATCGCCATCAACGGATCGCCGCCCATGGCGTAGATGTCGCTGATCGCATTAGTGGCGGCGATCCGGCCGAAGTCGAACGGATCGTCGACGATCGGCATGAAGAAATCCGTGGTCGAGACCACCCCGCGCTCGGCATCGATTTCATACACCGCCGCATCATCGCGCGACGCGTTGCCGACCCACAGTTTCGGATCAAGGTTCTGCGCCCCGCTGCCGGCCAGAATCACTTCCAGCACCTTGGGCGAAATCTTGCAGCCACAACCGGCGCCGTGGCTGTATTGGGTCAGACGGATGGGCTCAGTCATGGGGCAGTCTCCGGGAGGCAGTGGGAGGGATTTTAGCAGAGGGGTCGGCGGGCAAAAAAAAGCCGCCCTTGCGGGCGGCTGAAGTGCTTCGCTCCTGAATCAGAACCCAAGGCTGAAGCTGATGGTCATCGCATGGTCGTTGCTCTCGTTCGACAGCTGCCCCGAATAGCCGATGCCGAGTTTGCCGGTCGGGCTGATCTGGAAGTCCACGCCTGCTTCGACCACCGCGCTGTCCTTGGCAATCGGCACGCCCTGGGTGTTGAACGAGGCGCCGCCGTCGATGAAGGTCAGGTCGGCGTCGGGCTTGGTGTCGCCGAACGCATGCCGCCAGCCGAGGGCCGCGCGCGGGGTGAACTGCCCGCCGTTGGCCAGGGTGATGACCTTGCCGGCGCGCACGCCCAGGGTCGAGAAGGTGATGTCCTGATCGGACTCGGCGCGCAGGCGCCCCACTCCGCCTTTCTCCTTGGCCTTGTCGCTGTCGTAGTTGACGTACGCCAGGCCGGCGAACGGTTCCAGGGCAATCCCGGTCGCTTCGATGGCATAGCCGACTTCACCGAACACCTGCGCGCTGCGCGCGTCGTAATTGGCCTTCAACCGATCGTTGTAGGCACCGACGCTGACGTCGCGCTTGGTCTCGATGTCGTGCCAGCTGTAGGCCGCGCCGAGGCGCACTGCCAAGGCATCGAATTGCGAGTTGAGGTACGCCGCCAGGTGGTAGCTCTCGACCGTGGCATCCGAGCGACGATCGTGAGCATCCAGATCGCTGCGGGTGTAGCCGGCGGCCATGCCGACGCGCCATTGGTCATCGATCTGCTTGTCGGTGCCGAGCATGAAACCGCTCAGGTTGCGATCCAGTTTCGCGCTGTTGCTGTCGCCATCCGACTCGCCCCAGGCGCCAAGTGCGCGGGCCCAGCCGACCATTTCGCCGTGGCAACCGTTGCTGCTCAGCTGGTTGTCGCTCGGGGCCAGGGCGCGGCGTGGATCGTCCGGTGCGCTGCACGATGGCTGACGCATACGGTCGTTGACCGCGTCCCGCACGTAGCGCGAATCCTCGAGGATCGCACTGGCGGTGCTGGCATGGATTTCCCCCGACAGGCTGTCGAAGGCGTTACGTGCGCCCGCCACGCTGAGGTTGATGATTTCAGCCTGCAACGCACTGCCCGCCGCGCCGTTACGCATCAACGCCGAAGCGGTGTTGCGCTGGTTGCGAGTGGCGGCGACGTCGACGAACGAGTTGCCGTTGCGGCTGACCACCAGGTTCACCGCGTTCGGGTCGTACACCAGCGCCGTGTCGAGGAACGCATATTGCGGCAGATCGGCGGCGCTGAAGGTGCCGGTCACTCCGCCACCGGCAGTGATCAGCGAGTACACGGTGTTGCCGGTGAACGGCGCCAGGCTGTTGACCTGCAGGCCACCACTCAAAGTCGCGGTACCACCGACGGCCAGCGGAGTAGCAGTCGGCGAGCTGACGGTCAGGGCCAGCACACCGTCAGCGGCGTTGGTCAGGTTGCCGGCGACACTCAAGGTGCCGTCCTCGCCACCGGAGGCCACCACGCCATGGTTGACCACCGAACCGACGCTGCCATTACCGCTCAGGCCCGCGCCATTGGCCACGGTGACCTGCCCGGCGAGGGAGGCCCGCGCCGCGCGGCTGCCGACTTGCAGCACGCCCTGATCCACCGCCACGGTGCCGCTGAAGGGTTGTTCACCGGTCAGCAGCAAGCGCGCGGCACCGCGTTTGGCCAGAGCGCCGACACCACTGAGGCGTCCGTTGAACTGGCCGTTGGCGTTCTGCTGGAACACCAACGAGGCGTTGTTGAGGATGTTGCCCTGCAGGCTGGTGGTATTACCGATCAGCGTACCGCCGCTGACCGTGGTCCCGCCGCTGTAGGTGTTGGCGCCGCTGAGGACCAGAGTGCCGGAATCCAGTTTCTCGATACCGCCACTGCCCACCAGCGGTGCGGAGACTTCCGCGCTGCCACCGGCATTCACCCGCACTGACGCGAGGCTGCCGCCCGGGCCGTTGACCGGTGTCAGCGTACCGCCAGCGCCTGGAACCAGGCTGTAACCGCTGGAGAGGAACTGCAATCCGGTGAAGTTCTGATTGCCTTGCACGGTGACCGTCCCGCTCTGCCCGCCGAACACGGCGAACTGACCGTTCGACGCCAGCGCCTGAGTACCGCTCGGGTCGGTCCAGTTGGTGCCTGGGCCCCACACGCCACTGCCGCCACCGATGCTGCCATCCGGGTTGGTGGTGCCGCCGTTCCAGAACTGCACTTCACCCGGGGTGTTTTGCACCAGCAGGTTGACCTGATTGGCCAGCGCGGTCTGCAGGGTCAGGTTGGCCGCCGACACCGGCAGGCTGCCGTAGACCAGACCGTTGTCGGTCAGGCTGCCGCCGTAGCTGAACAGTTGATAGACCCCGGTGCCGAAGCCGCCGGCGTTGCTGATGTTCAGCGTGCCGTCGAGGGTCAGGTTGCCGGCGACGTTGACCACGGTTGTGGAACTGGTGGCCGAGCCGAGGGTGAAGTCCAGGTTGGTGCCCGAAGACAACGCCAGCGAACCGACCGACAGCGGCGTTGCAGTGCCGCCGCCCGTCAGCGTCGCACCGTTGGCCAGTTGCACGGCGCCTGCGAACACGCCGCTGCCGCCAATTTTCGCCCCGCTGGCGACGTTGACGTTGGCACTGTTGAGCACACCGTTGACGTTCAGCGAACCGGCCTGCACCGCGGTGTTGCCGGTGAAGGTGTTGTTGCCGGTCAGCAGCAAGGCGCCGGTGCCGGTTTTGTTCAGCGTGCCGGCGCCCGTCAGATTACCGGTGTAGCTGCCGTCGCTGTTCTGCTCGAAGGTCAGCGTCGCGTTGTTGGCGATGGCGCCTTGCAGGCTGCTGGTGTCGCCACGGGTGCTGCCGCCGTTCAGCGTGGTGCCGCCGCTGTAGGTGTTGGCACCGCTGAGGACGAGATCGCCACTGCCGTTTTTCACCAGACTGCCGCTGCCGGTGATTGCACCGATCAGCGTGGTGTTCTGGTTGCCGGCCAGGGTCAATTCCGCACCCAGGTTGATGGCATTGGCCAGTTGCAGCGCAGAGGTACTGTCGAGGGTGCCATTGCCCAGCACGCTGAGGGCGCCGCTGCTGATCGCGCTGTTGTTGCCCAGGATCAGCGAGCCACCCGAGAGCTGGGTACCGCCGCTGTAAGTGTTGCTGCCGTTGAGGGTCAGGCTCGATGCGCCGGTCTTGATCAGACTGCCGCTGCCGCTGACCACACCGCCGAGGGTCAATGCGTTGGAACCGGCGACGGTGAGTCCGCCGTTGAGCACCACGGCGTTGCCCAGGCTGACCGCTGCGTTGCTGTCCAGCGCCGTGCCGTTGGCGGCGGTCAACACGCCGGTGCCGAGGGCCGCGTTGTCGCCGACCACGATCTTGCCGCCGTTGAGCGCGGTGCCGCCGGTGTAGCCGTTGGCGGCGTTGAGCACCAAGGTGCCGGTGTCGTATTTGCCCAGTGTGCCGGCGCCGTTGAGTGCTACGCCCACGGTGGCGGTGACGTTCGGGTCGACCCGCACGGTGGCATTGCCCAGCGACCCGTTGACCAGATTCAACGAACCGGCCGTGCCGTTCTGCAGGCTGTAGCCATCGGTGACGAACTGCATGCCGGTAATGGTTTGCGCGCCGTTGACGGTCACAGTGCCCGCCGTGCCCTGGAATACCGCGAAGCTGTTGGTCCAGGCCTGATTGGTGGTGCCGTTGACGTCGGTCCAGTTGGTGGTGCCGGTGCCCCAGGTGCCGCTGCCGCCATCCACCGAACCGTTGGCGACAAGCTGGTTGCCGTCCCAGAACTGCACGGTGACGCCCGGCGCGGTGACCAGCAGGTTGATCTGGTTGGCCAGCGCGGTTTGCAGGGTCAGGTCGCCCGGGGTGACGCTGCCCGGTACGGTGCCGATCAGCATGCCGTTGTCGGTCAGCCCGCCGGTGTAGTTGATCAAGCGATACACGCCGCTGCCGAAGCCGCCGATGTCGCTGACGTTGAGGGTGCCGTCGAGGGTCAGGTTGCCACCAACGTTGACCAGCGGGTTACCGCCACCGGAGACCGGTGTACCGAGGCCGACATCGAAGTTGGAGTTGGCGTTGAACACCAGCGAGTTCACCGACAGCGTGCTGCCAGTGGCGCCGGCCAGATGACCGCCGTCCGCCACGGTCACCGCCCCGCCGAGCGAGCCGCCGCCGGTCAGGGTGCCACCGCTGTTGACCAGCACACTGGCGCTGTCCAGCGAGCCGCTGACGTTCAAGGTACCGGCGTTGACCGTGGTGTTACCGGTCAGGCTATTGAGGCCGGTCAGGGTCAGCGTGCCGGTGCCGAGTTTGCTCAACTCGCCGGTGCCGGTGAGCACGCCGTCGAAAATGCTGCTGGCGTTGTTGCCGCCGATGCTCAGCGTGTTGCCGCCGCCGATCAGTGCGGTGCCGCTGCCGGTCAGGCTGGCGAGGCTGCCGGAGCCGCCGAGATTGAGGGTCGCCGCAGCGCCGAGATTGACCCCGGCGTTGCTGCCCAGTGCCGAGTTGCCCAGGGTGGTCAGGCTGCCGGACTGCACATCGAAAGTGCCGCTGAAGGTGTTGTTGCCGGACAGCGTCAGGTCGGCCAGACCGTTCTTGGTCAGGGTGCCCGCCCCGGCGATCACGCCGCCGAGCGTCAGGTTGTTGGTGCCGGCCACGCTCAGGTTGGCATTGACGTTGACGTTGTTGGCCAGCACCAGCGGCGCCGTGGTGTCGAGGGTCGACGCGCCCGCCACGGTCACCGCGCCGGAGCCCAGGCCCGCCGAGGTGCCGAGGGTCACGGTGCCGGCGTTCAGCGTGGTGCCGCCGCTGTAGGTGTTGATGCCGTTGAGGGTCAGGTTGGAGGCGCCGTTCTTGATCAGACCGCCGGTGCCGCTGACCACGCCGCTGAGCGCTACGTCGCTGTTGCCGGTGTTGGTCAGATTGGCGTTGAGCACCACGTTGTTGCCCAGCGACACCGAGGTGTTGCTGTCCAGCGCCGAAGCGCCAGCGACGGTCAGGTTGCCCAGACCAAGGGCGCCGTTGCTGCCGGCGGTCAGGGTGCCGGCATTGAGGGTGATGCCGCCGAGGAAGTTGTTGGCACCGCTGAGGATCAGGTTGGCCGCGCCGTTCTTGGTCAGGCTGCCGGCGCCGTTGATGGCGCCGCTGAGTGTGAGATCGTTGCTGCCGACGATGGCGAGGTTGCCCGCGAGGTTGATCGCATTGCCCGCAGCGAAAGCGCCGTTGGTATCGAGGGTGGTGCCGTTCGCGGCATTCAGGGTGGCCGAGCCCAGCGCGCTGTTCGACGCCAGAATCAACCCGCCCGCGTTCAGTGCCACCGGCCCGAGAAAGGCGTTGTTGCCGCCGAGTGTCAGGCTGGCCGAACCGTTCTTGATCAAGCCGCCGGTGCCGGAAATGACACCGTTGAGGGTCAGCGCATTGCTGCCGAGCAGCGTCAGGTTGCCGTTGAGCGTGGCGGCATTGGCCAGGGTCACGGCGGTATTGCTGTCGAGTTGCGTACCGGCATTGGCGATCAACGCGCCAGTACCCAGCGCGGTGTTGCTGCCGACGACCAATGTGCCGCCGTCCAGTTGCGTGCCGCCGGTGTAGCTGTTGGCGCCGTTGAGTACCAGAGTGCCCGCGTCGAGTTTATTGAGGATGCCGCTACCGTCGATGTTCACACCGACCGTGGCGGTCACGCCCGGATCGACCCGCATCGCCGTGGTGCCGCCGGTACCGTTGACGGCGGTCAGCAGACCCGACGTGCCGTTGACCACGTTGTAGCCATCGGTGAGGAACTGCATCCCGGTGAACAGTTGCGTGCCGTTGACCGACACCGTGCCCGCCGTGCCCTGGAACACCGCGAAGTCGCCGGCCCAGGTCTGGTTCAGCGTGCCGTTGGAATTGGTCCAGTTGGTGCCGCCGGCAGTCCATGTGCCCGTGCCGCCATCCACCGTGCCGTTCGGGATGGTCTGGCTGCCGTCCCAGAAACGCAGGTTGGTGTTCGGCGCCGACACGATCAGGTTGACCTGATTACCCAAGGTCTGCACGAGGATGTCGCCGAGGCCATAACCCACCGGCACACCGGCCACGGTCAGGCCGTTGTCGGTCAGCGCGCCGATGTAGTTGAACAGGCGATAGACACCGACACCAAAGCCGCCGGCATCGGTGACGTTGAGGTTGCCGTCGAGGGTCAGGTTGCCGCCAATGTTCATCAGCGAGGAGGTCGATGGCGTGGCGAGGCTCGCGTCGACATTGCTGTTGGCGGTGAGGATCAGCGACGAGGTCGACAAGGTATTGCCCGAGGACAACGCCAGATGACCGCCGCTGTTGACGGTGATGAAGCCAAGCGCCGAACCGGTACCCGTGAGCGTCGCACCGTTGTTGACGTTGAGCTGGGAGCTGGCCAGGGAACCTGTGAGGTTCAGCGTACCGCCGTTGACGTTGGTATTGCCGGTGATACCGTTGATGCCGGTGAGGTTCAGTGTGCCGGTACCGACTTTGGTCAGGGTGCCGCTGCCACCGAGGTCGCCGTCGAAGGTGCTGGTGCTGCTCACGCCGCCCACGGTCAGGGTGTTGCCGCCGGCGACCTGCACGCTGCCGCTGCCGCTCAGCCCGTTGAGGCTGTTGCTGCTGTTGAGAAAGAGATTGGCACCGGCGCTGATATTGGCGCCGGAAGTATTGCCCAGCGCCCCGCTGCTCACGGTGGTGACGCTGCCGGAGGCGATGTTCAGCGCGCCGGTGAAGGTGTTGTTGCCGCTGAGCGTCAGGTCACCAAAGCCGTCCTTGGTCAGGCTGCCGGCGCCATCGATCACGCCGCTGAGGTTCAGGGTGTTATTGCCGGCCAGCGTCAGGCCGGCGTTGAGAGTGATGTTGTTGCCGACGCTCATGCCGGTGCTGGTGTCCAGCGTCGAAGCGCCGCCGACGGTCAGGCCGCCACTGCCCAACGCAGCGGCCGAGCCCAGTGTCAGCGTACCCGCGTTGAGCGTGCTGCCGCCGCTGAAGGTGTTGGTGCCGTTGACGGTCAGGTTGGCCGCGCCGTTCTTGATCAACTGGCCTGCGCCGCTGATCACACCGCCGAGGGTCAGATCCTGGGTACCGCCGACGCTCAGCGCCGCATTCAGCACGACCGCGTTCGCGAGGCTGACCAGCGGTGAACTGCTGTCGAGGGTTGCCGCACCGCCGACGGTCAACGCACCGGTGCCGAGCGCCGAACTGTTGCCGGCGGTCACTGTGCCGGCGTTCAGTGTGGTGCCGCCGGCGTAGGTATTGGTGCCATTGAGGTTCAGGTTGGCCGCGCCGTTTTTCACCAGGCTACCGGCACCGGCGACGGTCCCGGTGAGGGTCAGATCGGAGCTGCCACCGAAGTTCATCGCACCGGCGAGGTTGACCTGATTACCCAGAGTGACGGCGGTGTTGGTGTCCAGCGTGGTGCCCGCCGCTGCGTTCAATGCGCCGCTGCCGATCGCGGTATTGCTGCCGACAATCAGCTTGCCGACGTTCAGCGCGGTGTTGCCGAAGAAGGTGTTGGCACCGTTGAGGATCAGATCGGCCGGGCCGCTTTTGGTCAGGCCACCGACCCCGGAGACCACGCCCGCGAGGGTCAGCGCGTTGCTGCCGCCGATGGTCACGTTGCCGCCGAGGTTGACGTTGTTGGCCAGGCTGGTCGCGGTGCTGGCGTCCAGCGTGGTGTTGTTGCCGGCGTTGAGGATGCCGGTGCCGAGGGCGGTGTTGGAGCCGACGATCAGTGTCCCGGCGTTCAGCGACGTAGAGCCGGTGTAGGTGTTGTTGCCGGTCAGGGTCAGGGTCGACGAGCCGGTCTTGATCAGGTTGCTGCCGCCGCTGATCACGCCGCCGAGGGTCAGCGGATTGGCGCCGCCGGCGGTGAGGTTGGAGTTGAGGGCAATCGCGTTGTTGAGCGTCACGTTGGCGCTGCTGTTGAGCGTCGCGCCCGCCCCGCCCACCGTCAGTGTGCCGGTGCCGAGTGCCGCGCCGTTGCCGACGGTCAGGCTGCCGGCGTTGAGCGCGGTGCCGCCAGTGAAGGTGTTGGCGCCGTTGAGGGTGAGGTTGGCCGTGCCGTTCTTGATCAGTTGACTGGCGCCGCTGAGCACGCCGCCGAGGATCATGCCGTTGCTGCCGCCGATGGACAGGTTGCCGTTGAGCGCGACGTTGTTGTTGAGGATGACCGAGGTGTTGCTGTCGAGGGTCGCGGCGCTGGCGACAGTCAGAGCGCCGCTGCCCAGCGCGGCGGCGTTGCCGACGGTCAGGGTGCCGGCGTTGAGGGTGGTGCCGCCGCTGAAGGTGTTGGCGCCGTTGAGAATCAGGTTGGCCGCGCCGTTCTTGGTCAGCCCGCCGCTGCCGCTGACTACGCCGCCGAGGGTCAGGTTGGCGTTGCCGGCGATGTTCAGGTTGCCGCCGAGGGCAACGGCGTTGCTCAGCGCCACGGTGGTGCTGGCGTCGAGGGTGGTGCCCGCTGCTGTGGTCAGTGCGCCGGTACCGAGCGCGGTGTTGGAGCCGACGATCAGCGTCCCGCTGTTCAGCGCGGTGCCGCCGGAGAAGGTGTTGTTGCCACTGAGGGTCAGGTTCGCGGTGCCGCCCTTGAGCAGGTTGCCGGCGCCGCTGATGACGCCGCTCAGGCCCAGCGCCTGAGTGCCGCCGATGGTCAGCCCGCCTGCCAGCGCCACCGCGTTGGCCAGGGTCACGGCGGTGGTCGCATCCAGCGTGGTGCCGGCCGCTGCGTTCAAGGCGCCCGTGCCGAGGGCGGTGTTGCTGCCGACGAGCAAAGTGCCGCCGTTGAGCGCGGTGGTGCCGCTGTTGGTGTTGTTGCCGGTCAGGGTCAGGCTGGCGCTGCCGCTTTTGGTGATCGCGCCGGTGCCGGACACGATGCCGGCCAGGGTCAGGGCATTGCTGCCGAGCACGTTCAACGCACCGGTGATACCGACGTTGTTGGCCAGCGTCACGTTGCCGGTGCTGTCGAGGCTGGTGCCGTTGCTGGTGTTGAGCACCCCGGTGCCCAAGGCGTTGTTGTTGCCGACGCGCAAGGTGCCGGCGCTGAGGCTGGTGATCCCGGTGTAGGTGTTGATGCCGTTGAGGGTCAGGCTGCCGCTGCCGGTTTTGGTCAGGTTGGCGGCGCCGCTGATCACTCCGCCCAGGGTCAGCGCACCCGTGCCGGTCGCGGTCAGGGTGCTGTTGAGCGTGATCGCGTTGGCCAGCGAAATCGGCGACGTTGCCGAAATGCTCGAAGAGCCGCCAACGGTGATGCCGCCGGTGCTGAACGCCTGGTTGTTGCCCACCAGCACCACACCGCCGTTGAGCACGGTGTTGCCGGTGTAGGTGTTGATGCCGTCCAGATTGATCTGGCCGCTGCCGATCTTTGTCAGACCGCCAGTGCCGGAGATCACGCCGCTCAGGGTCAGGCCGTTGATGCCCTGCAGGGTCAGGCCGCCGGCGCCCAGATTGATCTGGTTGGCCAGCGTCAAACCGGCATTGCTGGCCTGAAGTATCCCGCCATTGGACGTCAGCACGCCGCTGCCGAACGCCGCGTTGTTGTTGAACTGCGCGACACCGCCATTGAGGGTGGTCGCACCGCTGACCAGTGGTCCCTGCACGGTCCAGGTGCCGCTGTTGAGGGTCAGGTTGTTGAAGTTGACGTAGACCAGGCTGGACGCCGTGCCGGTCCCGGTGGTGCCGCCGCCGAGGCCGATCGGGTTTTGCAGGATCAGCGTGTTGGTACCGGCCGCACCGCCATCGATCGTCCCGGTGGGGGCGAAGGTCAGGTTGACGCCGATCAGGCCACCGAGGCCGACGGAGACTTGCGCACCGTCGCCGACGTTAACGCTGGAACCGGTGATCGCGTAGAAGGTGTTGGTGCTGCCCGCCCCCATCGACACGCCGCCCGTGATGTTACCGGCGTTGGTGAAGGTGTTGCCCGCCACCGATGTTTCGAACGCGACCCGGCCGTTGATCGTACCGGTGGCGCTGTTGGTCATGTTGACTTGCGAACCGCCATACACCCCGACCACTGGCGTATCGGCCAGGGTGATCCCGCCGACCGACAGCCCGGTCGAGGTAATCGTGCCGTCGTTGGTGATGGTCGTGGTGCCCGACACCGAGTTGTTCACGGCAATCCCCAGCCCGTCGATGCTGGTCAGGGTGAGGCCGAGCAACATGCCGGTGCCGCGAATGAGCCCGGTGGTGTTGTTGACGATGCTCACGGTGCTGGTCGCGCCGGTGCCGATGAACGCGCCGCCACTGAGGATCGACACCAGCCCGAGCAAGGCCGGGTCAAGGGTGCCGGAGTTGTTCAGGTTGATGTTGGCCCCGGTCAGGTTGATGACCTTGCCACCCAGCGTCGCGTTCATCTGCGCGCCGTTGGTGACGTTGACCGTCAGGCCGCTCGTGGCACTGCTGTAGTCATTGAGAAACAGCGGCAGGGTCGGCACGCCCGAACAGGTAATCGTGGAGCCCGCCGCCGAGCAGGTGGCGAACGCCTGCTCGCTGACGCCACCGAACAGCAGTCCGGCGACACTCAGATGCACAGCAAGGGACAGTGGGGAAAAACGCGAAACGAGGGCGACACCAAACCTTGCTTCCACGGGTTACTCCTTGCGTGGCCAATTTCGTCCTTGAAGGCGTGCAACTGCGGCAACATCCAACACGCTTATCAAGCGTATGACGGTCATCAGATAAACCGTCCCATTCCAGACACACGCTAGTTGATGCCCCGCAATGGGACACCGGTTAAATAGTGTTAATACTTTTGTGCGATAAGGCCCTGCGTCGATACTTCCGGCCGTTCTGAACAGGCTGTTGAGGCCTTTTTCGGGCCCTTTTGAGAGGAGTTGACCGAGTCGCCAGGTAAACCCGCGAATCAATCGATTTTTCAGCCACTTGAGAAACTGGTACGGCTTGTGCAAACGTTTGCTAGTCGCTGTTGACTGCCTTTTCGTTACAAAACCGTACAGGCCCCATGATTCCGGGCCTTGATCCGCAAAAAGGACTTTGAATGCACGTTTCCTCCTGCCACCGTCGTCGCGGTGTGCGCACCTTTGCTGTTTCCCTGCTACTGGCCGGCGTTACCGGAGTTCTCAGTCAGACCACATTGGCGCAGCCTGCCCTGCCCGAAGAGTCCGCCCAGGGCGAAGCCCTCAGTCCCGAAGCCAGCCCGCCGAAAAAAGGCGCGTACCTGTCGGACTGGTACAACCAGGACCTGATGCTGATCGGCAGCAAGGACATCAGCTTCGGCCCGCAACCGGCCGACGACATCTACCTGGAATACGAGTACTTCGGGCGCAAGGGTCCGTTCGAGCTGTACGGCTACATCGACATTCCGAAGATCTTCAACATCGGCAACAGCCATGACAAAGGCGTGTGGGATCACGGCTCGCCGGTGTTCATGGAGCACGAGCCGCGCATCTCCATCGACTACCTCGCCGGGCGCAGCCTGGCCATCGGGCCGTTCAAGGAATGGTACGTGGCGTTCGACTGGATCTACGACCACGGCAGCCGCAAAGAGAACCGCGCCAACACGCTGTACAGCGGTTTCGGCACCGACATCGACACCCATTCGCGGATCAATCTGTCGGCCAACCTGTACGGGCGCTACCAGTGGGAAAACTACGGCGCCAGCAACGAATATTCGTGGGACGGCTACCGCGCGCAGCTCAAGTACATCGTGCCGATCGACAAATTCAGCAACGGTGCCTCGCTGACCTACATCGGCTTCACCAACTTCGATTTCGGCTCGGACATCCACAAGGACAACCCGGCGCGCACCGCCAATGCCACGGTGGCGACCAACGTGTTGCTGTACTCGTTCACCCACTTGCGCTTCACCCTGGTCGGCCGTTATTTCCACAACGGCGGCAACTGGGAGGACGGCAGCGAGCTGAATTTCGGCGACGGTAATTTCCGTGCACGTTCCAATGGCTGGGGGTATTACGCGGGGGTCGGGTATCAGTTCTAAAGCGCAAGGGCTCGCAGCCATAGGTTGCGAGCCCTTGTCGTTTTGCATCAAGGAATCAGGATGACCTTGTCACCGCTGCCCTGATTCACATCGGCATACCGCGCCAGCCCTTCGGCCAACGGCGCTTCCACCAGCCCTTGCGGCAGTGGCAGCAGGTCTTCGTCGAAGAACCGGCCGAACTGTTCCAGCATCGCCGCGCAGGCCTCAACGCCATACAGCAACGAGTTGATGCCGACCACCGAACCGCCCTTGCGATACAGGGCCAGCGCCGGCAACTGCACATGCCCATCGACTGGCGCAGCGATGATCGCGATCCGCCCGAAAGTTGCCAGCGCCGCCACCGAGGCCGGCAGCCAGAAACCGGTGGTGTCGAAAATCACGTCGGCACCGCCGCGATACACCGCGTTGACCTGCGCACCGAGATCCTCGGGTTTATCCAGCTGGATCGTCTGATAACCCTGCGCCTGCAAATCCTTGACCTGCTCCGGCCGCCGCGCCGCCGCCAGCAACTGCGCGCCACGCACCTTGGCCAGCGCCAGTGCCGCCGTCGCCACCGCCCCGCCGCCGATCACCAGCAAACGGGTTTCGGCACTCACCAGACTGCGCTCCAGCGCATCCCACGCTGTGGTGTAAGGCACGCCGAGGCTGGCGGCCTGGGTGAAACTCAAATGCGAAGGTTTATGCGCCACGCCATTGGCCGGCAGTTTGACGAACTGCGCATGGGAGCCATCAGCGAAGAAACCCAGCTCACGCCCGGTGCCCCAGACCTCCTGACCGATCAACGCCTGCGGCCCCTCGACCACGACACCGGCAAAGTCCCGACCGGGAATACGCGGCAGCGTGGTGTAGGGGAAACGCCCGAGCACGTTCTTCACGTCGCTGGGATTGAGGCCCGCAGCCCTGATCTGCACCAACACCTCGTCAGCGCCCGGCACCGGCGTCGGCACCTCGACGAAGCACAGGGACGACAGGTCGCCGGTTTTATCGAATTGCAGTGCTTTCATGAGTTCATCCACCGAATGAAAAAAGGAAATTCAGGACAGCCAGCCACTGACCAGTTGCCGGCCCATCGGCCACAACTGCTCGCCCGCCAGCATGCCCAACAGGCCCACCAGCGCGATGGTCGGCGGCGCCGGAGACCGGACATCCAGCGCGCCATACAGCAGGCCGACACCCAGACCGACGCCCAGTGAAATCAGGTAATTCATGGGATCACTCCGCCACAAAACAGGAATGGGCAAAGTCTAGGGAAAGGCTGCGACCGGCATCGGCCAAGGACTTCTGAATTTCGGCCAAATCAGCCGGCAAGCGGCCCGCCATCGAACTGCGAAGGCGCAACCCCCAGCTCCCGACGGAACATGTCGCTGAAACTGCTCGGCGAATAACCCAGCTCACGGGCAATCGCGCTGACCGGCACGCCCTGGATCAACTCCGCCACCGCCGTCGCCAACTGCACCTGCCGCCGCCACTCGGCAAAGCCCATGCCCAGCCCTTCCTTGAACAACCGCGCGAGCGTTCTCACGCTGGCCCCGGCGTTTTCGGCGTGTTGCTCGAAAGGAATATCCAGCGACGGCGCGGCCATCACCGCCTGACACAGACTCATCAACCGCCGGTCGGCATCGTCCGGCAGCGGGATCTTCAACTGCGAACGCCTTGCACGTTTCAGCTCCAGCAGCGCCAGCCCGACCAGCGCCTCGTAATACTCGGCATCACCGCTGTCGCCCTGCGCCACCAGCCCGACAATCAACTCACGCAGCAGACCACCGACCTCGATCACCTGCACCGTCTGATCCAGCGTCGCCGCCAGCGCCGGGCGCAGGTAGATATTGCGCATCTGCAAATCCGACACCACCCGAATCCCGTGCGGCACCCCCGGCGGCAACCACACCGCCCGCTGCGGCGGCACCACCAGCGCCTCGTGCGGGGTCTCGACCCACATCACCCCGCTCATCGCATACAGCAACTGCCCCCAGACATGCTCGTGCGGCTCGATGAACAACCCACGCGGATAGGTGCGCGCCAGCGGCTGCACCGGCACATCGGTATCACTCAGATCGGGGGGCGCAGCGAGGGCCATGGCGAACATTCATCGGGGTTGGCGAAAGCGCCATGGTAACCAGTCCGACCGGAACCTCGCCATTGATAGATACCGTCGGACAATCCGAGTGAATTTTCCCGGAGCGCAGCGATCCTTCTATTACCACAGGGAGGAAGATGGGCTTTATGAACAACGCAAAACTGTACGTCATCGATTACACCCTTCACGGCGCGCCAAAGTCGTTCATTATCCGCTCGGACAAAATGGACAACACCGAGGCGTGGCACTGGGCAAGCTGCGACGCAGGGGTCGGCCGCATCCCGCGTTTCGGCCGGGAGAAAGTGCAAAAGACCAGCAAGCCGATGGCAGAAAAATTCGGCGTGGAAAACGTCACATGGCGACCGGCCAGCTAAGCTTGCGCGCAGGCGGGGACTATTTCGGGGGGAACAACATGACAACCATCAACAGCCCGGCGCACCTGGACTACGGCCTGGACACCCTCTTGGGCCGCATCACCAAAAGCGTCGACTGCCCGGTTGGCCTGGAACCCGTCGAAAACGACCCCTACCGCTTCGCCCTGCGCGTCCCGGCCCCCTTGCCGGAAGACCTTGAACAGGCCAAAACCATCGTCGTCAACGTCGAAGGCCGCCGCCTGCAAGGCAACGTCCGCCACACCGAACGCCTGGACGACGACAGCCTGAAACTGGAAGTGGAGCCCGACTAGGCTCCACTTTTTCAATACCCGAGATTACTTGGGATGCGCACACTGACACCCCTTGCCCGAACACTCCTCACCACTCTTGTGATGATGCGCACAGGCCTCACAGCAATAATGCTTACCGTGCGCCACATAAGAATGCTCACCCTCCTTGATCGTGCAACGACATCCCGGACAATCGCATTTTCTATCTGCCATGGAACAGACTCCTTCAGTGGTGGTTGTCTGAGGCCGAAAGAACAAGCCGTGCTACCAGTGTAGAAGGTGAAAAGCACCCAACAACCCAGCAACCAAACCACTCAACCCTCACCCTCAACCATCCCCCCCACCACTCACCACAATGAGCGTTAGCTCGAGTAAAGCTTTTGATCTCAAGGCCCGTCGGCAGGCTGAGTGGAGGGATTGATCCGGGGGTGGGAGCGCAGCGACCGTGCGGCGCAGCCGCATGCATCGAGAGGAGGTGCAGCGAAGCAAACCGTAGGCGATGCCCCCGGATCAATCCCGGAGCGAAGGAACCCGAGCCACAGCGAGGGCCGTACGTCAGGGCCCAAGACCTTTGGTTACTTTGGGGCGTTTGCCAAAGTGACTCGCTGTAAAAGCGAAACCGCCAGCGGCCACCCCCGAAGAAACGGATATTCACCCAAAACCCCAAGAGCATGGTCGGCCCGAAGGCCGCCAAGTTCAAACGGCCTGGCGCACGCTGCTGCGATACATGAATACCAGCGCCAGCCCCAAACAAACCATCGCCAGAATCCGCGCCCCGGACAATTCGATTGCGGGGTTGCCCAGCCAGCCAAAATTGTCGATCAGCATCCCCATCCCAAGTTGCCCGACAATCACTGCCACCGTCGCCACGGCCGTACCGACGCGCGGTACCGCGCCAACCATGACCATCATGTAAACCACGCCAAACAAAGCACCGCTGAGCTGCCACTTCGGCACCTCCAGCAAACTCACCGCCTGAGCAGGCTCAAAAAACAAAATCAACAACCCCGTAGAAACAGCGCCGACGACAAACGTCAACAAACTACTGCGCAACACCCCAACGGTCTCCCCCAACCGCCCATTGATCGCCGCCTGCACACTCAACACCGCACCCGCCAACACCACCACCGCCAACAAAATAACCAGACTCATCACTCACCCCCGCGCAATCAAAACCAAAGCCGCCACAATCAACCCCAACGCCAGCCACCGCTCAGCATTGACCTTCTTGCGCGTAGCCCCAAACCACCCGAAATGGTCAATCAACACACTCTTGCCAACCTGCCCCGACAAAATCGCAATCATCGTCATCGCAATCCCGATATGCGGCGTCGCCAGCGTCAACACCACCACATACATCGGTCCCAAAAAACCGCCAATCAACTGCCAGCGCGGCAGATCCGTCAGCGCCGGCCCCTTCTGCGGCCCCGCAAACAGCAACAACAAAAACAGAATCGCCGAGCCCACCCCGAAAATGCTCAAGGTCGCCCACAAATGCCCGACCTGCTCACCCAACGGCCCCAGCAACCCCGCCTCCACCGACAAACCCATCCCGGCCAGAATCACCAACGGCAACAGCAACAAACGCAAACCCGGCCGCGCAACCGGCGCCGGCGCGGCACTCACTTCATCAAACGACTGCATCTGAAAAACCTCTGAAAGAAACGATGGCGCGGATTATCGGCTGGCGCAGCTGTGCGATAAATGGGAGCATCCAGACAACACTTTTGCGCAACTCGCACAGCAGGACACACGATGCACGGGCTCAACGAACTGGGATTCAAAGCGCTAAGGCTGTTTGTGGCGGTGCTCGACCACGGCAGTTTCTCCGAAGTCGCCCGCCGCGAGGGCGTGGCGCCCTCTTCGATATCCCGGCAGATCCAGTTGATGGAGCAAGCGCTGAACCAGCAATTGCTCTACCGCCACACCCGAGCGGTCACGCCGACCGAAGCCGGGCGCATGCTCGGCCACCACGCGCGGCTGGTGCTGGTGCAACTGGAAGAAGCCGAACAGGCGTTGCAGGAACAGCAAAGCGAACCGACCGGTCTGGTGCGAATCAACGCCCCGGTGGTGTTCGGCCAGCGCCACCTGACGCCATGGCTGGGCCGTTTGTGCGAGCGCTATCCGAAGCTGCAACTGGACATCCAGCAAACCGACCACTACATCGATCCGCTGCAGGAAGGCGCCGACCTGCTGTTCCGTATCGGCCCGCTGCACGATTCAAGCATGCAGGCGCGGATCCTCGCGCCGCACCGGTTTCAGGTCGCGGCCAGTCCCGCGTATCTCAAGCGTTTCGGCACGCCACAACATCCCGAAGACCTCGCCCATCACCAGTGCCTGGCCTACAAGGGCGCGACCGGCCAGCAGCGCTGGTTTTTCCGTCAGGATCAGGGCGAGTGGACACCGTATGCAGTCAAGGGCCCGATCACCGGCAACCACGCAGACACATTGACCCAGGCCGCTGTGCAAGGGCTGGGGCTGGTGATGTTTCCGTCATGGCTGATCGGCGAGGCGGTGCGTGAGGGGACGCTGGTGCCGGTGTTGGGGGATTATCAGGTGTCGAACAGTGTGGAGCCGCAGCAGATTTCGGTGCTGTGGCCGGGGAGTCGGCGGTTGTCGGTGAAGGTGCGGACGGTGATTGATTTCTTTGTTGAGTGTTTTGGCGAAGTGCCGTATTGGGATCGCCCCTGAAGATCAAAAGCCGGCCCTCACCCTAGCCCTCTCCCGGAGGGAGAGGGGACCGATCGGGGGATATTGGAGAAGTACGCCGACCTGAAAGATTTGTTTTGAATCCATATTCGATTCGGTCTTTCAGGTCGGCGTTTAGCGCAAGACAACTCGGTCGGTCCCCTCTCCCTCCGGGAGAGGGCTAGGGTGAGGGCCCGCTTGAGGATTCACCCAAATATCAGATACGGAACTGCCCCACCAACTTGCCCAACCGCTGCCCCAACTCCGCCAGACTCCGCGAAGTCTGCGCCCCCAACTGGGTCTCGTCCGCCACGTTATCCACCGCCACCGCAATCTGATGCACGCTGCGGTTGATCTCTTCCGCCACAGCGGTCTGCTCCTCCGCAGCACTGGCAATCTGCGCGTTCATCGAGTTGATCGTCGCAATCAGATCCGCCATCGCATCCAGCGACGCCCCCGCCTGATTGGCCTGGGCCGAGGTGCCGTCACCCGCCTCGCTGGAACGACGCATCGCCTCAACCGCCGACTGCGTCCCCGCCTGCAAGCGGTCGATCATCCCCTGAATTTCCTGAGTGCTGATCTGCGTGCGCGACGCCAGCGCCCGCACCTCGTCCGCCACCACCGCAAACCCGCGCCCGGCCTCGCCCGCCCGTGCTGCTTCAATCGCAGCGTTGAGCGCCAGCAGGTTGGTCTGTTCGGCAATCGAGCGGATCACCCCGAGCACGCCGACAATCGACGACACGTCCTGCTGCAGGCTGTCGAGGGACACACCGCTGCTGCGGATGTCATCCACCAGCGCATGAATCTGCTTGATGCTGCCGGCCACCACGCGCTTGGCGGTCTGGCCTTCTTCGTCGGTCTGCTGCGCGGCGACGGCAGCGTTCTGCGCGCTCTTGGCGACTTCCTGCGCGGCGGCGGACATTTCGTTGATTGCCGTGGCGACCTGATCGGTTTCGTGGCGCTGACGTTCCATGGCCTGATCGGAGCGCTGGGCCTGATCCGACACTTGTGTCACCAGACCGGTCAGTTGCGAGGTCATCTCGGTGATCTGCCGCACCAGGCCGTGGATCTTGTCGACAAAACGGTTGAACGAGCCGGCCAGTTCGCCGAGTTCGTCCTGGCTGGTGATGGTCAGGCGCCGGGTCAGGTCGCCCTCGCCCGCCGCGATGTCATCGAGGTTGGCTTTCATCAGGGTCAACGGTCGCAGAATGGTGTTGGCCAGCAGCATCCCCGCCGCCGCGATCACCAGCAACA
This sequence comes from Pseudomonas aphyarum, assembly GCF_028657055.1. Classification (NCBI taxonomy): domain Bacteria; kingdom Pseudomonadati; phylum Pseudomonadota; class Gammaproteobacteria; order Pseudomonadales; family Pseudomonadaceae; genus Pseudomonas; species Pseudomonas aphyarum. The sequence goes on from NZ_JAMDGS010000004.1 coordinate 215,840, forward strand.
CCACCACCGCCACGCCGACGATGCTCAGCACCACGCCCTGCATGCGCTCCTGCACCTTGGCCTCGACCACCGCCACTTGCGCTTCGATGCCGTCGAGGTTGACCGACGTACCGACCGCCATGTCCCACTTCGCCAGGTATTCGGTGTAGCCGAGTTTCGGCACCAGCACTTGCGCGTTGCCCGGCAGCGGCGAGCTGTATTGCAGGTAGTGGGTGCCGTCCTTCGCGACTTTCACCAGGTCGCGGTTGACGTAGACGCCGTTCGGGTCGCGGTTGTCCTTGAAGCTTTTGCCCACGCCTTCGGGGTCGTTGGCCTTGAACAGGCGCACGGTCTCGGAGTCGTAGCCGAAGAAGTAGCCGTCCTTGCCGTACTTGATGCTCGACAGCAGCTTGATGACCTGCGCCCGCGCATCGGCGTCACCGGGGGCGGCGGCGTCGTACAACGGTTTGATGGTGGTCATGGCCACGGCGACGTAGCTGGCCAGGGTGGCCTTGGCGTCGCCGAGCAGGCGTTCGCGGGTCTGTTCGACTTCCTTGCGCGCCTGTTCCTGAAGGATGAACAGCGTGGTCAGGCTGATCACCAGCGCAAAGAGCAAGACCGGAAGGACGGCAAGGGACAGGACTTTAGCCTTGAGACTCAGGCGCATGGGGGCTCACTCTTTTGGTTTTATTGGCGTGGATAAAGGCTTTAACGGCACACCGGAACAAAAGTTGAGTGAGCCCCCGCAGGGGCAGTGTTACAGGACCATCGCGGCCACCCAGCCAAACGCCAGCAGCGGCAGGTTGTAGTGCAGGAAGGTCGGGACCACGGTGTCCCAGATATGGTGATGCTGGCCGTCCACGTTCAGGCCGGAGGTCGGGCCGAGGGTCGAATCCGAGGCCGGCGAACCGGTATCGCCCAGCGCCCCGGCCGTGCCGACGATGCAGACGATCGCCATCGGGCTGAAGCCCAGTTGCACGCACAGCGGCACAAAAATCGCCGCGAGGATCGGCACCGTGGAAAACGACGAACCGATACCGATGGTCACCATCAACCCCACCAGCAACATCAGCAGCGCGCCGATGGCCTGGCTGTGATCAATCCACGCCGCCGCGCTTTCAACCAGCGAACGCACTTCGCCGGTGGCCTTGAGCACTTCGGCAAAGCCCGAGGCGGAGATCATGATGAAGCCGATCATCGCCATCATCTTCATGCCTTCGGTGAACAGGTCGTCGGTCTCACGCCACTTGACGATGCCCGACGCCGAGAAGATCAGGAACCCGGCCAGCGCGCCGATAATCATCGAATCCAGCAGCAACTGAATGATGAACGCCGCCGCGATGGCCAGACCGGCGATGCCGATGGTCATCGGGTTGTAGGCGACGCTGACCTGCTCCACCTGCTCGATCTTTTCCAGGTCGTAGACCCGCTTCTTGCGGTAGCTGAAGAACACCGCCAGCAACAGGCCGAAGACCATGCCCGCCGCCGGTATGGCCATGGCATGCATGACATTGATCTGACTGATATCCACGCCAGCCTTGCTGACGTTGGCCAGCAGGATCTGGTTGAGGAAGATGTTGCCGAAACCGACCGGAAACACCATGTACGGCGTGATCAGGCCGAAGGTCATGACGCAGGCGATCAGTCGGCGATCCAGTTGCAGCTTGGTCAGTACATATAAAAGCGGCGGCACCAGCAGCGGAATGAACGCGATGTGGATCGGCAGGATGTTCTGCGACGCGATCGCCACCACCCACAGCAGGCCGATCAGCATCCATTTGACGCTGCCACCACCGGTCGCATGCTGGCGGTCGACCATCGCCAGAGCCTTGTCGGCCAGCGCATGGGCCAGGCCGGACTTGGCAATCGCCACGGCGAAAGCGCCGAGCAACGCGTAGGACAACGCCACTGTCGCCCCGCCCCCCAGGCCACTGTTGAAGGCCTTGAGCGTGGCGTCGATGCCCAGACCACCGGTCAGGCCACCGACCAGCGCACCGACGATCAACGCGATCACCACATGCACCCGGGACAGGCTGAGGATCAGCATGACGCCGACCGCAGCAATCACTGCATTCATTTCACTACCTCAAAAACACGACGGTAAAGCCATTCACCGCCAGACAGGATGAGTCCGGCAGGCAAGCCACGAGGGTCGCCAGCGGATTTGCATAGAGGGTCTTATTAGAAGGGCGCGCACTGTGCCGCAGAGCGGGCGCAGTGTCAAAGCGAGCGGTCGCGCCACTGTGTAACTTTGCATGATCAAAGCGCTGAAGATGGCATATCCGCCACAACATGCGTCAATTCGCCATATTGCATTTGCGCCATAAAGAAAGTCGAAACGCGGCCGTTACAGTGCAAAGTCTCAGATATTTATCGAATAAGGACGTCCTCCATGTCGCTCAGACAACTTTCCATCCAATGGAAAATCACCCTGCTCGCCGGGCTCTGCCTGGCCGGTATCGTGACCCTGTTGGTGGGTCTTTCGCTGTATCGCATGGAGCACAGTTCCGAACTGGTGAAAGCTTCGAGCATGGAAATGCTCACTGAATCGGCCCAGGCCCGCATCGAATCCCAGGGCGAAGTCCAGGCAGCGGGCATTCGCCAGCAGTTCATGGACGCCTATCAATATGGCCACGGTTTCTCGCGTCAGGTGCTGTTCCTGCGTGAACAGGCCGAGAAGCGCTTCCTCGATGCCTTCGACCTGCGCGAAGACATGACCCGTCAGGTGAAATCGGCCCTGCAGGCCAACCCGGATCTGCTCGGCCTGTCGCTGGTGTTCGAAGCCAATGCGCTGGACGGCAAAGACGAACTATTCGCTGGGCAAAATGAATTAGGCAGCAACGACAAGGGCCGCTTCGCCCTGTACTGGTCGCAACCGACGCCAGGCAAAGTGACCTCGATGGCACTGCCGGAAAGCGACATGGCCGACACCAGCACCGGCCCCAGCGGCCAGGCCGCCAACGCCTGGTTCACCTGTCCGCGCACTACGCTCAAGCCGTGCGTGATCGAACCGTACTTCTATGTGATCGACGGGCAAAAGGTGCTGATGACCAGCATCGTGTTCCCGCTGATGGTCAACGGCAAAGTCATCGCCTCGCTGTCGGTGGACATCAACCTCAACAGCCTGCAAGCGATCAGCCAGAGCGCCAGCAAAAAGCTCTATGACGGCCAGACCGCTGTGAGCATCATCAGCCCCGCCGGTCTGCTCGCCGGTTACAGCCCGGACGCCAATAAACTCAGCCAGCGCCTGGATGCCGTGGACACCACCAGCGGCGCCGAACTGCTGCGTCTGCTCGCTTCGAGCCACACCGTCAGCAGCCTGCACAGCAATGCGCAGCTGAAAGTGCTGTCGCCGTTCCAGCCGATTCCCGGCGGCCCGTCGTGGGGCGTGCTGCTCGATGTGCCGGAAAAGGTTCTGGTAAGCCGCGCCGAAGCGCTCAAGCAACAACTGGATGCCAGCAACACTTCCGGCACCCTGATCGAACTGAGCCTGGGCGTAATCGCCGCACTGATCGGCCTGCTGTTGGTGTGGCTGATGGCCCGCAGCGTGACCAAACCGATCCTCGGTGTAGCGCACATGCTGGAAGACATCGCCAGCGGTGAAGGCGACCTGACCCGACGTCTGGCCTACGACAAGAAGGATGAACTCGGTCAACTGGCCGGCTGGTTCAACCGCTTCCTCGACAAGCTGCAACCGATCATCGCCGAGGTGAAACGCTCGGTGCAGGATGCACGCAACACTGCCGACCAGTCTTCCGCGATCGCCACCCAGACCAGCGCCGGCATGGAGCAGCAATACCGTCAGGTCGATCAGGTGGCCACCGCGTCCCACGAAATGAGCGCCACCGCCCAGGACGTGGCCCGCAGCGCCGCGCAAGCCGCCGAAGCTGCTAAGGATGCCGATCGCGCCACCCGTCAGGGCCTGACCGTGATCGACCGCACCACCGCCAGCATCGACACCCTCGCCGCCGACATGAGCGCGGCGATGGTGCAGGTCGAAGGCCTGGCCGCCAACAGCGAGAAGATCGGCACCGTGCTGGAAACCATCCGCGCCATCGCCGAACAGACCAATCTGCTGGCACTCAACGCCGCCATCGAAGCCGCCCGCGCCGGTGAAGCCGGACGCGGATTTGCGGTGGTCGCCGACGAAGTGCGCAACCTCGCCCGCCGCACTCAAGAGTCGGTGGAAGAAACCCGTCAGGTCATCGAACAGTTGCAGAACGGCACCCAGGACGTGGTCGGTTCGATGGGCAACAGCCATCGCCAGGCCCAGGGCAGCGTCGAACAGGTCGGCCAGGCCGTGACCGCGCTGCGCCAGATCGGCGACGCGGTGACGGTGATCAGCGACATGAACCTGCAGATCGCCAGCGCTGCCGAAGAGCAGAGCGCGGTGGCTGAAGAGATCAACAACAACGTGGCGACGATTCGTGATGTGACGGAATCGCTGTCGGGGCAGGCGAATGAATCGGCGCGGGTGAGTCAGTCGCTCAATAGTCTGGCGAATCAGCAGCAGAGTTTGATGGATCAGTTCCGCGTTTGACGGGAGTTTGTCGAAGATCAAAAGCACCCCCTCACCCCAGCCCTCTCCCCCAAGGGGGCGAGGGGAAAGGGAGCAGATCTCCAAGGTGTTCAAAACCTGAGTTCAACTCGATAGATCAGGTCGGCGTAGCTCGAAAAAGCAACTCGGTCAGTCCCCTCTCCCTCCGGGAGAGGGCTAGGGTGAGGGGGCTCTCGAAGATCACCGCCGAGGCAACTGAATCTCCACCTTCAACCCACCCCACTCACTCTCCCCCAACACCAAAACCCCATCCCACGTCTCGACAATATCCCGCACAATCCCCAGCCCCAACCCATGCCCATGGGTCTGCTCATCCAGCCGCGTCCCCCGGCTGAACACCTGAGCCCGCTGCGCCTCGGGAATCCCCGGCCCGTCATCCTCCACGCTCAGCACAAAACCTTCCGCCGTTTCGACCACACTCAGCCGCACCTCGGCATCCGCCCACTTGCAAGCGTTGTCCAGCAGGTTGCCGAGCAGCTCCAGCAGGTCCTCACGATCCCACGGCAATTGCAGGCCTGGCGGGGCCACGTAACTCAGCTCCAGATGCTCGCCATGGATCATGTTCAAAGTCGACAACAACCCCGGCAGTTCTGCGTCGCAATCGAACAGCGCTCCCGGCAACGCATCGCCAGAGAGCCGCGCGCGGTTGAGCTCGCGGTTCAGCCGTTGCTGAACCTGTTCCAGTTGTTCCTTGAGGATCTTGCGCAGTTCCGGGTGCGCGTCGAGCCTTTCACTCGACGCCAGACTGAGCAGCACCGCCAACGGGGTTTTCAGCGCGTGCCCGAGATTGCCCAGGGCATTGCGCGAGCGCTTGAGGCTGTCTTCGGTGTGCGCCAGCAAATGGTTGATCTGCGCCACCAGCGGTTCCAGTTCCGCCGGCACTTGCTCATCGAGTTGTGAACGCTGGCCCTGCTGCAACTGGGCGATCTGTTCGCGAGCTTTTTCCAGCGGTCGCAACGCGCGGCGCACGGTCAGGCGTTGCAACAACAGAATCAGCAGCAACCCGGCCAGCCCCAGGCCGAGGCCGATCTGGCGCATGCGCTGGAAGCTCTCGCGCACCGGCGTGTAATCCTGGGCCACGCTGATGGAAATCGACTGGCCGAGCCGTCGATAGTCCGAACGCAGCACCAGCAGTTGCTGACCGTCCGGCCCCAGTTGCAGGTTGCTGTGCAGGCCGGAGCGTTCGAGCAGCGGCAGATCCTGATCCCACAACGAGCGGGATCGCCAGTGGCTGTCGGCGAAATCGATGCGGAAGTAATGCCCGGAAAACGGTCGCTGGTAAGCCGGCGACAAGTGCCGTTCATCCAGCTGCAAGCCTTGCGGCCCGCGAACCAGTGCCACCAGCAGGCTCTCGCTGTCGTTACGCAAGCCGGCTTCGAGATAGCGCTGCAACCCCACTTCGAACAACCACAGACTGGTTTGCGCCAGCAGCACGCCGACGACCACCAGCACGCTGATCAACCCCAGGCTCAAGCGGCGCTGGATCGATCTCACGAAGCCTGTCCGCCAAACAGATAACCCTGACCGCGACGGGTTTCGATCACGCTTTTGCCGAGCTTGCGCCGCAGGTGATTGACGTGGACTTCAAGCACGTTTGAATCGCGCTCGGTCTCGCCGTCGTAGAGGTGTTCGGCGAGGTGGCTCTTGGAGAGGATCTGTTCCGGGTGCAGCATGAAGTAGCGCAGCAGACGAAATTCGGCAGCGGTCAGCTGAATATCGGCACCGTCGCGCACGACACACTGACGGCCTTCGTCCAGATGCAACCCAGCAGCCTTGAGCGTCGGCTGGTTGGCCTGGCCCTTGGAGCGGCGCAGCAGCGACTGGATGCGCAAATACAGTTCTTCCGGATGGAAGGGCTTGGTCAGGTAATCGTCGGCGCCGGCCTTCAGGCCTTCGATGCGCTCGGCCCAGGAATCGCGGGCGGTGAGGATCAGCACCGGAATCGTCAGACCGCCGGCGCGCCATTGCGCCAGCACCTCAAGCCCCGGCACGCCGGGCAGACCGAGGTCGAGGACGATCAGGTCATAGGGCTCGCTGCTGCCCTGATAGACCGCATCGCGCCCGTCCGCCAGCCAGTCCACCGCATAGCCCTGACGCTGCAGGCCAGCGAGCAGTTCGTCAGCCAGCGGTACGTGGTCTTCCACCAGAAGCAAGCGCATCGGTCAATCTTCCTTGTCTTTCACGAGTTCGCCGGTGTCGGCCCTCAGGTGCAGCTCGCGGGCCACACCTTCGACGGTCAGCAACTCGACTTCATAAATGTAGACGTCGTGTTTTTCTTCCAGCTCGACTTCCAGCAGTTTCGCGCCGGGATAACGGTCCATCGCCTGCTGCAGCACTTGCTCCAGCGGCAGGATCACGCCCTGCTTGCGCAGATTGAGGGCTTCGTCGGGACCCAGGTCGCGGGCCATGGCCGTCGAGCAAAACAGCACCAGCGCCAATGCCGTACGGCGGGTGGCGCGAACATTAACCTTCATTACGTATCCTGATGATCCTTGAGCACTTGCCCGCTCACCGCGTCCAGTTCCAGGTCCCATTCCAGCCCCTGCGGATCACGCAGTTCGATCTGGTAGATGTACTTGCCGTACTGTTCTTCCAGCTCGGTGTCGGTGATCGTCGAACCCGGGTGTTTGGCCAACGCGGTGGCGTTGAGCTTCTCGAAGGAGACGATAGTACCAGCGTCGCGCAGGCGCAGGGCTTCATCCGGGCCGAGATCGCGGGCGTGGACGGTGCTGGCGGTGAGGCCGATGATGGAGGCAATGGTCAGGGCAGTCAGGGTTTTCATGGGGTCTCCGTATTTTTATGTGTCGCTACGGGCGGCACCTTAACGGTGCGAACTTAACTGAAACTGAATTGCCATCATGGGGTCTGCTCCTGCAGCCACGGCAACATGTGCTTATAATCTTTCGCTTGCTAACGATCGAGACCGGTATGACCGCCATTCACATCAAGTTCCCTTCCCTCACCCTCAAGGCCGGCCCCCGGGCCATGGCGCGCATTCGTGCCCAAGGCCTGAACGCCGCCGACGTCGGCACCCTGCCCGGGGCTGCCGGTGGGCCGAAGGCGTTGGGAATTCAGGGGCTGGATCTGGCGTTGTTCGGCGAGTGGCTGCCGGCGGCGCCGCGCGAGCGTTCGCTGATCGGTGCGTCGGTGGGTTCGTGGCGCTTCGCCAGCGCCTGTTTGCCGGACGCCGCCGAAGGCATCCGCCGCCTCGGCCATCTGTACACCGAGCAGAACTTCAACAAAGGCGTGACCATCGGCGACGTCAGCCGCAGTTCGCAGCGCATGCTCGATGACCTGCTCGACGGGCGCGACGCCTTGCTTCTCGACAACGCCCATTACCGCCTGAACATCATGGTGGTCAAAAGCCACGGCGGGCTGGCAGACGACCATCGCGGCCGGCTCGGGCTGGCGCTGGGCTCGGTGATCGCCGACAACCTGCGGGGCCGCGCGCGGCTGTCGCGGCACTTCGAACGGCTGATCATCCACGACCCGCGTCTGGCGCCGCCGGTGCATGCGCTGAATGACTTCCCGTCGCGCTTCGTCGCCCTCGACGCCGGCAACCTGCGCCAGGCGCTGCTGGCCTCGGGCTCGATCCCGATGGTCATGGAAGGCGTGCGCGACCTGCCGGGTGCCGGTGCCGGCACCTTCCGCGACGGCGGTCTGCTCGACTATCACCTCGACCTGCCCTACAGCGGCGACGGCATCGTGCTGTATCCGCACTTCACCGATCGGGTGATTCCGGGCTGGTTCGACAAGACCCTGCCGTGGCGCAAAGCTTCGGTCGAGCGCTTGCAGGACGTGCTGTTGCTCGCGCCATCGAAGGAATACCTGGCGCGCCTGCCCTACGGCAAACTCCCTGACCGTAACGACTTCAAGCGCTTCATGGGCGATGCGCCGAGCCGGCAGAAATACTGGCGCGCGGCGATGGATGAGAGCCGCCGGATGGGCGACGAGTTCCTTGAGCTGACTGCCAATGGTCGCCTCGCGGAGCGCTTGCTGACCCTTTAGTCAGCACAGCCCTGGACAAGCTGGTAAACTCGCCGCCTGCCCGAATTCGCTGCGGCGAACGCCATCTGAACAGAGCTGAAATCACTGTGGAAATCTTCAAGGAATTTACGTTCGAATCCGCCCACCGCCTGCCCCACGTACCGGACGGCCACAAGTGCGGACGCCTGCACGGTCACTCGTTCAAAGTGGCGATTCACCTGAGCGGCGACCTCGATCCGCACACCGGCTGGATCCGTGACTTCTCCGAGATCAAGGCGATTTTCAAGCCGCTGTACGAGCGTCTGGACCACAACTACCTGAATGACATTCCGGGCCTTGAGAACCCGACCAGCGAAGTGCTGGCCAAATTCATCTGGAATGAATTGAAGCCTCTGCTGCCGGAACTCAGTGCGATCCGCATCCACGAGACCTGCACCAGCGGTTGCATTTATCGCGGCGAGTAAATCCCGCGACACAAAAAAACCACCGAGACCGGTGGTTTTTTTACGCCTATGCTTTTTGGCTCGAACCCGCCAAGAGGACAGGCCCATGACGGACTGGCTGCTGGATCAGGTCTTTGATTTCAACGGGCGACAGATTCGCCACGGGGTGCGCGGCGACGGCCCGCCGCTGGTGTTCGTGCACGGCACGCCCTTCTCGTCTTACGTGTGGCACCGCATCGCGCCGCACTTTTTCGCCACGCACCGGGTGCATTACTTCGACCTGCTGGGCTACGGGCGGTCCGAGCAACCGGACGCCGACGTCTCCCTCGGCGTGCAGAACGATTTGCTCGCGCAGTTGCTCGATCACTGGAGTCTGCAACGCCCGGACGTGGTCGCCCACGACTTTGGCGGCGCCACCGTCCTTCGCGCCCATCTGCTCAACGGCAAGGATTACCGCAGCCTGACCCTGATCGACCCGGTGGCGCTGACGCCTTGGGGCTCGCCGTTCGTGCAGCACGTGCGCCAGCATGAAGCGGCGTTTAGCGGCCTGCCCGATTACATCCAGCGCGCCATCGTACCGACCTACATTCGCGGGGCGATTCACCGGGATATTCCCGATGACGAACTGGCGCCCTACGTGCAGCCGTGGCTGGGCGATCCGGGGCAAGCGGCATTCTACCGGCAGATTGCGCAAATGGATCAGCGCTACACGCTGGAAGCGCAGCCGCTGTATCCGACGATTCGCTGCCCGGTGCAGATTCTCTGGGGCGAACAGGATCAGTGGATTCCCATCGAACGCGGACGCGAGTTGCACAAGATGATTCCGGGATCGCAGTTTCATCCGATTCCGAATGCCGGGCATCTGGTGCAGGAGGATGCGCCTGAAGCCATCGTTGCCGCCCTGCTGCGGTTCCTCTGATCCAATCCCGTGACCCTGTGGGAACAGCTGCTCCCACTTGGTTCGGTGCAGCGTCCAATGCACTGCTTTCGCGCCGATCATCCGTGCCTCGTCTATAAATACCCGCAACATCGCGTTTGGCACGACCGCTGCAACCTCTTCGCGTCCTCCCCTTTCCAGCAAGGAACGCCCCCATGACGCAAAACGATCCCGGCAACGATTACCCCCTCAGCGAAGTGCCGATGCACGCGCGCAAAGGCCTGGCCTCCACGGCGATGGTGCTGCTGGGCTTCACCTTCTTCACCGCGACCATGTTTGCCGGCGGCAAGCTCGGCGTGGCGTTCAACTTCGGCGAAATGCTCGCCGTCATCGTCATCGGCAACCTGCTGCTCGGCGTGTACGCCGCAGGCCTGGGTTACATCGCCTTCAAGAGTGGGCTGAACTCGGTGCTGATGGGGCGCTTCTGTTTTGGTGAAGTCGGCAGCAAGCTCAGCGACCTGATTCTCGGGTTCACCCAGATCGGCTGGTATGCCTGGGGCACCGCGACGGCGGCGGTGGTGCTCGGCAAGTATTTCGATCTGAACGAAGCCACGGTGCTGGGGCTGATGGTGCTGTTCGGCCTGGTGTTCTGCGCCACGGCGTATGTCGGTTATCGCGGGCTGGAGATTCTGTCGTACATCGCGGTGCCGGCAATGATGTTGCTGCTGATGCTGTCGATGTGGGTCGCGACCGTGAAAGTCGGCGGCCTCGACGGATTGCTCAGCGTCGTACCCAGTGGTTCGCTGGACTGGTCGACCGCCATCACGCTGGTGTTTGGCACTTTCGTCAGCGGCGCGACCCAGGCCACCAACTGGACGCGATTTTCGCGCTCGGCACGGGTCGCGGTGCTGGCCAGCCTGATCGGTTTTTTCATCGGCAACGGCCTGATGGTGCTGATCGGCGCCTATGGCGCAATCGTCTACCAACAGCCCGACGTGGTCGAAGTGCTGCTGTTGCAGGGCTTCGCCATGGCAGCGATGGCGATGCTGTTGCTGAACATCTGGAGCACCCAGGACAACACCATCTACAACTTCGCCGTTGCCGGCTGCAACCTGTTGCGCACCGGGCGCCGCAAGACCGTGACCCTGATCGGTGCTGTGATCGGCACGGCGCTCGCGCTGCTGGGCATGTACGACATGTTGGTGCCTTACCTGATCCTGCTCGGCACGGTGATTCCGCCGATTGGCGGCGTGATCATGGCGGACTTTTTCTTCCGCTGGCGCGGGCGTTATCCGCGTCTGGCCGACGCACGGTTACCGGCGTTCAACTGGCCGGGGCTCGCGGCTTACGCGGCCGGAACCGTCGCGGCGTTCGGCTCGCCGTGGGTCGCGCCGCTGGTCGGGATCGCCGTTGCCGCGTTAACGTATATCGCAGTGACCGGCCTGCTCGGCGCCCGCAACGCGGCCGCCCCTCTACAAGATCTATAAAAGGATTCGCCCGATGCACATCATCAACGCCCGACTGCGCAACCAGGAAGGTCTGCACGAATTGCACCTCGAAGACGGCCTGATCCGCAGCATCGCGCGCCAGACCGAAGCGCCGACCCTGGGCCCCGACGACCTCGACGCCGGCGGCAACCTGGTGGTGCCGCCCTTCGTCGAGCCGCACATTCACCTCGACGCCACCCTGACCGCCGGCGAGCCGCGCTGGAACATGAGCGGCACGCTGTTCGAAGGCATCGAGTGCTGGGGCGAGCGCAAGGTCACCATCACCCAGGAAGACACCAAGACCCGGGCGAAGAAAACCATTCAGACCCTCGCCGCCCACGGCATCCAGCACGTGCGCACCCACGTTGATGTCACCGACCCGCAACTCACCGCGCTCAAGGCGATGCTCGAAGTGCGCGAAGAAAGCCGTCACCTGATCGACCTGCAAATCGTCGCGTTCCCCCAGGAAGGCATCGAGTCGTTCCGCAATGGCCGCGAGCTGATGGAAGAAGCGATCCGCATGGGCGCGGACGTGGTCGGCGGGATTCCGCATTTCGAGTACACCCGCGATCAGGGCGTCAGCTCGGTGAAATTCCTGATGGACCTGGCCGAACGCACCGGTTGCCTGGTGGACGTGCACTGCGACGAAACCGACGATCCGCATTCGCGCTTCCTCGAAGTGCTGGCCGAAGAGGCCCGCAGCCGCGACATGGGCGCCCTCGTGACTGCCAGCCACACCACCGCAATGGGCTCCTACGACAACGCCTACTGCGCCAAACTGTTCCGCCTGCTCGGGCATTCGGGGATCAGTTTTGTCTCCTGCCCGACCGAAAGCATTCACCTGCAAGGGCGCTTCGACAACTTCCCCAAACGCCGTGGCGTGACCCGCGTGAACGAGTTGCTCGAAGCCGGCATGAACGTCTGCTTCGGTCAGGACTCGATCGTCGATCCGTGGTATCCGCTGGGCAACGGCAACATCCTGCGGGTACTCGAAGCCGGCCTGCACATCTGCCACATGCTCGGTTACCGCAACCTGCAGAGCGCGCTGGACCTGGTCACCGACAACAGCGCCAAGGCCATGCACCTTGGCGAACGCTACGGTCTGGAACAGGGTCGCCCGGCCAACCTGCTGATCCTCTCGGCAGACAGCGATTACGAAGTGATCCGCAGCCAGGGCCTGCCGCTGTATTCGATCCGCAACGGCAAGGTGCTGATGAAGCGGCAGATGCCGGTGGTGGAGTTCGTGGAGGGTTGAGTGGCGGTTATGGTTCGCGCCGGTTTTATCGCAAAACGATAGAGCCAACCTGTCAGATCTGACAGGCGACAACCGCAGCGAACCGGCTCACAGTGAAGCCCAAGGGATCCATCGTTCCCGGGGGGACGATCATGAAAGGGACTTCACTTTTCTGTCGGGTGCGCCGTGCCGAACAGGCGCGCTCGCAGCAGTTCTCCATTGCACTCCTCCAGCAGGATCGGCGCGGTTCCGCCGGGCATCACCACCTGCACCTCTCCCGCTGACACCCAGCCCACCCGCCACGCCGCGCTCGCCACTGCACTGGCGCTGGTGCCGGATGAGGCGGTCGGGCCTTCGCCCCGTTCGAATACCCGCGCCACAATGCGCTGATCGCCGACACGCGTCGCCCATTGCAGGTTGACCCCGGCCGGGCACGGCTGGCCGGCACCGACAGGTGCGGCGAAGGCGATTGCGGTCAGACTGTCCGTCAGCGGCGATTCAAGCATCTGCGCGTTGCTCGGCAATGCGGCTTCATCCTGCACCAGCGTCACGCAATGTGGATTGCCGATGCGCACGAACTGGCTGTGCGCCCAGGCGGGGTCGAGTTGCGCCAACGGTCTGACACGGCTGATTTCCACACCGTTGAAAGGCACCGGTTCAACGCCGAGCGCACTGACGGCTGCCGGGCCGAATCCGGGTTGCCCGAGATCCAGCCAGAAGCCCTGCACGCCCGCCACCTCAGCCGGCTTGACCGAGATCGGCACGGGCGACTGCGCATCCTGTTTGTCGTGATGCACCTGCAACGATGCGCCCTGCTCTGGCATCAGCCCCTGCTCAAGCAGCGCCTGAGAAAAAATCGTCAGACCGTTGCCGCTGCGCTCGGCCAGCGTGCCGTCGGTGTTGACGATCAGCAGATCAAAGGGTGCCGAGGACTGAAAAGGGCCGATCAGCAAGCCATCGCTGCGATGATGTTTGGCACCGGCGGGCCGGATTGCGTCAGGCCATTGGCAGAATGTCGCAATGGCCTGCCCGCTCCAGATGGCTCTGGATGACGCCGCCTCTTGTGCGTTGGCCGGCAGGTCGATGCCCGCCTCACGCACCTGTAGGGGTGAAACCACGCCGTAGATATTGCCGCGCGCATCGTAGAACTTTGCCATCTCGTTTCCTGCGTTCAGGTTGCTGTCTGCGCTCCACTCTATCGCCTGGAGGGATCGACAATCACTTGGAAATATCAGCAAAAGTGATATCACTTCGCCAAGAAACATTTCGTAGCAACTTCGAACAGACCTTATGAACCGTGGCTTTCAGGGCATGTGCGCAACTTTTTGCGCAACTTTAAGCCTTTATGATCCGACTCGGTTCTGGATCAGGCTTTCGCCGAGGTTAGAACTTTCAGGAGATTCCGTTTCACCTCAAGGAGCGTCAAATGTTCAGTCCAGCCAACGAAACGCACTTCAGCCTGACCGTTGAGGACTACGTTTGCGACCTGCAAGTGCTGTCGTTCACCGGCACCGAAGGCATCAGCCAGCCGTTCCGTTTCGACCTGGAACTGGTCAGCGAGAACCCGGATCTGGACCTGGAAAAGCTCCTGCACAAACAGGCATTCCTCGCCCTCGATCCGCAGGGCTCGGGCATCCACGGCCAGATCTACCGCGTTGCCCAGGGCGATGCCGGCAAGCGCCTGACCCGCTACAAAGTCTCGCTGGTGCCGCAACTGCAATACCTGCATCACCGCACCAACCAGCGCATCTACCAGCAGATGTCGGCGCCGAAAATCATCGCGCTGATCCTCGACGAGCATGGCATCAAGGGCAACGCCTACAGCTT